>CAZOBP010000162.1:0-6352 GCA_964577995.1 uncultured Anaerolineales bacterium
GGCCACTATCTCTAGATGTATTATAGTCCACTCGGCCCGTGAATTCAAGGTGCCGCATTCACTCACGTATAATGTTACCGAAGAGGTATAGTTCACTCAAATGATAATGCTACCGAGGGGGTTGTGAACGAACGCAGCTCACCTTTCGGGCTACTCTGTCTCGGTGAGCTGCGGGAGGGTGATGGTGAACTTGGTGCCCAGGCCGACTACGCTCTCGACCTCTATCTGCCCTCCGTGGGCGCGGATGATCTCCTGGGCGATAGCCAGTCCCAGCCCGGCGCCCTTGCCGGTCTTGGCGCGGGACTTGTCACCACGATAGAAACGCTCGAAGATGCGCGAGAGGTCCTCAGGAGGTATTCCCTCGCCTGTGTCCGTCACGCTGATCTCCACGAGGCGTCGGGGTTCTTCCCTGGGCCTCGCGGGTTCTGTGATCAGTGAGTGCGCAGAGAGGCTGACTGTGCCTCCGGGCGGTGTATGTCTTAGGGCGTTGTCCAGCAGATTGCCAAGCACCTGGGCCAGACGGTCGCGATCACCAGTGGCCATCAGGCCGCCATCCGACTCCGCTCGGAGAGTCACCTGCCCCTGCTGGGCTCGCAGACTCGCCTTCTCAGCACAATCCTGCAACAATGCTGAGAGGTCGATGGGCTGCCGGGCCATGACCACCTGTCCTGCCTCGATGCGGGCCAGGTCCAGCAGATCGTTCACCAGGCGTGTCATGCGATCAGCTTCGTCGTAGATGATCTGTGCTGCGCGCCGGCGGGACGCTTCGTCGGCCGCTGTGTCGTCCAGAATGGCTTGGGAAAATCCTTGGATGGAAGTCAGCGGCGTCTTGAGGTCGTGGGAGACGTTGGCGATGAAGTCGCGCTGTGCCTGTCGGGAGGCTTGGACTTCGCGGGCCATGGCGTTGAAGCTGGTAGCCAGGCGCCCTATCTCCTCAGGGGAAGTGATCTGGAGTTCCCCTTCGTAGTCGCCTCGTGCTATCTCCTCTGTGGCCATCGTGATGCGTTGTAGAGGCTTGGCGACGGAACGGGCGACAAGCAAGCCGACGCCCACGGACACCAGCAGGGCCACGCCGCCGGTGGCGAGAATGCCGATGGAGATCTCGGCGAGCAGCGAGGCCAGCACCTGACGAGGTTGAGACAGCAGTACTACGTACCACGTGTCCGATTCTGACTCAGTCGCGGCGGCGCGGAGACTGGTGGGCAGGGCGACGTAGTAGAAGAGACCTTGGCCAGTTGTCAGACGCCCCTGGGCGTACGTCCGCAGGGATGCGCGGCGTTCTGCTGGCTGGAGAGGAATGTCGAGCTCCCGACCCACCCAACGGTCTTCGGTGCTGGCCAGAACCAAACCCTCACCGGTGACGATCAGAAGCGGGCTACCGTCTGTGCCGCCCCTCTGCTCCAGCGTTTCGATGATGCGCTCTGCGGTGAGACCCTGCCCTCGGAGGTTGATCACTCGCAGCGCAATGGGCAGTCCCTGCTCGGCCAGGCGTAGGTAGGTGAGCCGAGACACCTGAGGTATGAGCAGGACAGCTAGCACGATCCCCACGACCGTCAGGCAGACCACAATGATCAGGATATAGGATGCGATGAGCCGCGAACGTAAGGTGGTGAACATGCTGTCTAGACCACCAGCTTGTATCCCACGCCCCGCAACGTCTCTATCTGCACCTCGCTGCCTCTCAGCTTCTTGCGTAGGTGCGCGATGTGGACGTCAACGGTGCGGGTCTCGCCATAGAAGTCGTAGCCCCACACCAACTCGAGCAGTTGCTCCCGGGTGAGGACTTGGCCCCGGTGCTCAGCCAGGGTGTAGAGCAGGTCGAACTCCTTGGTGCGCAGTTCGAGGGTCTGGGTGCCCAGCGTCGCCTCCCGGCTAGACGGGTCGATGGTCAGGTCGCCCAGGTGCAACGCCTTGCCCGGGCGGAGGCTTCTCTCATAGCGTCGCAGGATGGCCTTCACTCGGGCGACCAGCTCACGGGGGTTGAAGGGTTTGGTCAAGTAATCGTCGGCGCCCAGCTCCAGTCCCACAATCTTGTCTACATCGTCGCTCCGGGCTGTGAGCATGATGATGGGGACATCTGAATCGACACGGGTCCGGCGGCAGACCTCCCAGCCGTCCACCTCGGGGAGCATCAGGTCGAGGACGACGAGGGCAGGGTTCAGGCTGCGTATCTTGCGCAGTGCCTCCGCCCCGTCGAGGGCTTCCTCCACGGTGAAACCTTCTCTCTCCAGGTACATTCTTGCCAGGTCGATGATGTGTTTCTCGTCGTCCACGACCAGCACTTTCTGTTGACCCATTCCCTACCTCACTTGACTGGACGAGGAGTATCTGTCCGCCTCGATCTCTGCTCAGGCCAGGATCTGTCGAACGGCTATCATCCAGTCTTCCACGGGCAGAGTTTGCCGGAGGGACCTGCCTCGGCGTCCCTTCAGGAAAGCCTGGGCGCTGGACCGCAGCACATCCCGCTGACGGAGTGGGTCCGCAAGTGCGGGATCCACTGCTATGACCTCCTTCTGGCAAGAGCGTCCATCCCTTACTGTCGTTTGGACCTGGGAGAGAATCAGGGTCTTGCCAGGCCAAGAATAGCTCGGAGCGGATCAATCATCCGATGTGGGTACGTCCATGTCCTCAACCCAGCTCTTGACGGGCAGCTCTACAATGAATGTCGCTCCCTTGCCCGGTGCACTCTCGGCCCAGATGCGTCCGCCATGTTCCTGGACGATGCCGTGAGCTACTGACAGTCCGAGGCCAGTACCCACTCCCACATCCCTGGTGGTGAAGAACGGGTCGAACACCTTGTCCAGTATCTCCTGGGGGATGCCGCCCCCAGTGTCGGCGAAGGTGACACGAATGGTGGTGGCGTCTGTGAGCGCACTCCTCACGGTAAGGATGCGCCTGCCTGGGACCTGGGACATGGCCTGGTGAGCGTTGTTGACGATGTTGAGAAAGACTTGCCCGAGTTGATAGCCATCGGCCATCGTCCAGGGCAGGTTGTCTGCCAGGTCTGTGACGACCTCAACATTGTCTGCCTGGAGTTGGTGTCGTCTCAGGGTCATGGTGTGTTCAATGACTTCGTTGACGTCGGTGGGGGTCCTTTCTGGCTTCTTCTGGCGCGAGAAGGTGAGCAGATTCTGCACGATCCGCTGGGCCCGCGATGCGCCCTCGTAGATCCTCTGGAGATCCGCCTGGACACTGTCGTCTGCGTCGCGGGCCTGTAGGAGTTGTGTGTATCCCATGACGGTAGTCAGAGGGTTGTTCAGTTCGTGAGCCACTCCCGAGATCATCTGTCCGATGGCGGAGAGCTTGGCTGACTGTACCACGTGCGCTTGCAGCCGAATCTGTTCCGACACATCCCGCGCCACTCCTCCATACTTGACGAGCCCTCCATGATCATCCCACATTGGCTTCACACTGACTTCCAGGTGTAGAAAGGAGCCGTCCTTGTGGAGTGCGCGGTGGCGCAGGGTGGTTTCTTCGTTCTTCTCTTCGATCATGCGGTGGAAATTGTCTCTGAACTCTTCCACATCGTCTGGGTGGACGAGTATCCCATCTGGAGTGTGCCCCAACAGTTCCTCTGGCGCGTAACCGGTGAGGCTCTCGACCTGGGGACTCCAATAGGTGAAGCGCCAGTCGGCATCTGCCTCCCAGATGGCGTCGGGGACGTTTTCCACGTAGGCTCGGTACCGTTCTTCGGATCTCGTCAAGCGCTCGTAGAGTTGTGCGTTGTCCATGGCCACGGCGGCATGTTCGGCCAGATGCTGGACGAAGTCTGCATGCTCCTGGGTGAAGCCGCCCAGCTTGGGGCTCTCCAGCACAATCACGCCAGCCACAGCCTTTTCGATAATGATGGGGACAGTGAGTTGGGATCTCGTATCAGGTACGACCCCGAGGTAGTCTGGGTCCTTGCTGACATCATCGACCAGGGCCAGTCCTCCAGTTCTGGCGACCCTTCCCACAATGCCCCTCTCTATGCTGGAAGCGGGCGCATATTGAGATGCTGCTCGCGGGGGGTAGCCTCGGTGGGCAAGCCAGATCAGGCAGCTACGATCCTCAGCCACAATGTCGATGGATCCCGCAGAGGCCTCCGTGGCCTCGACGGCCTTGTCCAGCACCATCGAAATGACCTTGCCGAGGTCCAAAGTGGATGAAAGCTCGCCGACGATCTCCTCTATTGCGGATAGTTCCTCGAGGCGTCGCTTGGTTTGGTCGTGGAGGCGGGCGTTCTCGATGGCGATGGCAGCCTGATTGGCCAGCAGTGTGAGCAGGTTGACGTCGCTGCCCCTGAACGGCGGCTTGCTCCGTGGCCTGTCCACCAGCAACACGCCCAGGAGGTCGTTGCCGTACTTGATGGGCACGCCCACGACGCGGGCGAAGCCATAGCTGGCAAAGGCTGGAGTTCTCCCCTCCCATGAGTCATAGTCATCCACGATCAGAGGCGCTTCTGTGAGCAGGACTCTGCCGGCCACTCCCTCCCCCCGTCGAAGGACGCCGCCCACCAGTTCAGGCGGCAGACCGCTGGACGCGGCGCTCTTTAGATCTCCCCGGGATGGGCGGTACAGGTAGAGCTCCGCCGTCAGACCATCCAGGAGCTCGGCCGCCCCCACGGCAATGGCGTCCAGCACACTGTCCACATCGACTCGGCTAGTGATGTGTAGGGAGGTGTCGTGCAGGGTCATCAACTCGCGGCTTCTTTGTTCCTGCCTGGAGTACAACCGCGCATTCTCAATGGCGATGGCGGCCTGACTCGCGAAAAGCTCCAATAGCGAAAGATCACCGTCGGTGAACGCACTAGCTTGCCCGACGTCGGTCACGTTTACGACACCGAGGATCCTGTCTCCCCACTTCAGGGGAACCGCCGCTACTCCCCGGAAAGGCATGCCCTCGTATTGCGAGGATCTACCCTCCCAGTTCTGATAGTCTTCAACGAGCATGGGTTCCCCGGTCAAGGCTACTGTTCCGGAGAGGCCCTCTCCGAGCTTCAGGCGAGTGCCGCAGAGGTCATGATCCAAGTATTGGCTGACCACCAACTCCAGCTCTTCCTCTTCCTCGTGGTAGAGGTACAGACCGCCGCCTGGTGTTCCCACCAGGGCAGAAGCCCTCTCCACTATGGACCGGAGGAGTTGGGGCAGGTCTAGCTGCCTCGAGATGTCGAGCGTGGTCTTGCGTAGGGCTTCCATCTCGAACACCCTTTGCATCTCCTCTTGATAGAGGCTGGCATTCTCTATCGCCCCCCCGATCTGTCTGCCGATGGCGGTCAGCAGTTCCACATCCTGGGAGGTGAACTTGTGAGGTTCGCGGCTGATTACAGCGAGCATGCCCAACACCTTGCCCTTGGATTGGAGGGGCACAGCCGCACTTGAGCGCAGCCGCTCCTTCTCGAAATCTTTCGCGAAGGATGCCGCACGAGGATCTTTCGGGAGATCCTGTATCAGAATGGCTTCCTCGACGCCGGGAATGGTATTGGCCAACTCCCTGTCCACCTTGTGCCTCTGCCTTCGCATGCCCTGAACGAATTCATCGCTCAGACCGCGATGGGTCATCAGCGTCATCTCCCCCGTTTGAGGGTCGAACGAGGTGATTACCCCCGCGTCCACCTTCATCGCCTCCAACACCTTATCCAGGGCGCGGTCCAAAATGCCTTCTAGGTCCAGTGAACCGGCCACCGTATTGGCGATGGCGTTCAGGGCAGCCAGTTGATCGCGGCTCTGTCCTCGGCGATCGTCGGCAGCGCCCTCGGCGGCAATCTCGCGCAAGACCCAGCGGACTACTCTTTGTCCGGACACAGCGAGGATTGCGGCTGAAGCACGGGCCGGGACCACCTCGCCTGAGGGTCTCTGGATCAGTACGTCCTCAGTGGCCACACGGTTCGGCGCATGGCCCGCCTGAAGCGCGGCCCGATACTCCTCGGCGTATTGTGAGGAGTAGAGCCGAGCGAGATCAAGGCCCAACAGCTCATCTCTGGACATGCCGGTGAGGTCACACGCGGCCTGGTTGGCGTTGAGAATGGCGTTGCTCTGTGCATTGGTGAGGAGAACCGCTTCGGGAGAGAGCTCGAAGAGCGCTCGAAAGAAAGCGTCGGGCTGCGGTCCTGGAGGCTCAGCATCTATGTGTTCGCCTGGGCTTCTGGTCACGACGTACACATCCTCTGCTCGATAGGGTGACGGCAAGAAATCGCAGGCTGACAGGTCGTGCACAAGGGATTATAGCTTGCCTTAGACGACAGGTCAATAGATGCAGACGTGGTAGTGTAGCCGCTGCTCCAAAGGCCTGGGGGCCCCTGTGTGGCGCCAGCCTTGTGGCCTAGGAGTGCGCTCTCAAGGTCTGGCGTGGGTAGGAAGCCTGCCAGATACGC
>CAZOBP010000163.1:0-6320 GCA_964577995.1 uncultured Anaerolineales bacterium
GGGACTCCCGTGACCCCAGCACAATCCAGACTTCCACCCTGATACCATGTGCTAGAACGTGAAACTGTAGACGATGGCGTTTGCCACGGGCCGGAACTCCCAGTCTCGGTCAGCGGGATAGTAGCAAGTGATAACGTAGATGTCACCCTGTGGCCCCTGGAAGTACCCGCTCATCTCCTGGATTTCTGGCGTAGGCCCCTCCTTCAGCACACGGACACCTAGCACTTCATTCAAGGGGATGTCGCTGGTGAGGTCCACGTCCCCTTCGTGAGCCGCTACCCACTCCTTCAAGGGCAAGGTCGCTCCATTGGCCACGACGTCTGTCTGGACCAGCATACCTTGACTCATGACCTCCTGCAGATCACGCACCCCCGTAGGGTCCACACTACTGATGGACAACCCCCTATCGTTTCTGTTGAAGCGATACCAGTTTCGGGGATAGCCGACCCCATAGCCGTACTCTGAATTCAAGTAGTAGGCGAAGTCAGGGGTGATCCACTTCCAACTCCCCAGGAGAGCTTCCCACGCCGGCTGGCACAAGCCAGTGGCCGCGCTAGCATAGCTGAAAGTGAGGATCAGGAGTCGGCCCTCGTGCACAGCCAGCACCAACTCCTTGACAACGCCATCCTCTTCGGTGGGCGGAACGCGGCTCGCTTCTACACCATCCAGATCGAAGTCCTGAGAGTTGGGAAACACCTGAGGCAACTGCGCCACAATGTCACGCAGGGGAACCCCGTAGATGTCGACCGAGGCAGTGATCTCCAGCAGGCAGCCTTCAGCTCGCATGCTCTCACGGTTATGCGTGCCAGGATCCAGATTGCTGAAGCTGGCGAGCAATGGCCGGCTACCGAAACCAGTGTACCACGCAGGAGGGTATTGCAGCCAGTAGCCGAAAGCTACGTTCACATAGTGCCCCGGCTGGCCAATGGGGAGATCCGAGACGCTAACCGCGTCACGCCCTAGCCAGGGAGTAAAGGTGGGTTCGATACGTATGATCACACCTGCCGATGACGGGGTAGCCGTTCCATCTTCGATGGACGCCGTTGCAGCGGCTCCGGGTGTGGGTGTCGCCTGCGGGCCCACAACCGGCGTGAAAGTCGCCACACTACCCAGAGTAGCCGTCGGTGACTCCACCGAAGTCACCGGCGCCACCGGTGCAGAGCAGGCACCGGTGAGTGCAGCCACAAGAACGGTGATAGACAGCCATTTGCACTTCATTATCGTCCTCCTCGAGTGCGGCCTCTCCGAGGGCCGGGGCACAGTGTACACCCGGGTGCCAGGTCAGCGTTGCCCATACTGCCTGTTCTCGGTACCATCCCATGCTAACACAGTTCTACGGTCTCTTCAAGCTTGCGGAGGTGGAAACGTGCCTGAACGGGCCCTGGGGTGACGTGGTGAGTGCGGTCACAGCCCTACGCTGCCGCGTGCCGCCGAGGCAGTGTCCACCTCTCTCCCCACCGACCTCGACCCATTCCTCCCCTTATGCTACAATGATGTGCAGGACTGCCCAGGCACCATCTCGTGGCGCGCCCGGTCAGTGATTGAGTGACCAGCACTCAGCGGGCTGATCAGCATAGGGAGGACGACCAGTGTCCGCGAGACCCAGTAAGAAGACGAAAGTGGTCTGCACCGTAGGCCCAGGGAGCATGAAGCCGGAGACCATCAAGCGTATGTACGCCGCCGGGATGGACGTTGTCCGCATCAACACGGCTCATGGGGACTTCGACCAGTACGAACGGATCCTAGAGATGGCCCGCGAAGTGGGCGAGATTCCCATCATGCTCGATCTCAAGGGTCCCGAGGTGAGGGTGAGAACCAGAGCTCCGCGCGAGGTGGAGACGGGCGACGTGATAGTGGCTGGCTTCGACGACGACGAGTTCGCCTTCTCCTACGACTTCTACGACGAGGTGGACGTAGGCGACAAGATCACCATAGACGACGGCACCATCATCAGCATCGTGGAGAGAAAGCAGGACGGCAAGCTCCACCTGCGCGTCCTTGACGAAGGAGTGATCCAGAAAAACAAAGGCGTCAACATCCCAGGGAAAAGGCTTGGTGTGCCGCGGCTTTCTGATAAGGATCTGGAGGCGATAGAGTACGCCAAGCACAAGAACGTAGAGTTCCTGGCCCTCTCCTTCACGAGAGACGCCGGTGATGTAGCCAACCTCAGGAGGAGAGTCGGCACAGGAAAGCAGGCCATCATCGCCAAGATTGAGAACCAGGAGGGTGTCTGGAACGCCGCTGACATACTCGAGGTGTCGGACGCACTAATGGTGGCTAGGGGAGACCTGGGCGTGGAGATCGAGTACCAGAAGGTGCCCCTCATCCAAAAAGAACTGATCAGGCGATGCAACCAGCGGGGCAAAGTCGTTATCATCGCCACGCAGATGCTGGAATCCATGGTGGACAGCCCGACTCCAACCCGGGCGGAGACCAGCGACGTGGCCAACGCCATACTGGACGGCAGCGACGCTGTGATGCTCTCCGGCGAGACCGCCATCGGAAGATACCCGGTGAAGTCCGTGGAGATGATGACCAAGATCGCCCTGGAGGCCGAGCGTGTGTTGAAGGGGCAGATCACCATCAATGGCTTCTACAACATCTCCGAGACCGTGAGTAGATCTATCGATCTCATAGCCAACTCCATGCCTCTGGACAAGATAGTGACCCTGACCAGATCGGGCTACACGGCCAGGATGATCGCCAGGTTTAGACCCAAACAACCCATCATCGCCATCGCCAGCGACGAGATGGTCAAGAGACAGCTCGAGCTGGTGTTCGGAGTGACCCCGGTTTACGCGCGGTACCACGAGGCCGACGACATCATCCTCAATGCATGCCAGGTACTCGTCGACAGGGGACTCTTGGAGGAAAGCGACCACGTGCTCTTCACCGCTGGAGTGCGAACGGAAATCGCCCACGAGAGCAACCTGATCGAGATTCACAAGGTATCCGACCTGTTGAAGGTCGCCAATAGGCAGTGAATCGTGCCCTACGAAGGGGAGGCATCTCAGTGGAAGTGACCCCAGATCCGCAACGCACCATTGATCTCCTGCGTCAGTTGGTCCGCATCGAGTCAGTCAACCCCAGTCTGGTCGCTAGCGGCTCGGGCGAAAGAGAGATCGCCTCTTTCGTCGCTCGAGTGCTGAGTGACGCGGGTATCGAGACCAGACTACAGGAAGTGTGCCCTGGCCGACCCAACGTCATCGGACGCCTGCCCGGAAGCGGAGGTGGAAGGTCCCTGATCCTCAATGCTCACCTCGATACAGTCTCTGTGGAAGGTATGGAAGACCCCCTCTCAGCTCGCATGGCCGATGGCAGGCTCTTCGGACGCGGCGCCTGGGACACCAAAGGCGGCCTTGCGGCGGGCATCTCAGCGCTCCTCGCGCTCCGAGACGCCCAGGTGTCGCTAAGAGGAGATGTATTCCTGGTCGGCGCGGCTGACGAGGAACATGCCAGTCTCGGCACCCAAGCTCTGGTGCAGGATGTTCGAGCCGATGGATGCGTGATCCTGGAACCGACAGATCTCAACCTGTGGGTCGCCCACGGAGGCTTCGCCTGGGTGGAGATAGAGACGCAGGGGGTCGCGGCCCACGGAAGTCTTCCAGACAGGGGAGTGGACGCCATCGCTCACATGGGCAAGATCCTGACCAGCCTCGAAGGTCTGCGGCAGCGGCTACTCGGCGAGAAGTCCTTCAGGGCCTCTCTCGGCGGGGACACCATGCACCCCTCCCTCCACGCCTCTCTGATCGAGGGCGGCCGCGAGTGGAGCAGCTACCCCGATCGCTGTCTCCTGCGCTTGGAGCGGCGTCTGATCCCCACTGAGACACAGCAAGACGTGGAGAGCGAGCTTCGGGGACTGCTATCGACCCTGGCTACCGAAGATCCGAAGCTGAGCGCCGATTGGCGCTTGTCCATGGTACGTCCCCCCTGGCAGGCAGAGGAAGGTCCGCTGTTCACAGCGCTGGAATCCGCCTGCGAAGCGGAGCTCGGCCATGCACCAGCGCGCGCGACTGGCCTGATGTGGACCGACGCAGCCCTCATGCAGCAGGCAGGCATCCCATCTGTGATCCTGGGACCCAGGGGCGAAGGCAAGCATGGGCTGGTGGAATGGGTGGATGTCCGTAGCGTGGTCTCCTGCGCCCGCATCCTCGTGGACACGGTCCTCGATTTCTGCAATCAACCCCGGTGACCGACCGTATCATGGCTATCAGCTTGCGCTGGCTCTGTTCACACTAGGCGACCTGCCCATACAGGACGCCCTCGTTGACGTAGCGTAACAGTTCACTGGCGCTCAGCCGCGTGATGCCCAACCTGCGCAGCCTGCGACCTCGACGACGATAGTCCGTCCCCTGTACAATGCACGCCAGGCGGATCATCCCATCCATCCCCTTCACAGAGACCCCGTGGCGGCGCCCCAGACCCACAATGGGCACCAGAGACATGGGCACGTCCTCCAGCAAATAGCGGTGGTTCAAGGTCCGAGGACCCTTCACGTCCCGATAGCCGGGGTTGTTGAGGATAACCTCGCGGAGATTGTCTCCCCGGCTATCGTACGCTGCTCGCAGCCACTCCACGGCGGTCTGTGTACTCACACCGAGAGCTGTGGCCACAGCGACACGTTCGCTGTCCAGCGCCTCCAGCAGTCGAGCTACCGCCGGGGTCACACCGTCCACGTAGAAAGAGAACTCGCCGGCGGTCGACTCGATACGCCCCGCATTGACGAGAGCCAGGGCTGGGTGCAGCACCGACCAGACGTTGTTCAGCCCTGTATGAAGCACATTGCTCCCGTCGATGAACTGGGGGAATGCGGTCTGCAAGACTTCCAAGACTCGATCTGTCCGGTTGGCGGGCAATGCTGCAAGAGGCACCGCATCCTTGATGCGGAAGATCTGTGCTTCCGCGGGCCCTGTCGAACGACTCCTGTAGATGAAGGATTGCGCCTCAGCGACGGTAACATCGGCCGGGCAAGATCTCTCCCGCAGTGCGTTGTCGAACTCGATGGCCCCCCCAGTGCGGCCTGGATTGAGCACCACTATCTGTCCGTCGCGCAAGTATCGGCAGACTCGGCCGGCGATGTCCCTGTGGGCTGTCGACGGCACGACGGCCATGATCACCTCAGCCTCCCTCAGCGCCTCATCGAAGTCCGAGGTGACCAACTGCAACTTGGCGAAGCCGTGAGGCCCACCCTCGTAGCTCCTGAGCTCGATGCCGCCTCGCTCCTTGATGCTGCTCACGTTCTCTGGTGTGCGATTGTAGAGAGTGACGGGAAAGCCCATCAGAGACAGATGCGCAGCCATCGCCTTACCACCGTGACCTGCCCCGATGATAGTGTATATTGTGTTGCCGCTCATCCGGTCATTCCTCCCTCTCAACCAGGCTCAAGTCAAGCGCTGTCCGCCGGCGCCCACGCTGATCCCATCCCCTGCCAGCGCAGTCACTCGGACCATCCGCACGTATCAACCCGGGAGCAGAGTGAAATCCAACAGTTGGCTGTACAACCAGTCAGTCACCGAGCGCTCTTCAACGCGAGCACGCAGCGCCCTGGCCCGTTCCTTCCGTTCCTCTGCTCCCATGGCTAGGGCCTGGTGCATAGCCTCCGCCATATCGACCAGGTCATACGGGGAGACTATGAGTGCCGCCTCTCCAAGCTCTTCGCTGGCGCCAGCGCCCTCCGACAGGATAAGAACCCCATCCCGCTCGTTCACAACAGGGCCCTCCTTGGCCACCAGATTCATACCGTCCACAATGGGGTTCACCATGTGAGTGAGCAGACCGGCGAGCTTATCCTCGATCTCACGCTCAACCCGGCCACCGTCCCACACCGGTCCACTAGTACAACTCCGGGGGAGAGATCAACACTCTCCGACCAACGGGCCAGCGACCGACGCTAACCACGACGAAGCAGATAGACCAATCTTCGTCATCGAAGTAGAGGTCATGCACCGTGCCAACATCGCCGTCGCAGGCCCTGACGTCGAATCCGCATAACTGTCTAGCCGTGCACGACATACCTCAATCTCCAAAATTGGGGGGGGGGGTGCTTGAGCATAGCATCTATTCTTTGGATCTCATCGACTCTAGCCATCGCTCGAGTTCACGAGCTGCGACGTCCCGTCCTCCCAGTCCGAAGGCAAGAGCAGTCGCCAGCGCAAGCGCAGCCAACAGCACGCCAAAAGCCAGTTGGATGATCTCGTTGCCCAGGCCCATCTCTGACAGGCCGATCGCGCCGGAGAGCACCAGAATGGACACCCGCGCCGCTATCGCCATCAGGCCAGCCTGAGCTGCACCACTGGCCATGATGACCTTGGCAGCCAGAT
>CAZOBP010000164.1:0-6312 GCA_964577995.1 uncultured Anaerolineales bacterium
CCTACAAGCTCAACGAGTTGGTGGTTCGCGGCATTGAGCAGGGGGCCATTCCGGTGCTCCTGAGCATTCTTACTCTGTCCACTCTGGCGCGGCGTAGCTTCCTGCATGTCCCCGGCATTGAGGTGCGTCGTGGGGACGTCGCGACAGACGTTGACTTGCTGGCGTCCTGCGATGGTGAACTGCTGCTGGCGGAATGCAAGGATCTGCGGCAAGGCTGTAGTACAGAATCGGCACGGGAAATCGGGAGCGCGTTAGAGAAGCTAGCACAGCTTGCAGAGCATGTGGGAGCGAGGGTCATCTTCCTCACCAACCTCAGGGACGCGCCCCCCAGACCTCTTGTGGATGGCGTTGACCGTGTTGCCCGAGGTCATGCGAAGCTGGGGGTACACATCATCTCAGGGCCACAACTGACCCGAGGGTACCTGCTACGCGCCGCGGAAGTCGAGACACCCGGCTTGGGTCCTTCTGAAAGCCATGTGATGGCGCAGTTGCGTGATTTCCTGCCAAAGCCTCGTGTCACCACCAGCGACGGGTGGTTGAGAGAACCTGGTATATTGCGGACATACGGCTGATTCTGGGAAGGGGCATCTTTCGACGGGGGGTTGACTCACAGCGCACCAACCCGCCGCTTTGCTCTGCTCGCACCGAAGTGCCGACCCTTGCGTCTGGGTGAGGGGTCCAGCCCAGCACGTGCATATCACAGGCATGATCGCTCGACCCGCCACGGCGCAAGAAACCGCCCGCCTCACGCGATTCCGCACGACCACAAGATGCAGTTTCCGGCCCTCCTCACCCTCCCATTGATAGAACACGCCGTCCATGGTATAATCTCCAAACGAGACGGGGGCGGTGAGGAGCCAGGCTAGGTCTTCTGCTCCCTGGTGAGGCCAACTCGGCCTCCCGATGGGTCGACTTGCGCCTCGGCTTCTTCGTCTCAGACGCAACCTTGCGGTCACTATGTCACGTGCCCTGAAGCGCCACGGAGTGTCAGCCATGGAACGCACCATGTTCGGCTACTTCCACAGAACAACCCACAGGTTCCCTCACAAAGACTTCCAGCGCATCAGGAAAGGGGACACCTTCCACGGGGTCACGTATCGCGAGGCCTACCAAACGGTCCTGGAGTTGGGAGCCGGAATGATCAGCCTGGGGGTCGGCAAGGGCGACAAGGTGGGACTAGTCTGCGATAATCGTCCGGAATGGATCTTGATCAACCTGGCGCTGCAAGGGATAGGTGCACCCGATGTCCCTCGTGACACGGCCGTACCTGTGCCCGAACTCGAGGGCATCGTGGACGATTGCCGGCCCAGGTTCCTGATCGTCGAGAATGAAGAGGTGCTCGAGAGGATCCAGTCCGTGATGGAGAGCTTCCCCTTCATCGCTTCGGCCTTCGTCATCGACGGAGCGACCAGAAGGGAGAAGAACGTCTACTCCCTGGAAGACGTCATCGTAGAAGGAAGAACCCGGTTGGCTGAGGGGGAGAACCTACTGCCGGAAGCAGCAGCAAAGGTATCTCCCGACGACATCTCCACCATAGTCTACACCTCGGGAACGCAGGGCATCCCGAAGGGCACCATCCTGACTCACGCCAATTTCGCCTACCTGTTCGACGTAGTTCCCCCGCTGCTGAACCTGACCGAGAACGACCGCGTGCTGAGCCTTCTGCCACCGTGGCATCTGTTCGAGAGGGCCATCGACTACCTGGTGTTCTCCTTCGGGGCCTCCATGTCCTACACCACACCCAAGGATGTGATGAGCGATCTGGCGTCGGAGAAGCCGACTTTCTTCGCCTCAGTCCCCAGGGTCTGGACGGCCCTCTACGAACGAGTCCACAAACAGATAAGGAGGCAAAGACCTCCCCTCAACGGCATCGTCTCCAGACTCGTTGACCGAGCAATCATCTACAAGAAGGCCGTGAACAAGAGGAACGGGCGCTATCCGTTTCAAGACAACGACGCGGGTGGCAGACTGAAAGCAGTGAGAGATTCCGTAGCCAACTTCGCCGCCTACAAGCTTGCGGACGCGCTCGTCTTTTCCAAGCTGAGAAGTATGCTGGGAGGCGAGCTCAGGGGCGCCGTCTTTGGCGGTGGGCACCTCCCAGAGCACGTGGAAGACTTGCTGGACGCCGCCGGTCTCGAGGTCCTGGAAGCCTACGGAATGACAGAGGCCTCCCCTGTGCTCACCGTCAGACTCTTCGGCGGTACACTGTATACCGCAGGCAAGCCGATTCCTGGCACTGAGATTCAAATCCTCGACAGATATCTCAACCCCGTGCAGCCCGGCTTGCAAGGGGTCATCTACGCCAGGGGTCCCCAGATCATGAAGGGCTACACCAGCCTGGAATTGACCAGCAGGGTACTCTCCCCCTCATCAGATGGGCAGCCGCTGAAATGGTACAACACTGGCGACTTCGGATTGATCACACCCACGGGCGACCTGAAGATCCTTGGCCGGGTAGGCGACGATTTCAAGCTCCTCAACGGCGAGTGGGTAACCCCCCAGCCCATAGAGGACATGATCCGCACCAGCCCTTACATCCATGAAGTGATGCTCGTGGGCGCGGACAGGAAGTTCGTGGGAGCCTTGGTCTTCCCCGAATGGGACAACCTGCAAGGCTACGCACGACAGCTCGGCGTGGCCTCTCCCGACGACAACAGGGAGGCCAGACACGCCGCGCTGGCAGCCGACACGGGGATAAGGGAGCTCATAGGCAAGGAGATCCGGGAGCGGGCTTCCACAGACCAGGGTATCAGACCCTGGGAGGAGGTCGTCAAATTCGCCATCATTCCCCAGCAGCTACGCGCAGGTGTGGAACTCACGGCAACAATGAAGCTCAGAAAGCACTTCATCAGAGAAGAGTATGAAAGCGTGGTAGAAGAACTCTACGGGTAGCGAGGTTCAGATCGGTCCGTGGTGTTTCGGTCCCGTCACCCCATTGGACCTTCCTTGCGAGTCATGCGCCGTGAGAGTCGGCAGCCACCCCCTGACCGACGCTCGGCGTGTCCCGGATAACCCACAGCGTTATCGACTGATTGTCGCGCATCGCGGAGGTGAAACGTGAGCGAGTCACAACCGGATCCACTCACCATCCGAGCACGAAGGGCCCGTCTCCGCACGCTGGTCCAGTCCATGTTCCGCGATCGATCCTTGATCATCGCCTCCAATCGGGGACCCGTCACCTTTCAACGGACCCGATCAGGGAAAGCGCGTGCCACTCGGGGGAGTGGTGGCATGGTGAGCGCCGTCAGCGCAATCAGCCGCTACGCCAGCCCCATCTGGATCTGCAGCCCCATGTCGCAGGAGGACCGGGAGATCGCAGAGCAGCATCCCGGCGACCTGCTTCCCTACTCCACCAAGGACTACGATTTCCGGGTGCGATTCGTGCTCACCGACGAAGAGTCCTACGATCTCTTCTACTTGACGGTGAGCAACCCTTTGCTGTGGTTCCTCCAGCACTACATGTGGGACCTAGTCCGTGTGCCCACCTTCGACGCCGAGATGTGGTCCGCGTGGCAGGGCTACCAGCGGGTGAATCAGGCCTTTGCTGAGGCCATCGCGGCACAGGCCTCGAGCGAGGACAGTTGCGCCATCGTCATGCTTCAGGACTACCATCTCTACCTGTGCCCCGGAGCACTGGCTCCCATGCTACCCAACGACTGCCTGCTTTCACACTTCATTCACATCCCTTGGCCTGGACCGGACTACTGGATGGTTCTGCCGCCTGCTGTTCGCGAGCAGATACTAGCCAGCCTATGCTGCAACGACATCCTCGGCTTCCACACCCAGCGCTATGTGCTCAGTTTCTTGAGAACCTGCGAGAGCCTGCTGCCGGGTGCAGAGGTCAGCTACTCTGACTGGACCGTGAGGAGAGCCGGCAAGACGCTTCTGGTCCGCGTCTATCCCATCTCCGTCGATCTCAAGTCGCTCCGCCGCCTGGCCAGGAGTCGACGAACCACCCGCGAACGAGAGCACTTGCAGAAGAGCCTCGGCGAGCAGACCATACTGAGAGTCGACCGCATCGACCCCAGCAAGAATATCGTCCGTGGCTTCGACGCCCTCGACCTACTGTTCGAACGGCACCCGCAGCATCTGGGCCACGTGCGTCTGCTAGCACTGCTCGTGCCATCACGCCTCGGGATCGAGGAGTACCGCACGTACCTCGACGAAGTCATAGTCGCAGCCCAGCGCCTGAACCTGAAGTACGGTGACCGTGAATGGGAACCAGTGAAGCTTTTCGTTGGCGAAGACCAAGCCCGGGCCATCGCCGCGATGCAGCTCTACGATGTCCTGCTGGTGAACCCCATCATTGACGGCATGAATCTCATCGCCAAGGAGGGGCCACTGGTGAACGAACGGGACGGCGTTGTGGTCATGTCCGAGGGGGCAGGGGCGTTGGAGGAGCTAGGCCACAGTGCTCTGGTCATCTCCCCTTATGATGTAGTGCAGACGGCGGATGCGCTGCACCGAGCCCTGGTCATGTCCCCCGAGGAGCGAGCAAACCGCGCCACCCGCCTGCGCTCCACTATCGAGGCTCACACTGTAGGCGACTGGCTATACGACCAACTCGTGGACATATCACACCTTCTGCCAGACTAGAGGCTTCTCGCAGGCATGAATCCACAGGAAGCACTCCGCTACATCGTGGCCGCACAGCCCCTGGCACTGATCACCGACTTCGACGGCACCATCAGCAAGATCGCCCCGAGCCCGGAGCAAGCCGTAGCGTTTCCCAGGTGCCGCCGACTTCTGGCCAAGCTAGCCAGGGATCTACCTCTCGTGGCTATCGTGTCGGGAAGGCAGGTCAGCGATGTGCGCACGCTCGTCGGTCTGCCGGGCATCATCTATGTCGGCAATCACGGCCTCTGTCGGTGGGAAAGGGGTCACACTCATGTCGAGCCGTCAGCCCTCAGCCACCTCGAGAGTATGCGCGGCATCGCCGAGACCGCCCGCCAGCGGCTTGTGCTGCCCGGGCTGGTATTCGAGGAAAAGGACACCGGGGTCTCGATTCACTACCGATCGGCGCCCGATCCGGCCTCGGCGAAGAAAGAGATCACCTCCCTGCTCAAGGACCTGGCCAGCGGCACGGGGATCGAAGTCCTGGAAGGTCGCCGAGTCGTGGAACTGAAGCCCGCCGTCCGCGTTGACAAGGGCACCGCCATCTTCGAGCTACTCCGGGACCGCGTGGTAAGTGGCGCCGTCTATGCTGGGGACGACAGGACTGATCTGGATGCCTTCGCTGGACTCCGGCGCTGGTCCGAACAGGAGCAAAAGAGATCCCTGACCGTGGCCGTGAGTTCGTTCGAGATGCCACCGGAGTTGAGAGAGGCGGCAGATCTCATCGTGGATGGTGTGGAAGGTTGGGCTGATTTCCTGGATGCTCTCGAGCGCAATCTGGCGACCGGAGGTGACTCGTAGCCTGGTATGCCTCGCTTGCCACGAACACGCCCGGCTGAGTCTCGCGTTGGCTTGACACCACCCCTCGGCGTTGCGTATCCTTGAACCATCTAGCGAATGTGATGTCCGGGACTATGCACTCGAAGGGTGACCTGGAGGGCGAGGGCCAGGCGCTGTGCCACTTCGCCAGTCTCGCCAAGATCGCGGCTATTCCTTGCAGGAGGGTTGTGGACTCATGAAGAGATACTTGGATTGGCAGTTACTGCTTGGACTCGCTCTCCTCGCACTCTCAGTGGCGGTCTATGTGATTCACTACGTGATCTTTCGCGACCTCCACCACATCTTCATCTATCTCATCGGCGACATCGCCTTCGTGTTCATCGAGGTGCTCCTGGTCACGCTGATTTTCCACCAGGTGCTCACGCTCCGAGAGAAGCGCGCCATTCTGGAGAAGCTGAACATGGTCATCGGTGCCTTCTTCAGCGAAGTCGGATCGGAGTTGCTAAGGACCTTCTCCAGTCTCGATCCCCAGGCCAACCAGATCAGAGATGGTCTGATCGTGACCACCGAGACCTCGGATCAGGATTTCTCCGTTCTCAGCGAACGGCTGGCCGGCTACGACTATCAGGTCACCGCCGATCGTGCTGCCCTGAAGGAGCTTCGTGACTTTCTGGTCGGCAAGAGGTCCTTCCTGCTGAGGCTACTAGAGAACCCAAACCTGCTGGAACACGAGTCGTTCACGAACCTGCTCTGGGCGGTATTCCACCTTACCGACGAACTGGCGCACAGGGTAGACGTGACCCGAGTACCACAGACCGATCACGAGCATTTGCTGGGCGATGTCAGGCGAGTGTACGGACTGCTGGCGTCGCAGTGGCTATCGTACATGAAGCACCTTCAAGAGAACTATCCCTATCT
>CAZOBP010000165.1:0-6305 GCA_964577995.1 uncultured Anaerolineales bacterium
AACGGCTACATGATCAGCGACTTCCTCACCCCCAGCGCCAGCGACGACTACACCTATCCCCTGTCCCTCGCCGACGAATTGAAGCAGGCCGTTGGCGGCTTCCCCCTGCTGCCCGACGAGAGATACCGCTCCACCAAGTTCACAGACCGGTTCATCGCGGACATGGTCGAGGACGTAGAGCGGAGATTGGACGGGGCACTGTACCTGCTGGACAACAAGGAATGGGACTTCTTCTTTCTCCTCTTTTGGAGCAACGACATGCTCCAGCATGAGGTCTGGAGCCTGCTGGACGAGACTCATCCGCACCACGACCCCGAGAGCGCCAGGAAGTATCGCCACTTGGTCATCGACTTCCACCGCAGGCTGGACCAGGCAGTGGGTAGACTCATGGAGAGGCTGGCCCCTGAGGACCTAGTCGTCGTCATGTCAGATCACGGGTTCGGCCCCGTTCACAGCTTTTTCCTGGTCAACAACTGGCTGCTGGAGACGGGATTTCTAACGCTGAAGAAGAGACCGCTGACCCAGTTGAAGTACGCCCTCTTCAAGCTTGGGTTCACGCCCCTGGGTGTATTCCGCCTAGTCAAGGCACTGCGGTTGGGCTTCCTCCGTCGCCGCTTCCGGTTCCAGAAGGGAGGCGGACTCATGAAGCGCCTCTTCCTCTCCTTCGCAGACGTGGAGTGGGCGCACACCAAGGCCTTCGCCGTGGGCAGCTTCGGACAGATCTACATCAACCAGGTCGGCAAGCGGCCGCAAGGGATCGTCCAGGCCGGCAGCGAGTACGATCAACTGAGGGACGAGATAGCTGCTCGCGCCCTGGAGATACGCGACCCTGCTACTGGGCAACCAGTCGTGGAGAAGATCTACCGTCGGGAGGAGATCTACTCTGGCCCCCTGGTGGACAAGGCTCCTGACCTGGTCCTGCAATCGAGAAACTGGGAATACATGGCCTTCGGTCATGCAGACTTCGGCGCGTCCCACATCGTCGAGCCTATCGTAGGCATGACCGGCCATCACCGCCCCGACGGCCTTGCGATGCTTGCCGGAGACGGCATCAAGGCAGGAGCGGATCTCGAAGGAACTAGCATCACAGATCTCGCCCCTACCATACTGTATTTCTTGGGCATCCCGATTCCTTCGGACATGGATGGCCGCGTTCTCACCGAGGCCTTCACTCCCGAATTCCAGTCCGCCGTCAGCGTGGAATACACCGACGAACACTCTGATCGTCCAACGGGGGAAGATCAGTACTCTGTCGAGGATGAGGAGGAGATCAAAGAACGACTTCGTGGCTTGGGCTATGTCGGCTAGGAGGACTGCCGCTTGGGCAACAAGGCGAGACTGATCATTGGCACGGTCATAGGCTTGCTCCTGCTCGCTCTGGTCCTCGTGAAGGTCGATCTGCACCAGATGATCGACACCCTCCGCGTTGCCAGCTACACTTTCCTCCTTCCGGCCCTGGTGGCCCAAATGGCCTTCTTCCTCGTCAAGGCGCTGCGCTGGAGATACCTCTTTCCCTCTGACAGGCACATTCCCCTGAGCACGCTCTTCTCTGTCACTCTGATTGGCTACTTCGGCAACCAGATCATCGGTGCCAGCGCTGGTGAACTGCTCCGCTCCATCGTCTTGGGGCAGAAGGGGAGTTGGAGCAAGAGTGCCACGTTCGGGACCATCTTCGTGGAGAAGCTATGGGACATCCTGGTTCTATTCCTCTTCCTGCTGGCGATCCTATGGATCGTTCCTCTGCCGCCGCCAGTCCAGACCGTGGCACAGGCCGGCGTGCTCGTCTTGCTGGCCGGGGGAGTGGTAGTTGTCCTTCTTCTATCACGAAGTGATTGGGCCACCAAGGCAGTCCGCCTTGTGGCCGCAAGGCTATCAGCCAGGCTCGCTCAGCGAATGGTCGGTATCCTCGAGCGCTTCACGATGGGAGTGCAAGCTATGCGCGAATGGGGCCGGTCTCTGGCGGCACTGATCCTCACCGTCCCCATGTGGCTCCTCCTGGTTGTGAGCTTCTATTTCCTGGGTGAAGCCGCCCTCATCCCCCTTGGCTTGACTGCCTACGTCTTCCCAGTCGTGGTCATTGCCCTGGCTGCCTCCATTCCCAACCCGCCATGGAACGTGGGCATGCTGGAAATCCTGTCCATCACGACCCTGGGCGTCTTTGGTGTGTCCAGCAGCCAGGCCCTTGCTTTCGTCGTCCTCATGCGAGCCATGCGCCTGGTACCCATCCTCTGGGGATACGCCCTCTTCTCCAGGGAGGGCTACGGTCTTCGGAGTCAACCGCAGACCAACCTCGAAGCCGAACACCCTCGATAGCAGCCGATGACCAGGAGAGTGCTCATCCTGACCTGTGACTCCGGCGGCGGCCACCGTAGCGTCGCCGATGCCATCCACGCTACCATCGTGCACCAGTTCCCGGGCCAGTACCAGGTCCGCCTGGCTGACATCATGGCTGATGGGTTCTGGTGGCCGCTAAGCCAGGCCGGACGCATGTACGGTCCCGTCGTCAATCAACTCCCACGGACGTGGGGTCTTGTATGGCACTTCACCAACGGCCGTGCTCGCTCCTCCACGATCTTGAGGATCGTCTCCCCACTGGCCTTTAGCAGGCTAGCCAGCATCTTGCGGAGCGCCAGGCCAGACATCGTCGTCTCCACCCACCCTTGGGCCAATCACATACCGGTCTGGCTTCGCCGACGCCTCGGCTGGACGCTGCCCGTGGTCACTGTCGTCACCGATCCAGTCAACATCCACCATTGGTGGCTCTGTCCTGCGGTGGACCTCTGCCTGGTGCCCACAGAGCATGCCCATCGAAGGGCCCTTGAGGCGGGCTTTTCGCCTGAGAAGGTCAAGGTGGTCGGCATGCCCGTCGGGCTGGAGTTCCCCAACCCAGCTCGAGACAAGGCTGAACTAAAGACGCAACTAGGCCTCGCCGAAGACCGGTTGACCATACTCGTGGGTGGTGGCGGGGATGGAATGGGCAACGTACTTCCCATCGCCAGAGCAGTGGCCGGAGCCGAGCTCGACATCCAGATGGTCATCGTCGCCGGAAGGAATACGGCCTTGAGGAGCCGCCTGGAGGCTGTCTCGTGGCAGGTGCCCGCCCGCGTCCTGGGTTTCGTCGAGAACATGGCCGATCTGATGCACACTGCTGACCTCCTGATCACCAAGTCGGGTCCGAGCACCATCAGCGAGGCCCTCTGTTGCGGCCTGCCCATGCTGATCAGCGGCGGCTTGCGCGGCCAAGAGGAAGGCAACGCTGAGTGGGTAGCACGGACTGGCGCAGCGCTGGTGACCCCAACGCCTGAGGCCGTGGTGGCAGCCGTCAGGGACGTCGCACAGGACGGGAACCAGCACCTGCTTCGCATGTCCAACGAAGCCAGACGGGCAGCGAGGCCGGACGCCGCAGCAAACGTCGCTCGAACCCTGGACGACCTCCTGAATCAGTCATCATGACCGCTTTCGGCTCCGACGTCAAGATTTACGCCCGCAGGGGCCGTGTAGACGCCCGGCGTCCGGCACTGGCGGGCCAAACCGAGGTGCTCGAGATCGCGAACCGCTCGCTTTGACATGAACCGGAGGTGTATCAATGTCTCGCGCCATCTTCCCCGCTGCCTACTTCGCCGGGGTGATTCTCACCTCGGCGGTGCGAGTCGTCTACACGCGGCGGTACAGGCAGACTCCAATCGCCCGGGACTACAGGAAGGGGATGGATGCCCTGCTCTCAGCTCTCCCGGGTCTGGGCATGTTCGTCCTGCCCGTCATCTATGTCCTGACGGGCTGGCTAGACTTCGCCGACTACCATCTGCCAGTCTGGGCCGGTTGGTTGGGCGTGGTGCTGTTTGCCCTTGCCGTCTGGCTGCTCTGGCGATCCCACGCTGACCTGGAAGACAGTTGGTCGCCGAGACTCGAGATCATGGAAGGGCACTCTCTTGTGACCCAGGGAGTGTTCCGCCACATCCGGCACCCCATGTACGCTGCCCACTGGCTCTGGTGGCGCAGGTCTTCCTGCTGCAAAACTGGATCGCGGGCTTCAGCATGCTCGTGTGTATGCTTCCGCTGTACGTGTACCGTGCCCGCATCGAGGAGGAGACGATGATAGAACAGTTCGGAGATGAGTATCGTGAGTACATGGCCCGTACCGGGAGGATTTTCCCGCGCCTTTGCTAGCGGCCAAGTCTGAACGCGGCATCGCGACCTCGCGTGGCATCCACCACACGCCCGGCCAATCGCGCAGACACCGGAACGACAGCCGGGCCTCTAGAGGAGGTAGTGGAAAGTGAGCACCAGAAGCTTCAAACCGGACCCTCGGTATCTGATCAAGGTCTGCTTAGGAATCGCCGTGGCAGGCGTTCTAGCCATTGGCGGCACGATCGCGTTCGCTCTGGTTATCCCGGACAGAGATGCCACTGTCATCTTCGGCCTCATGGCCCTTGCCGAAGTCGTGGTCTGGATCCTGGCTCTTGTCCTGGCGGCACCATACTATCACAGCCTCAGCTACGAGATTCAGGACGACGAGGTGATCGTGCACGTCGGTATCGTCACCCACTCCGTCAAGCATGTGCCCTACCGCACAGTGACCAATATCACGGTCAGGCGGGACGTTCTGGACCGCTGGTTCTTCGGTCTTGGCTCGCTGCACATCCAGACCGCCGGGATGAGCGGCCAGTCAGGGGCTGAGGAGAGGCTGGTCGGCCTGACCAACGTCCAGGAAGTCTATGACTTGGTGGCCACCCAGTTGCGCCGCTTCAGGGGAAGCATGTCGCCAACGGCCGCAGAAGTGGAACCTGAGCCGGAGGGGGCCTCGGGCGAGACGCTGGCCGCCATGCTCAGCGAACTCAAAGCTATCAGGGAAGCTGTTGAGAGGGAGAGATAGCAGCAGCCGTGGCCGACCGCCGATCATAGAACGCGGTCCGCCTGGCTGCCCCGTCCACCGGCCCGCTCGAAGAGAGCACAATGGTCATCCTCGGCTTGCCCCTCTCGACGGATGATTCCGGGGGACCTTCCTCGCACGCTACTGTCAAGCGTGAAAACCAACCAGGGAGCTGCCCGTTGACTGGCACATCGAAGGAGGGCTGCCGGGAGGAGCGCGCTTGCCACGACCGTATCATAGCAGGCCCTGAATGAATGAGAATCGAAGATGAGTCACAGAGCGAACGAACAACCCAACAGCACGAACCCTCGCGCAGGGCTGCTCCTTGGTTTGTGCATCGGCGCAGCCCTCGGCATCTCGCTTGGCGTCGCGCTAGATAGCATCCCCATAGGAGTGGCCATAGGAGCGGGGGTGGGAGTGTCCCTGGGAATGGCCTTCTCCAGCCGGAAGCAGGAACCGTCCAAGCCGCTCACCATAGCGTGCGTGGCGCTGCTGCAGGTGGGGATCATCCTCCTGGCCATGGTCGCCTTGCCGCCCCTGGTAGCCAGTGCAGCTCAGGGCACAATAGCACAACCCCCGGAGACACGGACCTCGAGGCTGGCCCAGGACGGTCCAACGGACCCTGCGGAGCTTGAGGCCTTTGCCGACGCCTTCTTCGCCGAACAGATCGAGGTCTCGCACCTCCCGGGCGCCGTGTTCGTCATGGTCAAGGACGGCGAGATCTTCTTTGCCAAAGGGTACGGTTATGCTGACTTGCAGAACCAGAGGCCCGTGGTGCCCGACGAGACCCTCTTCCTTCCGGGCTCGGTAGGCAAGGTCTTCACCGCCCTGGCGGTGATGCAACTGGTCGAACAAGGGAAGCTCAGCCTGGACAGCGACGTCAACGAGTATCTGGATGCTTTCCAGATCCCCGACACCTATCACCAGCCGGTGACCGTTGGCCATCTGCTCACCCACAGTGCGGGCTTTGACGAGCGTTTCATCGGGGAGGCCGCAGCTACCCCCGAGGAGCTTGTGCCCCTGGGGCAGTATCTCGCCCAGAATATGCCGGCTCGCACCATGCCCGCGGGAGACAACATCAGCTACTGCAATCATTGCTATGCTCTGGCTGGATACCTGGTGGAAAAGGTCACCGGCCTGTCGTGGGAACAGTATGTCGACGAGAACATCCTGCTGCCGCTCGGAATGAGCCGCAGCAGCGTTGAGCAGCCCCCACCAGCGGACCTCGCGGCCGACTTGGCGGTGGGCTACATCTACGCCGACGGGGAGTACATTGAGGCGCCATACCCACTGATGAACATCGCGCCGGCCGGGGCGCTCTACGCCACAGGCACGGACATGGCCCACTTCATGATCGCCCAGTTGCAGAAGGGGCGGTTCGGAGAGACACGTATCCTGGAGGAGGCCACCTTCCAGGCGGTCCACGACCAAGGCT
>CAZOBP010000166.1:0-6247 GCA_964577995.1 uncultured Anaerolineales bacterium
ATCGCCCTACTCATCTTCGTGGCGGGCTACGAGATCGCCAAGGAGGCCATCGTAGGAGCATCGGGGCCCGTCAGTGTCCCGTGGTGGGCACTGGTGGGTGTTGGCTTGACAGTGATCGTACCTCTGCTGTGGAGCCGCTACGAACTGAGGGTCGGACGGGCGGCGAACTCGCCGAGCTTGATGGCGGAGGCTCGACACTACCAGACGGATGTGTTGTCCTCGCTCATCGTCTTTGCCTCAGTCGCGGCCAGCGCCCTGGGGTTGGCTCTCGACCGTTGGGGAGCCTTGCTGATGGTGCCCTTCATCGCCAAGTCCGGCTGGGACCTGATGTCGGACGGCATGAAGGTGCTGTTGGATGCCTCCCTCGATGCTGAGACCTTGGGTCAGGTGAGGGAGATCATCGAATCATCCCCTGGCGTGGCCGAGGTCAAGTCCGTCGTGGGCCGCAACTCGGGGAGGTATCGTTTCCTTCAGGTAGACATCGTGGTCCGCACGAGCGATCTGGAGAAGGCCCACCACTTGAGCGAGCAACTGGAGCAAGCGATAAGGGACGGCGTCAGCAATGTAGAGAGGGTTGTGATCCACTATGAACCTCAGAGCAAGACGAGCCTGACCTACGGCGTGCCCCTGGAAGACCACAGAGGCACAGTCAGTGACCATCTAGGCAAGGCGTCGTATTTCGCCCTCGTGGAGCTGGGTGCTGAGGATGGGGCCTTGCTGCGCCAGGAGATCGTGGCCAACCCCCACCAGACACTGGAGAAACAGAAGGGTCTGGAGGTGGCCAGGATGCTGGTCGATCGGGGAGTGGATGTCCTTTTCCTCAAGGAGGACCTGGAAGGCAAGGGACCGTCCTACGTGCTGGCCGACGCGGGGGTGGAGACGCGGATCACTGAGGCTCGTTCGCTTGAAGAGATCCTCACGGAACTGGAGCGGGAGGGCGATCAATCGTCGGCTCCCAGTTGACGTGCGCCTGCCCCGGTCTTTTCCACAGCGCGCTCGGCGGCGCCGCTGATCCTCTCGGTTGATTTCCCTATGCAGAGATGCTGGACGACGGCACGGACACTCGTGGCACCGTCAGTTTCGGGGACCCGGACGGGGACCTCAACTATGCAACGTCGAGTGCGCCATCGCGGAGATGGGTTGGCGGAAGCTCACTGGGAGCCGTAGTACGCGTTCCTGTACGTCCAGTAGTGCTGGTAGATCCTGTGGATGAAGGTCTCCGTCTGATCGAAGTCCACTTCCTCCACGAAGAGGTCGATGTCCATCACCTCCCCGTCACGGCGCCAGCGAGCCACGTTTCCCGGACCAGCGTTGTAGTGGGCCAGGACACGGAAGAGCTCTCCGTCCTCGTAGTCCATAATCCACTCCAGATACCACCCGCCGAACTCCACCGCGACCACGGGGCGGTAGAGGTCCGTGTGGGAGAAGTCTGTGAGACCTAGCTCCTCTGCCACCCAGTCGGCGGTGGGCTCGATGAACTGGGTCAACCCTCGTGCGGGGTAGGACGAGGTGGCGGAGGGGTCGTACCAGCTCTCTTGCCAGATCAGAGCACAGAACACGAGCGGCTCCAACTCTCTCTTCTCGGCCTGGGGCACGATGAGGTCAGCGAAGTAGACGGGGTAGTGAAGCTTCTGGAGCAAGCGAGGAACATCGTACAGGGAGTCCTGAGGGGACAGGTTGAGGATCCGCTGAGCGCAGGCGATGGACTGGTCGTAGAAGCCCTCGCGCTGGAAGAAGAGGGCCAACTGATAGAGAGCCACAGGATCGTCCTGGAACTGTGTGCGGACCTCTCTGAGACGCGCCTTGGCGCTGTCCCGCTGTCCCACGCTCAGTAGCTCCAGACCTCTCTGGTAGGTTGGGTCGTTGGTGACCCTGGGAGCTAGATCGGAGATCTGCTGTCCATCCTGCTGCCCAGCCCAGCTCACCAGCCACTCCTCCAGCTCCAGGCGCTGGCCTTCGTCCGCCATGTCGTAGAGATCGAGGGCGTAGACGTTGGACGGGCTTAGTGGCGGACCGGCGCGCAACAGGTCCGCCGCTCGCAGGCCATAGTATGCCCCGCCATCGTGTATGACCAGCTCGTTGAGATACCCGACAGCTTGTGCCTGGTCTCCCTGCTCCAGATGGCTCTTCCCCAGCCAGTACAGCGTTCGCGAACGCATCTCCGACTGCGGGTAATCCTCCTGTAGCGTCTCCCACGTCTGGTGGGCCTCGTCGTATCGAGCGAGGCGGTAGTGGGCCAAACCGACGCGGAACAGCGACTGGGCTGCATACTCGCCTGTGGGAAACCTCTCCGCCAGGCCGGTGTAGACGGCGATGGCTTGCTCGAACTCCCCTTCGTCCTCCAGCAGGTTAGCCAGCTTCCACTGGGCGTCGTCGGCGAGAGGGTCCTGAGGCCGAGAGGCGAAGAACTGTGCGTATACGCCCATGGCCAATTCGTTGTTGCCGATGAGGATCCAGGACCTGGCCATCTCCCACCAGGCCTTGCCCGCGGACTCGCTATCTGGAAAGTCGTCGATGATGGTTTGTAGCTCGTCGATGCTCAGATAGTGGGCGTAGTATCCCCGGTAGGCCAGGGCGGCATAGTAGTGGGCCTCGGCTGTGTCCTCCACGTTCTCTATGTAGTCGTAGAAGGCCAGGACCGCCGGATCGTAGAGGCCGTTGTAGTAGTAAATCAGCCCCCGCTGGAAGTCGTTGACAGCCGAGACCTCCATGGCGTCGAGTTCCTCCAGGGCCTGATAGGCGCGGTAGGTGCGGGGATACGTCTGGGCCAGTTGGGTGAACACCTGCGCCGCCTGGTCCAGGTCCTCCCACTCCTGGTAGGTGACCGCCATCTGGAAGAGGGTCTCGGCGCGGGTGCCGTCCTCCTGGGCCAAGTCCAGTAGCTGACGATAGTAGGCGATGGCCGGCTCATACTCGTCGAGATAGCGCGAGGCCAGGGCCATGTTGCCGAGGGCCTGCTGCTCCAGCGTAGCGGGCGGCCCCAGCTCCAGCACCCGGGCGAACTCCTCCCTGGACTCCTCGTACCGCTCCAGCTCCAGCAGCGCGTAACCCACGTTCAGGTGGACGTAGTCCGAGATGATGGTTCTCTGGTCCCCGTACTCGTGGTAGGCCGTGATGGCCTCGTCCCACCGGCCCAGGTTCTCGTAGGCCGTGGCCAGGCGGAAGGTGGCGAAGGGATAGCGTTCGTCGTCGGGGCAGCGCTCCCGGAATGTCAGAAGGGCCTCCATGGCCTCGGAGTAGTTGTGGTCCAGCAGGTAGACATCGCCCAGGTAGTAGAGCGCCTCCCGCGCCTCAGGGGTATCTGGATGGCTGGAGAGGATGCTCTGGAAGGCGGCGACGGCGGCCTGGTAGTCGCCGTTGAGTTGGTGGCGCAGGCCACCCTCCAGCGCTTGGTCGGCGGGGAGAACGGGTGTGGGTGTGGGAACCGGCGTTGCGGTGGGAGACGAGACAGCGGTTGACGTGGGCAGAGGCGTCACCGTGGCAGTGGGAGTGTCTTCGAAGAGAGAGAAGGGGATGGACTCGCCACATGCAGAGACCACCAGGGACACGCCCAGTGCGATGGGCAGCAGATGCCTGGCAATGCGGAGAAAGAAGTGGCCCATAGCGCTCCCTCCTGGCCCTCGTTTCCCGCCACGGGTGCAAGCATTGTAACACAACTCGGCTGCTTCTCCCACCTAGCCAGGGCGCTGGTCGCGCCCCAGGTACTCCGACGAGCGGTGTGTAGGGCATGAGTGCCTGGGGGCCCAGCCCCGCAGGGCCAGGGCAGCGGGTGCGGTAGGAGGCCGCGTTGGGCAGGAGCGACTCGTCGAGAAAGAATGAGCAAGACATCGCTTCTGTGAGCAAGACAGAGCCAGGGGGAGTATGCGGGTGCTGTTGTGGTCAGGGGCGACTTGACATCCGCGTCATTCTGTCTATAATGGAGAGTGCTTTGCACAGCAAAGTATTCCGTCTGACAGAACTGAGGAGAACAACGAAGGAGCGACTAGATGACGACGAACATGGATCTGCAGCAACTGGAGCGCAAGGCCTTCAGGGCCACCTTCCAGGATGGCCTGTGGGACGTGTTTCTGGGGCTTCTACTGTTGAACATGGGGGGCGGCGCGCTGCTGGGCGGAAGCGAGATGCCCGTGGTGTGGAGCATGGTGGCCCTGACTGCTTTCGTGTCCGCTGTCCTCGCTCTCTTCTGGGCCGGGAAGAAGTATGTCACCACTCCCCGTATAGGACTGGTCGAGTTTGGACCGCAGCGCAAGAGCAAGTTGAGGAGGGTGCGGGTGGTTCTGTTCCTCTCCGTGCTCATGGGTGTCCTGATGTTTCTCTGGGGGTTGGGGGCCTGGAGCGGCAGGCTGCCCTATCTGCTGGCTGAGCTGCCCATCCCCGCGTACGTGTGGGCCGTGCAATGTGTGGTCGTGTTCAGTGTGGCGGCCTACTTCATGGACGTCACCCGCTTCTACCTCTACGGGGTGTTGTATGCCCTGCCCTTTCCGCTGGGCATACTGCTGGCCCGGAACACGGCCCTGACCGGAACCTTCAGCATGGCTGTCACCTTCGGCACCGCAGGCGGTATCCTGGTGCTCATCGGGGTGGTCCTCTTCGTGCGCTTCCTCCGCCGCTATCCTCTGCCAGCAGGGGGTCCGTCGAGAACGGGTATCTCAGATGTCGAAGAGTGAAGGTGGCAGCGAAGCGCTGCCAACCATCGGCGACATCGACCGCCTGGTCCACGAACCTGCTCGCCTCATGGTTCTGGCGCTGCTCTACGTCGTAGAAAGCGCGGACTTCACTTTCTTGATGACACAGACCGGGCTGACCTGGGGAAACCTGTCGTCCCACCTCAGCAAGCTGGAAGAGGCGGGATACGTGGAGATCGAGAAGGAGTTCAAGGGCAAGAAGCCCCATACCATGCTTCACCTCACGGAGGAGGGGCGGGAGGCGTTTAGAGAGTATCGTCGCAGCATGAAGCAGGTCCTCGACGATCTGCCCGATTGACCGGCGGTATCCGTTGGGCCTGGGTCAACGGACCAGTGCCTGGCGTCTGAGCCGCGCTAGAGATGTGGAGTGGAGGGAAGTTTATGGCAGAGAGGTGGGAGTATTACACGACTTTCCTGTACGCGGATGCAGAGAAACAGCGAGACATCCTGGAGAGCAGGTGGCCCGGTGGGCAGCTACCCAAATACGCTCCAGAATCCTTGATCCCGGAGCTGGACCAACTGGGTGCTGAGGGCTGGGAGCTGGTGCACATGGAGCCGGTAGGCGGTGTGGGCAAGAAGGGCGACGTGAGCTTCACCAGGGGCTACGCCACGATGACTGTGTGGAGCAACGCTTACTTCTGTGTGTTCAAGAGGCCGAGCGGGATCTAGTTTCATTCCGCAGGGTGGGCCTTCTGCCAGCGAGGTATGTCCGCTCGCCGTCCAGGCTACCGGCGGAATAGATCCGTGAGCAGCTTCCAGTACCGCCGCAGGTACAGCTTCGCGGCGAACTTGAGCATGTACCTCCAAATCTCCCTCTTCCAGAGCATGGACGAGAACAGGCCCCTGAGCATCATCGCAGGGTCTGAGTAGAACGAAGCGAAGGAGCGGTTGTACAGCCCGATGACCTGCTTCCTGGAGAGGTGCTCGGTGGAGATGATAGGGTAGGCCATGTCGTAGAGGGCGTAGTCGTCGGTCTCCAGCCAGCCCTGCTCCTTGGCTTGGTCGTAGGCCTCCGTCCCGGGAAACGGGGTGTAGATGGTGAAGACCGGGAAGTCCACGTCGAGCCACTTGAGGTAGTCCACTTTGCGCAGGATGGAGTTGGCGTCGTCCTGGCGCGTACCCAGGATCATCATGCCCTGGCAGACGATGCCGTGCTCCCTCAATAGAGCGAGGGCCTCCTGCACCTGCTCCCCCGTGAGGTTCTTCCGCAGCCTCCTCAACTCCTCATCGGAGTTGGCCTCGATCCCGATCTGCACCATCAGGTTGCCGGCTCTGCGCATCAAGGGCAGGTACTCCTGGTGCTTGATCAGCAGGTCCGCGCGACCCTGGTAGTACCAGTTCAGCTTCAGGTCGCGGCGCAGGATCTCCTCGCAGATGAGGCCCATGTGCTCGCCGTCCACGTTGAAGCAGTCGTCCCCGAACCAGATGGACTCTCGGCCGTATTTGGTGTGAAGCAGCTCCAGCTCCTCGCCCACGAGCTCCGGATCCCTGGGCCGCCAGCCCGGTCCCCAGAAGCCCCGCTCGGCGCAGAAGACACAGTTGAAGGGGCAGCCCCTGCTGGC
>CAZOBP010000167.1:0-6240 GCA_964577995.1 uncultured Anaerolineales bacterium
TCACGTCTCTGTCATCAAAGGGTTGCGACACTGGGCGGTCAATGGTGAGGGCTCCTAGGAGTTGGTCGCCTCGCAGTAGGGGCACCCCGATGACGGAGCCCACTGGCTGGCCTTCCCACTGCGGGGAACGTGCCTCCCAGCTAGAATAGTTCTCCACGACGAGGGGCTTCTTACTCTGCGCTACGCGACCGACTACGCCCTCGCCAAGAGCGTGTCTCGTGCCCATCAAAGCGTCGTCATAGCCGTAGACAGCATTCAGCACCAACTCCTCAGTCTGGGACTCGAAGAGGTCGATGGCGCCAGCTTGCGCGTCGAGCAACTGGGCGGCCACACGCACGATAGTGGGAAGCACTTCTGCGAGGTCGGTCTTGGCGACGACCTCAAGGGAGACATCTTGCAGGGCGGCCAGTTGCCGGATCGTGTGCTCCCGTTCGCCGAAGAGGCGGGCGTTCTGGATGGCGATGGCTGCCTGGTTGGCAAAGAGGTTCGCGACACGCAGGTCCCTATCGCTAAATAGGCGATCCAGGTTGTTGTCATCGACGAAGATGGCTCCCAGGAGGGTGTCACCCTGCCTGATGGGAACAGCCAGCGCGTTGCAGGTGGGATCGTCTTCGAAGTGGGGAGATCTGCCTTCCCAGCTACCGTAGTCTCTCACCACGAGTGGTTCTCCACTTTCAGCGACTCTGCCGCAGGCCCCTTCTCCCAAGGCCAGTCTGATACCGATGCACGGTTTGGTATGCCCCTGCTCGGCAATGAGTTGCAGATCCTGGTGCTGGGAGTCGTAAAGATACAGGCCGCCGGCGTTTCCCTCCAGTAGATCCATAGCCCTCTGTACGATGGTGTCCAGTAGTGCGGGTAGTTCGAGCTGGGCAGCGATCTCGGTGGAAACCTGGTAGAGCGCTTCGAGTTCGTCTGCCCTTTGCTTCGTCTCCTCGAAGAGTCTGGAGTTCTCAATAGCGACCGCTGCCTGGTGGGCAAAGAGCTCCAAGAGGTTCTGATCCGTGTTGGTGAAAGGAGGACTCTGCTTGTCTCTTTCAGCGACCAGGAGACCCAGCAAGTCATCCCCGTAGGAGATTGGAACACCTATCACACGAGCGAATCCATAACCGGAATACGTGTCCGAGCGCCCGGACCAGGATTCGTAGTCATCCACGATCAGCGGCTGACCTGTCTCCAGGATCCTACCGGCGATTCCTTCACCTTGCTTCATGACCGCACCGATGAGGTCGTCGGGCATGCCCTCGGAGGCAGCGCTGATCAGATCCTGACTGTCCGGCCGGCGGAGGTAGATGTCCCCTGATCGTCCCCCCACAAGGGTGACGGCCTGCGCAACGATGGTTTTCAGTAGGCTGTGGAGTTCCAGACGACTTGCCATGTGCAGTGAGGTGTTGTAGAGGGCAAGTAACTCCTGGGACCTTCTTTCTTGTTCCTGATAGAGTCGTGCGTTCTCGAGGGCGATGGCGGCCTGGTTCGCGAAGAGGGTGGCCGATTGGATGTCATCATCGTTGAAGGAACGAGGCGTCCTGCGGTCGATGGTGAGGACTCCCAGTAGCTCGTCACCGCGCAGCAAGGGCACGCCGAGGGCCACGCTTATCTCCGCGTTGTCCACTTGGGGCACTCGTCCCGTCCAGTTGGGATAGTCGTCTATGGCCAGAGGTTGCCGGGTCTGGCAGACCATGCCTGCTACGCCTTGGCCTGGCGATAGCCTGATACCAGAGTAGTCCTTGTTGTATCCGCAGCTGTGTTTCATCTCCAACAACTGGCTCTCGGGATCGAAGAGGTCAATGGCCCCCGCCTCAGCATCAAGCAACTCGCAGGCCTTCTGGACGATGGTCAGCAGTAGTTGCGAGAGATCGGTCTCAGCGAGGACTTCCAGGGACACCTCGTAGAGTGCGGCCAGTTGTCTGATCTTATGCTCCTTGTCCGCGAAGAGCCGTGCGTTCTCGATGGCTACCGCTGCATGGTTGGCGAACCACTCTAGCAGCCAAAGATCGCGCTCGTTGAACAGCTTGGTACTCTCACGGTTGGTGAGGTTGAGTACGCCGATAGTCTTCCCTCCCCACTTCAGGGGGACCGCCAGCGCGCCTCCGAAACGTGCGGCATCGTACTGGCGTGAACGGTTGTCCCAGTTCGAGTAGTCCTCGACGGCGAGTGGCTCTCCTGTCAGCAGCACTCGTCCCGAGAGACCCTCGCCGGCGTGCAGGCGGAGGCCTGTGTAGTCCCGGCCAAGATTGTGGCTGACCACCAACTCCAACTCGTTCTGATCTGGGTGGTGGAGATACAGGGCGCCTCCCTCGGTTCCCGACAGGGCTGCCGCACGCTCCACGATGAGGCGCAGCAGTTGTGATAGATCCAACTGTCTTGTGATGTCCAGCGTCGTCTTGCGGAGAGCCTCCATTTCGAACACTCTCAGCATCGTGTCCTCGTAGAGGCTGGCTCTCTCAACCGCCACTGCTGCCTGCTGTGCCATGACCGACACGATTGGGATTTCTTCCTCGGTGAGATCCTCCGACCATACCGTGAGGAAGCCAAGGATGTTCGAGCCAGCGACGAGGGGCGCGGAGATGGCCCGATGCGCCTGGAGGAGCTGAAGCAGCTCGCGAGTAGGCTCGGCGGAGAGATGTGGCATGACCTCTCTGAGGCGATCTGCGAGCCGTTGCTCGAAGGTGGTCTTGCCATCTAGGACGATAGCTGCGACGGCGGCGGACGCATCCGCAGGGAAGCTGAATCCTGCAGTGGACACACCAACGATCGCTTCCGCGGCGTGGAGTGTGTCGGGGCTGACATTGGTGTGTCGCAAGACCACCTGCGCCCGGTCGTCGTCCAGCAAGCCGAAGAAGCAGTAGAGCCCTTGGTCTCTCAGTTCGTCACCTATGGTCTGCAACACACGATCGGGGTCGAGGAGGGTCTGGACCTCCTCCGCCGTCCTGCTGAGGGCTAGAACTCGGTCGTGGGCGCGCCACACATCTCTCGTACCGCTAGGCTGGCCATCTGCTGGTGGCCGCGGTCGGTCAGAGCGATGCTCCGGCGATAGCGGTACCTTCATCGGTTCGGACCCCTCGTCGTGTGGATCTGTCATGCTACGCCTCCCCATGGAGTGAGGATGGTTTGCCATCGAGTGATGGGACATACCGCTGATAGTTGTCGCGCCCCGTCTTCTTGGCGGTATACATGGCAATGTCGGCATGCCTTATCAAAGTGTCTCTGTCTTCACCGTCTGCTGGGTACACGGCTATGCCAATGCTGGTGGTGACGTCAAGGGTGTTTCCATCGATGACAAAGGGTAGCCGCACCTGCTGAATGATCGCCTCGGCCACGCTCTCCACGTCTTCGGGCCGTGCCAGTCGCTCGACCAGCACCAGGAACTCGTCGCCTCCCATGCGACAAAGCGTATCACTCTCGCGCAGGAGGCTTGCCAGCCGTGCACTGACGGCCAACAATAGCTTGTCTCCTACGCTGTGACCCAGCGTATCGTTGATGTCTTTGAAGTGATCGAGGTCCAGCAGCATAACGGCCAGTCCGAGTCGAGCTCGGCGGGAGCGAGCGATGGCCAGGTCCAGACGGTCGTTGAACAGCGTTCGGTTGGGCAGACCAGTGAGGTGGTCGTGGTAGGCCAGTTGTCTGATGGCCTCTTCGTTCGCCTTCCGTCGAGTGATGTCTTGGATGGTACCCTCATTGTAGAGAATGCGCCCCTCTGCGTTCCTCACGGCTATGACGTTGTCTTCCACCCAAATGGTGCTGCCATCTCGCCTTCGGAGCTGGAGCTCGTATTGATGAACGACTCCTTCCCGGTCCAGTGTGGCCTGCTGCACGGAGCGAGCTGCCGGGTCTGCGTGAAGGTCTGCTGCGTTGATCGCCAGTAGCGACCCACGATCTGCATAGCCTAGCATCTCCACTAGGGCAGGATTGGCGTCGATGATGTTGCCTTCCAAGGTGGACCGATAGAGCCCTAGAGGCACGTGGTTGAACAGGCTGCGGTATCGTGCTTCGCTCTCGACCAGTGCTTCCTCGATGAGACGGCGCTCGAGCCAGTAGGAGACCGTCTCGGCGATGGCATCGGTTAGGTCCTGCTCCTCCGGCAGCAGGAAGGGCAAGAGGTCAGAGTAGTAGACCGACAGGCGCCCACGCTCCTGACCGGAGACAACGACTGTGGCATGGAGACCGTGGCGCAGGTCCTGTGCATGTTCGCTGGAGCAGAAACGATGGTCGTCCAGCTCGAGGACAGCTACGGCGACGTCGGGAAACTGCATTCCCAGAACAAGATTCCGGACTGCTTGAGTGCAGAACTGCTCAAGGGATAGTCGCTCCTGGGTATCTCGAGTCACCGCGTAGAGACTGGTCAGCTCCTTGACCCGCTCACGAAGGGCAACTTCGGCCTTTGCGCGTTCGGAGAGTTCGCGGTGGGCGGCGTCGTAGAGACGCGTGTTTTCCAAGGCAATTGCTATCTGGCTTGCGAACGCGGTGACGGCTGGCACATCGGCATCCGTCAAGCCAGTACCTGCTACAGTGAGCAGGCCATGGGGCTCGCCGGACAGGGTCAGGGGAGCGTAGATGGCCTGTTTCAGCCCCAGCACCTGCGCCAGGCGATGTGCAAGGGGGCGTGCGACCGGAGGCAGAGCCTCCTCAAGGCGCTCCGCCGCAGGCTCGGTGAAGATGGTCTCACCTGCGCTGAGGATGCTCTCGAAAAAGCCGCCAGCTACCACAGGGAAGCGGTAGCCTTCGGCGGACAAGCCGACCGTTTTCTCAGCAGCTTTCATCAGTGTCGATTCGAAGGTCAGATAGGAAAGGGAGAGGTATGCGCCGTCTTCGGTCAGGGTGAAAACGGTGGCGTGGTGGCCGATTCGCGCCACTTCGTCCAACACCGTGCGGTAGACGTCTCTTGGTGTGCGGGCGCGTTGCACAGCCTGGGCGGCCTGGCTGAGCGCCAACAGCAGCCGATACGCTTGAGAGGCTTCTTTCTGAGGGGCAGTGGCAGCCCGATCAGTCACTCCTCGTATCCCCCTCGGTCGCTGCCCATTGTCGGCGTTTTCTTTGAGTGGGGTCGATTGAACGGTGGGTAGGTGTGGCTCACCGGCGCGTCCTATGTCGTGTTCGTGGCTGTCGGTCCGTGGCGGTTCTTCCTTGCATTTGTCGATGGTCTCTACTCGTCTAGGAATCTGTAGCCTCGCTCGGTAAATAGCTTCAAACATGCCTCGACCACGTCCGTGTCGTAAAGGATGCCCTTGTTCCACGAGATGTCCTGAAGTGCTTTGGCCACGCCCAAGCCATCGCGGTAAGATCGGCCGAGGGACATGGCCTCGACGACGTCAGCTACGGCCAGAATCCTGGACTCCAGCAGAATGTCGTCTCCGGATAGGCCTTGAGGGTAGCCCGATCCATCAAGTCTTTCGTGATGCTGTAACACGATCTCAGGGATCGGTTGAGGAAAGGCCATTCTCATCAGGAGGTCAGAGCCGAGCTGAGCGTGGGCCCTGACCTTTTCCAAGTCCTCCTCCGCCAACCTCCCCGGTTTGGTGAGGATGTCAGCGTGCACGTGAATCTTGCCTATGTCGTGCAGCATGCCGGCTTCGCGGAGCGCCGTCACCCGCTCGTTCGACAATGGCAGCTCTTTGGCTATGGCGCAGGCCAGCCTGGTGACTCTTCGTTGGTGGCCAGCACTGAACGGATCACGTGCTTCGATGACATGGGCAAGCTCCTGGACGGCCTCTTGCATCGCAGACAGCCGTTCCTCGCTCCTGCGGTGGAGCTCCAGGTTCTCTAGCAGGCGGTCCACTTCTCGCTCGACGTTTGCTTCGCCGAGGAATCCGTCGGGGGAGATGTAGTGGTGATTCTGATAGACACGATGGCCCCTGGCCACGAGTTGGTGGGTGGTGAGAGCGCCCTTGATGATCTCGGGATCGAACCTGGCTTGGTGATACTGGCAAAGGGCGAGACAAGGGTAGCGGGGGAAGAAATCGCGATTCAGCTTGGCTTCGTATTCGAGTACCTTCTCCGAACCGGGACGGCCTGGTAGTGCCCACGTCATCTCGTCGGTGATGCGAAGCGCCGTGTAGCCCTCTGCCATCGCTTTCTCAGCCTCGGCGATGAGGACGGCTATTACACGGTTCGGCTCAAAGGAAAGAGTGCTAGTGTAGCTCTCGTTCTCATAGAACACAAGCTGGCCAGAGGCTCGCAGGGCGGTCACATTCAGACCCGACTTGCGGAGGTGACTGCGCACATCGTCGGCACGGTGCGCCTCCA
>CAZOBP010000168.1:0-6230 GCA_964577995.1 uncultured Anaerolineales bacterium
CGGACGTAGATGGGGTTGGTGAAGACCCAGCCACGTTTCTGGAAGAGATGGCGGCGATACGCCTCGACCCGATAGACCCCACTCTCGGAGGCCCTGTAGCGAAGCTCCTTGCCGTTTTCCATGGACACTAGCTGGCCGTCCCTGAGGAGACGTAGTTCGGCCTTGAGAGGTGACGTGACCTCCAGCGCGAGGTCGTGAGCAAAGGGGACCTGGCTGCCCATGGTGGCCGTGGAAGCGCCGCTGCGGGCTGTCAAGCGAAAACCAGTCGCGTCGCCGATGGCATCGTAGGCAACGAAGCAGCTTCCACTCTTCAGCGCGTCGTAGACCAGTGTTCTGTCATGCTCCAGGTCGTGATTGAAGGGCTCCGGAGCGATGATGTGCGTCCTCACCGCCCTAAAGCAGTGCTCGTAGGGCAGGACTGCGCGGCGCAGAGGACCCACACTGTAGGTGTTGCCGTGGGCGTCAGTGCCTGAGATGCCAACCGTGGGGCGGTGACGGAGCAACTCGTCCCACTTGGCCAAAGTCTCTGGGAAGGGGCCTCTGATCGCTGCCTGGGGGGACATGATATAGAACAGCGCCCGTGGCGTGTCCTTGAGGTAGCTCTTGAACTCCGACATGTAGTTCCAGATCTCCAGGCCGGCGTAGCCCGTGACCTGCCAGTCCACCCACAACAGCTCCGGCTCCCGGGTGAAAGGCGGGCTGTGCTCGAAAGGATGGGCGAGAAAGCCGAAGCCTCCCTGGGAGTTGACCTCGTCGATAACCCTCTGACGTGCCCTGTGGTCCCCGGGCACGTGCTCCTTGATGTCAAACGCCAGATAGTGGTTGGCCTCAGGCTCCCTCTTGGTGTCGTGGATCTCCTCTCCGACGAGTAGGAGCGTGTTCTCGTACCAGCCGTCGGCGTCTTCGGTGAACACATTGTGATCGGTGACGATGAGGAAATCGAGGCCAGCTCGTGAGCCGACCGAGGCTACCTCCGCGTGGGTCATAGCGCCGTCGGAGGCGGAGGTGTGCAGGTGAATGCTACCTATGTATTCGTGACAGGGGTGGCTCATGCTGTGTCTCCGACGACCCGGCCCACGAGGGGGAGGTACTCCCAGAGAGAGGCACTGACCATCCCGAGGCCACCGAGCGGTTCGTCTCAGGATTCGGTGCGCGCTATGATCTCTCTGGCTTTGTCGGCCAGTTGCTCCGGAACCAGGATGCGCACCTCTCCAAGGCCATCCACAGTGACGGCAAACACCTGGCTCTCGTACTGGAGCAGGACAGGGATGCCCTCGCTCTCCAGCTTGCCCTTGATCACGTGCGCCTGAAGCTGGCCGTGGGCGGTGTGGACCCTCTCGAGCTTCGCCTCACCCTGTTCGGACATGCGTTTTGCACCTTGTCAGTGGACTACTGGTGGCTACCGACAGTTATCGGTCACTGGACTCTGTGGGCTATCTAGGTGTGCAAGCCGCGTCCTTGCACCTCCCTAACCCAGACTCAGTCGCTCTACCTCTTTCGTCTCCGTCAGTCTCTTGGTCACGCCAAGGGCGGTCAGCACGGGGAAGATCGCAGCCAGGAAAACCATTGGGATCCAGGAAAGCAGCGTGTTCGCGAGCACGAGGAACTGGAACAACATGAAGGCCGCAATCAAGGGCACGTACCCCTGAACGGACTGCAACTTCTCCTCGACAGGCCCCAGCCACTGCTCCTCGAATCCTTGCACCATCTGGGCGAGCAGCGCGTCCCTCTCCTCGGAGGTCAGGTCCGTGCGTGCTGCGATGTGCGACGTCATGGGGGCCATGACCATCTGCCGCATGGAGTCCTTCAGCGCTGTCGGGAAGGTGAAGCCCTGATCTTCGATCTGTGCTGCGTAGCCGAAGTATAGACTCAAAGAGGCGGCAACGGCCAGTCCTGTGAGCAGCACGGACTGACTTCCCGATATCGGCTCCACAGAGAACTTCAAGCGGCCGTCCAGTGCCGCAGCAACTCCCCTGCAATAGGCCAGGGAAGCAAGTAGATACACCAGCGCCGCCGCAGCGCTGGGTAGGCTCACCTCCCAGCCAAAAAACACGGCGCACGAGGATAGGGCAAAGATCACGGCACACAGCCACAGAGGACGGACCAGAGCTGCTGTGAGGCCCCCGGCGATGGCAGCCGACGCCATGGCCCCCAGCAGGAACAGCAGCACCGGCAGGAAACTCATGTCGAGGAGAAGAATGAGGTCGTATTGCTGATTGATTTGCCCGCATGCTCGACCGAAGAGGAACCCCGCCACAAGCAGCAGCACGGCGAGCACCAAGATCTTGGCCGCTCTTGTCGCTGACACCTTGAACCTCCTTCCATTGTGCGGTAGCTGGGGCAACTATATGTCACACTCAGCCCGGAGTCAAGCCATGGTGACGACGTCCTCATCTCCTAGTCAGTTCCCCGGTGCTCGCGGCAAGCGAAGGAAAGGCGGACTACTCGACCACGATCGTGGCGTCGGCGGGCATCCCGGGCTTGAGATCGTGGTCTGGGTTTGGTATGAGGATCTTGACGGCGAACACCGTGTTGACCCGCTCTTCTTCGGTCTGGACGTTGCGTGGCGTGAACTCTGCCTCCGACGAGATGTACACCACTTCCCCCTTGTAGACCTGGCCTGGAAACGAGTCGACCTCCACATCGACCTGCTGACCGAGCTGGATGCGACCGTACCGGTTCTCAGGGATGTACACGGTCAGCTTGACCTCTTCAAGGTTGGCTATGGTCATTAGGGTGGCGCCGGCAGAGGCCGTCTCGCCGATGTGGATCGATCGGTTGCTGACCAGGCCACTCAGCGGCGAGTGCAGGCTCATCTTGTCAAGCTGGACCTGGAGGATGCCCAGCGCGGCCTCGGCCTGACTGAGCTGGGCCTGGGCCACGGAGACTTCCTCGGCCGTCGGTTTGGCCAGTAGCGAGTCAAGACCGGCTTCCGCCACCTCCACAGCCGCTACCGCATCGTCGTATCGAGCTTTGGCCTCGTTTGCCGCCGCGTTCAAGGTCATGGGGTTGCTGCGCATCTCCAGCAGGTTCTCCAGTTGTGTCTGTGCCCCAGCCAGTTGCTCCTCGGCGACGGCGACGTTTGCCTCTGCCGCTTGCACCTGCTGGTCAAAGGCCGCATAGCTGGTCTTGCTCTCGTCATCGCCCGCGCCTGCGTAGGCATCTCTCTGTATGAGCATGGTTTGGAGCTGTGCCTGAGCCTGAGTTACTCCTCGCTCGGCCAGTTCCACCTGGGTGCGGGCTTGGTCTATTTGGGCGTCCAGTTGCTGCGGATTGTCCCGGAGGGCCACAGCATCTCGCCAAGCCAGCTCTGCTCCGTCCCTGGCTGCCATAGCTTGTTCCAGAAGAGCTTCCGCCGTCTGTATCTCCCCAGGTCGTGCCCCGGCCTCCACAAGATCGAGGTTGGCCTGCGCTGCGCCGACAGCGGACTCGGCCTCACCAATCTGAGCCTCGAGGAGGGCGGAATCCAGGAGTACCAGGAGCTGACCCTTCTCTACCTCGTCGCCTTCGTCGGCCAATACGTCCTCAATGCGGCCTCCGAACTCCGAGGCGATCACCACTTCCTCGGCCTCGATGGTTCCAGACGCTTCTATGGCCCCGGCTGCTTCAGTGCCCTGGCAGCCGGACGCCAATGTGACCAGGAGCGATGCGACTACCAGCAAGAGAGCAACGGTTCTTGTTCTCTCCGTGAATCTCATTGGTTGGCCTCCCCTTATCCCTCTACCAGGATCTCGGCATCGGCGGGCATGCCGGGCTTCAGTGCGTGATCTAGGTTCGGTATCTCTATCTTCACAGCGAAGACGGTGCTGACACGTTCCTCTTTCGTTTGCACATTCTTGGGAGTGAACTCCGCGCTCGACGCGATGTGCACGACCTCTCCGTCGAAGGTTCTCTCAGGATAGGAATCCACCGTGACCTTCACCGGCTGCCCCACTTTTACCAGTCCTATCTCGTTTTCAGGGACGTACACTGTAAGGGTCACTTGGTCGAGGTCGGCCAGGGTGAGCAGGGAGAAGTTTGGCGGGGCGATCTCTCCTGCGCTGACCATACGCTCTAGCACGACGCCGGTCCTGGGTGCCTGGAGTGTCATCTTCTCGAGCTGTACCTGTAGGGTAACCAGTGCCGCCTCAGCCTGCTTCACCAACGACTGGGCAACGCCTACCTCCTGTCCCGTGGCTCCCGTACGAAGGGCTTCGAGCTGTGCCTGGGCTACTTCCACGTTGGCCTCGGCGACCAGGTACTGGGCCTCAGCGGCGCTGACCAGAGCATTGGCTTCCAGTGGGTTGTCACGCATCTCCAACAGGTTGCTTAGGTTCTGGCGGGCGCCCTCGCGGGCCGCCTCGGCCGCGAAAAGGCCCTCCCAGGCCATCCAGGCCTCTTGGTTCGATAGATTGCCCTGTCTACGGAACTCGCTCAAGACTGCCTCACCCACGTTGAAGTGCCTCTTGAGGACTACGGGAAGGCCGGGTACGGGTATCTCTACGTCGAAGCCTTCCACCAACTGCGCGTAGGTGCGTTCGAAGTAGGCCGTTTGAATGTCCGTGGCACGCGTACTGGCGATAGCTTGCTCCACGTTGAGCTCGGCGATGGCCAACTGGGTTCTGGCAGCGTCTATCTGCGCCTCCAATTGCTGGGGCTCAGCGCGAGCGGTCTTTGCATCATCGAGGGCCTGAAGCGCCCCATCTCGGGCCACTTCCGCCTGACGCATGAGTGCCTCCGCCTGGTCGATGTCGCCCTCTGACGCGCCGGCCTCCACCTGAGCGAGGATCGCCCGCGCTCCCTCGAGCGCTGCCTCGGCCTGAGCCATCTGGGCCTGGAGAAGAGCATCGTCCAGGCGGATGAGTGCAGCGCCTTCCTCGACCAGGTCACCTTCGTCAGCCAGTACCTCGGCCACTCGGCCCCCGAGCTCCGTGGTCACCGATACTTCCTCTGCTTCGATGATCCCGGAAGCCGCGAGGACCCCAGCGGCCCCGGCTTCGGTTTGCAGCCCGAGATCGGCCAGTAGCTGATCCCAGACGCCGGGCCGGGAGCTCAAGTACCACAACCCGGCGGCAGCGCCCACGAGCACCAGCGCCACTACCAGGAAAGTCAAGTTTCTCTTTCTCATTGCCTTTTCTCCTCTAGCCGTTGTGACTCCATGGGTGCACTACTCCGCGTTCTCCCTGCCCACTCTCCGGTCCTCTTCCTTGATGCTCGAGATGAAGACGTCCTCCAGGGAGGGTGCAATAATGTCCATGCCCCTGATCTCCACTCTCTTGTCTCGTAGCAGATGCTCTATCGTGGACCTGTGCGCTTCCAGGTCTGCTCCCACGACGTGGATGAGAGCGCCATAGAGGGCCACCTCATGGAAGAGAGAGGAGTCTCGCAGCGTGCTCAACGCCAGATCTGGGTTTGCGCAGTCTATCTCCATGACCTGTCCTTTCATGATCGTCTCCTTGATCTCTTGAGGCGTTCCCCGGGCCACGATCCGGCCCAGGTGGATGAAGGCCAGGCTCTGGCAGTGCTCTGCCTCGTCCATGTAGTGGGTGGTGACGAAGATGGTGGTCCCCTGATCCGATAGTTCGTAGAGCAGGTCCCAGAAGGCGCGACGGGAGATGGGATCTACTCCGGCCGTGGGCTCGTCGAGGAACAGCATGTCTGGTTCGTGGATGATGGCCGTGCCCAGGGCCAGCCTCTGCTTCCAGCCCCCGGAGAGGTTCTTGGTCATCTCGCGCTCTCTGCCCTTGAGATTGGCCATCTCCAGGATGTAGTCCTTGCGGTCGCGAAGCCGCTTGCCCGTTACACCATAGACCCCGCCGTAGAAGTTCAGATTCTCGGATACCGTCAGGTCGTTGTAGAGACTGAACTGTTGCGACATGTAGCCTATTCTCTTGCGGATCTGCTCAGGATCCCTCTCTATGTCGTAGCCCAGCACGGTGGCGCTGCCCTTGGTGGGGCGCAGTAGTCCCAACAGCATCCGAATGGTCGTAGTCTTGCCGGATCCGTTGGGACCCAGGAAGCCGAAGATCTCTCCGGTCGTGATACGGAAGCTGATGTGGTCCACCGCTGTGAAGTCGCCGAACTCCTTGGTCAGCTCCTCGGCTACAACAGAGTACTCGTTCTCCATACCGCTAGCTCCTTCGTCTTCGGACCGGTCTCCGCCAGGGGATCTGACACTCCCCCCGCCTAGTTACTTTCCGAAGACACAGGGTTGTTCGTTCGTCCCTCTGCTATCCTCTTGCGAATGAGGG
>CAZOBP010000169.1:0-3875 GCA_964577995.1 uncultured Anaerolineales bacterium
CAGGAGGTTCACAGGGTATTCATTCCGCTGACGGCGATTCCTCCCGCTCCCTGATTGGAGCAAACAGATTCGGCCCCACCTTGTCGTACATGCCCTGGCTCACTCCCCGGTGCAGAATACTGACCACGGTGCCCTTGGGGCGCTTCCCCTGAGGGGTCTTTCCGGCCTCGCGGAGTTTCTTCAATACCTGATCAGCATGGATAGGGCCTGGACTGGAATTCACGATCTCGAAGATGCCTTCGGTGAGGCTGAGGTTCGCCAGCCTCGCTCGAAGTGGAAAGGATGAGACATCTCCGCCCCTGGCCTCCTTGGCGGATACCAGTTCGTCGTTCAAGAGAACCTGGGCCGAGTTCAACAGCGCCTGGGTCTCTCTGATGGCAGCGTCGAGCGCATCCCTTTGTGCCTTGAACTCGCTGATCCTGGCCTCATACGAACGGATCTTATCTTGGAGATAGTCCATAGCGTCACCGGAGTCCATTCTACACCTCGGACAAAGTATAACACATCTTGTTATACCTGTCAAGTTATGAAATACCGTCGAGTATCTCTGGTTGCAAACTCTAAGATTGGCTATCTCCGGCCCGATGTATAATGTGTACGGAGGGAAAGATAATGGAGTACGTAATACTGACCTTCGTGGTCGAACGGGAAGGTGAGTATCAGGTGTCCAAATGCCTGGAATTGGGCACCGCCAGCTTTGGAAACGACGTTGAAGAGGCCCTCGAGAACCTGATGGATGCGACGGAGGTTTACCTCAACACGCTTGAAGACCTGGGGGAATGCCGCCGGGTACTAGAGGAGAAGGGGGTACGAGTCTATTCCTACGAACCCGCCGAACTGGAGGTACGAAGGGCCAAGTTTCCAGCGGATAGCACGATTCGGCCCACGGTGATGAAGCTGCAGGCCGCGTGCGCATGAGCAGCCGGCGTCTGTTCTCGAGCGATGAGATCATCAACGCCCTTGTCCGTTGCGGCTTCGAACCCACTGGCAGGAGGGGCAAGAACCACCAGACATTGAAAAGACAGCGAGCAGATGTCAGGCCGGACGTGACCGTTGTGCCCATAGGTAAGAAAGAGATCCCGAAGGGCACCTTGGAGGGCATCCTGGAGCTCGCGAATGTCGAGTACGAGGATTTCCTGGACTGCGCCAAGGTCAAGCGGAAAGGACGGAAACGCAGCGCAGAGTAGATCGCAGGACCGGAGAATCACCCAGGCACCGTAAGAACGGCACCTCTTACACACCTTCGCATGGCCCTCACTGATCTGGCAAAGACGCCGCTGCGCAGCGTGTGCAGACCGGTTGCACGCTCTCATACCTCGTTGGGCAGGTCGATGAACTCCACCTCCACGTCAAACCGGTCTCCGAGCACCTCCCCCAGGGCCAGCACGCCCAGCTTCTCCGTGTTGTAGTGACCGCCGGCGACGAAGCTGATCCCCGCCTCGCGGAACAACTCCCGGTTCCACTCGTGGGGCTCTCCGGTGACGTACAGGTCTACCTTATCTCGGAGCAACCCCTCCATGTCCCCGGGGTCGGGCGCTCCTTTGCCGCTCACAGCAACGATCCGCCGCACCTCAGACGGCCCGAAGAGGTAGCTGGCGCGGAGCTGGCCGAACATCCGCTGGCACTCCGCCGCCAAGTGGTCCAGGGCTACCGGTCTCTCGAACTCGCCGTACCACCCCCAACCGCCTTCGCCGTAAGGCTCTGTGGGCTCGGCACCCAGACCCTTGATGATGAGCACGTTGTGACCGATCTCGGGGTGGCTGTCCAGGAGGTAGTGGTAGGCGATCAGCGAAAGGTCGTGCTCCAAGAGGAAGCGCACCCGCTGGGTGAAGATGGTGTCCAGTAGTTGCCCCGGCGGCAGATTCAGGCCGTGGTGCACGAGGAGGGCATCGGCATGACGGGCCACGGCCTTCTCAAAGAGATGCAGGCTGGCGCTGACACCGGTGGCCAGTAGCTTGACCTCCTCCCTGCCTCTCACCTGGAGACCGTTGGGCATGTAGGGGTCTTTGTCTCCCACGTCGCCCATGAGGTCTTCGAGGAAAGCCATCAGATCGTCTAGGGTAACCATGGTGTCCTCCTGACTCATCGTGGCTAGCCATGTCGTGCTCCTCGCCCCGATTCCCGCCCGACGATGACTTTGGTGACTTCCGGCGCGTCTGGCGGCAACCTTGCTTCGGAACGGATGGCCAAGGACCACCTAGAAGGGGATGTCGTCCTCGTCTTCAGGCATCTCTGCGGGCCCTGCGTAGAGCTGCCTCCCAAACATCCTGGTATACTCGGTCCACCCATCGTCAGAGATGCGTTCACTCTCCACATGATCGAGAAAACCACGGATGTCTCCGTCCGTCCAGTCGGCGTGATGCAATGCCAGGGCCTCCAGCGTTTTGGGCGCTACGGGAGAGCCTCGCTCCAGTGCCCCATGGTGGGCCAGGATGGCGTGCAGCAGGCGGTTGCGCAAACCCTGAGGAAAGCCCTCAATGCCGTCAATCGCCGTCTGGACCACCAACGCTCCCTGGGCGACATGGTCGATGAGTCTCCCCTCGTCGGTGAAATCCAGAACCGGATCCAGGGTATACGAGGTGGCCTTTCCCACGTCGTGCAGTATCGCCGCCGTCAGGAGCAGATCGCGGTTCATCTCGGGGTGCTCTTCAGCGACGAAAGAGCACAGCCTGACCACGGCCAGAGTGTGTTCCAGCAGTCCGCCGACACAGGCGTGATGGTACTTCTTGGCGGCCGGCGCCCTGCTGAATGTGGACGCGAACTCCTCACTCGAGAACAGGTGATGGAGCAACTGAGAGAGGTAGGGATCCTCGACGACTGCAATTACCTGCTGCAGCTCTCGTCGCATCTCCTCCAGGTCTCGCTTCGCCTGGGGCAGGAAAGGGGCGAAATCTTGGATCTCCACAGGCTGGAGGCGATCGATCCGGACCTGGCGAGACCCTGCAGGATACTCTTCGACCGTGCCGAAGACGCGGACGCCAGCGCCCACTTCCAGTTGATCCATCATCTCAGGGGGGAAGTCCCAGTAGCGGGCTTCCATGCGGCCCGTACTATCTGCCAGGGTGGCCCTGAGGTAAGGAGAACCCGTCTTGGTCTCGGCAAGACTGGACTCCGCCAGAAGGTACACTCCGCCGCTGATGGTGCTTCCTATCTCCAGGTCCTTGATGGGTACTCTGGCCATGACCGTTCCTTTCCTCCGTGAAACGCACAGAAAACCTCGGCCTCGTTCACATCGTATGGGAGCCTTTGCCTGCGGCATCTTCCAGCGGGTCCAGCACGTGCACGCCTCCAGCGTAGTTTAGCAAACACAGGATCGACCTGGGGCGCTGTCCCAGCAGGTCCTCCACCGCATCCACGTACCGTTGCGCCTGGGCAAGGTAGTCCTCCTCAGCCAGCAGCCTCTCCAGAGCCTCCTGGTCTCTCACCTCGTCGGTCTTGAACTCCACTATGGTCCACGATCCGTCCCGTCGATAGATAGCATCGATGATCCCGTTCTCGATGCGTCCATCCAGGCTGCGGCTGTAAGGCACCTCGTGCAGCCTTCGGTCTGCGCTCTCCATCTCGTCGTACAGCGCATGGGCCTGGAAGCGAGACAGGAGCTCCCCAGTGCGGCGAGCGGCATCCTCCAGTTGGAAGGGATCGGCGATGCCATACTGGCGCGCGCGGGCCAAAACCCAGTCCTCAAACCCGTTCGGGGGAAAACGCCACGCCGCCAGCGTCTCGTGAACCAGCGAGCCGACCACCCAGGCCGGCGCCGAGGGGGTCTGGACGGCTGGCACCACGCGCCACACCCGCTGGGGCGGCCGTTGCTCCCGACCCTTCGTCCGCCGGTCCACCTGCTCCTGCCCGGCTGCCACCGGCTCCAGCAGGGGCGG
>CAZOBP010000169.1:3975-6221 GCA_964577995.1 uncultured Anaerolineales bacterium
CTGAGGATCAGCTTCTCCCGTGCACGAGTCGCCGCCACGTACAGAAGCCGATCCGCTTCGGCATCCTCCTGGTCGTCGGAGCGATGCTTCCCCAGCACATAGACGGCTGGCAGCCCGTCCTCCTCGTCTTTCACGGGTAGCAGCACTCCCAGCTCGGGATCGACGAGCACGGAGCTTCCGCCACCTCGACCGTGGGTGACATCTCCGATGACCACCACCGGGAACTCCAACCCCTTTGCCGCGTGGACGCTCAAGATCTGTACCACGCCCTCTGCGGTGGCGCGAGCCTCTCCCTCCCTGGTTCCCGTGTCGCGCAGGCCGTTCACGTACTCGATGAACTCGCCCACCCCCACGATCCCACTGGCAAAAGCGTCGCTCAGGAGTTTGGCCACGTTGCGTGCTCCTCGGGCCTGCCCGGACTGTATCAGCGCCGCCCGATAGTCGGTGGCATCGAGGAAGGCCTTGATCACATCTGCCACAGAGGTCCTTCCCACCCGGTGATGGAGATCGTCGATGATGTTGGCCGCCCGCAGGGCGCGGACGCCATCATCGCCAGGAAGCCCGTTCTCCGGCTCCTGCAATACGTCCCACAGGGAGGCAATGGGCCCTATGGCGCGGCGTCTCTCGCAGAGTCGATAGAGAGCCGCGTCCGAAAGAGCCATGGCCGGCGACCGCAGCAGTCCGGCCAGGGCCAGATCGTCCGTGGGGTCGGCCACAGCCTGAAGCGCGTTGAGCAGGTCCCGGACCTCCGGGCGGCTGTAGAAACCCCGGCCCGCCACGGTGAGGAAGGGCACCCCGGCGCGCTCGAGGGCGTCCTCGTAAGCGCCAAAGGACCTCGAAGCGCGGCACAGGATGGCGATGTGACCGTAGTCCAAAGGCACTAACTGGCCATCGACCTCGATCTGAACGTCGCCTCCCTCTACCAGTTCGCGGAGGCGTGCCGCCAGGGCGTCGGCGGCCCGGTCCAGCGCCCCGGCAGCCTTGCTGCCCACGGCGAGCTGCAGCTCCACGTGAGGGGGCTCAAAGCCAGGGCCGGGCGTCTCGCGGTGATGCCGGAGAGGCGCGAAAGGCTCCGCCCAGGGACGAAACCTGTCCGTTTCCTCTCTCAACACCGGTCGAAGCAGGTCGTTCAGGCCCTCCACGAGGTGTCGATGGGCACGGTAACACACGTCGATCTCCAGGACCGCGCCCCCCTCACCCTTGATACGCTCCCGCTCGGCCCGGAAGACGGTCACGTCAGCCCCCCGGAAGCGATAGATGGACTGCTTGGCATCGCCCACCACGAACAGCCTGCCCAAACCGCCGTTCAAGAGGTTGACCACATCTCTCTGGCGCCCGTTGGTGTCCTGGAACTCGTCGACGAGGATGGCCTGGACCTCTCCCTGCCACCGCTTTAGCACGCTTCCGTTCTCTTGCAGCAGTAACAGAGCGCCAGACTCCAGGTCGTCGAAGTCCAGGGCGTTGCGCTCTCGCTTGAAAGTCTGATAACGCCGGCAGGCGAAGGAGAAGAGCGCTCTCAGCGCGGGCAAGGCTCTGGCCAGCTCCTCGTCCAGCGGCGTGAGAGTGAGTTCCAACAACTGGGACTGGCCCTTCCACAGCTCACGCAGCGAACGCAGAGCTGCATTCACCTCGGCGAGCTGGTCTTTGCCGCCCGGCCAGGCCTTGACGCTGCCTCCCTGCAAGTTGATCTCGCTCAAGCGCCCGAGAGAGGCCAGCCTGTCCGCCAGGGGGCCCGTCGCGTTCTGCACGGCCTCCAGGGCGGCTCGACGTTGTACCTCCATCCTGTCATCGGGGTTGGTCGCAGCGTTGTCCCCCAGGCTATCGACGGCCTTCTCCCACGCGGAGCTTTCGAGCAGTCCGTCCAGCACCTGTTCTTGTAGCTCGGCCAGGGCGCGCCGCCAGTGGCTCAGCACGTCCTGAGGTAGTTGGCCCAGAGCCTGCTCCACATCCAGCCGGCTCTGTGCGAGAAGATCGAGGGTACGTCTCAGCTCGCGCTCGCCCAGCAGGGTGAAGAGGCTCACGGCCTGGTCGTCGTCCGCGGCCCAGGCCAGCGCCTCGTCCACCGCCCAGCCGCGCAGGATGTTGGTCTGCCCCTCTTCCAGCACGTCGAAAAGAGGGTCCACCCTCGCCTCGGCGGGGTGGCTGCGCAGGATCTCGGTACACAGGCTGTGGATGGTCCCGATGCGTGCGGCGTCCAGCTCGCTGTATAGCCCCTGCCAGCGTTGCCGCTCCTCATCTGATAGGTC
>CAZOBP010000170.1:0-6057 GCA_964577995.1 uncultured Anaerolineales bacterium
GAGATGATCCAGAACCCTACGACCAGGATGGCCTCCAACACCATGGCCACGCCGGTGATGATGCCGACCAACCCACCCAAGGTCAAGATGCCCAGGATGATGTCGAGCACGATCATCACCATGAACAACAGGGGCACGATGACGAGGAACGCCACCAGTACTCCCACGCCCCAGCCCAGGCTGTGTGCTGGTTTCTCCTTCCAGTGCCGAGCCGCTTCCTTGAGCCACATGGGTACCAGCCACAGAAGCAGCGCGCCGATGGCCAGCAGGGTCACGAAGTTGCGCACCGTGCCCACGACCCAGCGGATGAACCAGGTCACGATCGCCGCAATCGTCAATGCGCCCGTGGGGACCTCCGGCACCGCGACCTCCGTGGCTTCCACCTCCTCCGGCACTGGGGTCTGGTAGACGACAACACCGCCCATGACCTCGTCCGGGATATCTGCCGTCACGGGGCTGGTGTAGGTCAAGTCGCCATCTATCTGAGCGTCCTCCATGATAGCCAGCCCTGGCGCGATGATGCGCTCGGGCGTATATGGGCTCATGCGCATGAAGACGCTATACTGCTCGAACTCGGGGTCTGGCTCCTCCACCTCGGCCTCTACGTCACCGGCGATGTGGCCCGAGATCTCCAGCCCGGAGACCGCCACCTTGGCGTTTCCACCGATCTCCCCGCCAAGCAGTGCCTGATATCCTGCCACGAAGACGTCGCTGCCTATCACGCTGCCAGATCCCGCGCCGAAGCCGAAGCCAGCGGCGAAGAGGTCGTCGCCGACCTGTCCACCGGGACCGAGTATCAAGTCGCTGCCGGCGAAGCGCACGTCATCTGCCACCGTGCCGTTGACGTGCACGCTTCCCCCCGCAGCCCAGAGGTCGCCCTCGACGAGACCATTCACGATTACATCGCCGCCCGCAGCGATCAGATCGCCGTGGATGGTGCCGTTGACAGTGATGGAACTCGCGAACAAATACAGGTCATCGTTGACGTCCTCATCGATGACAATGACGTCCCTAGTTCTAATGTCGGCTGCCAGCGCAGGCGCCGCGAGGAGCGTGAAGGACAGCACGAGCATCCCCAACACTACCAACCATCTCCTAGCAAACTGTCTGTTCACCTTGATCCCTCCTTTGCCACGCTCTGTATCGACTGAATTCCTGTCAAATAATCCGGCACCCTAAAGCATGTGCCAGCCAGGGCCAGTGAGTCGTGCCCCAACAGCAGAACACCGCCTTGCCCTGCCGAGCCACTAACGCCACTATACCATCAGTTTGCTTTTCCTGCCATAGACGGCAGGGCTGTACACGCTCATCGACCCTCTGCTGGTCTTCTGTCCGCAGTCACGCAACGGGGAGACTTACCTATCCTCGCCCCCTCCAGTGGGCCACGTGGACACGGGCCGTCTGGGTGCGGTGTGCGGCCCACCGGCAAGACGAGAGAGCGACGTGCCCTTCACGGATCGAAATCCATCGTCGCCAGACTGAAGGACTCCTCCCAGCGGCCGGAGGACGCCCAGAAAGGCACGGCTTCCCAGGCACCCGACGAAGTCCTGGCCCGGAACTTGAGCCTCAACTGGTACCGCCCGGGCAACGCATCGTCCGGGATGTCGAGGAGGTACACCCCGAGCACCAACTCCTGGTGTTCCCACAGCGTGCTAGGATAGGCAGCGCCCGGGTAGTCCATGCTCGCAGAAGCCAGCGCAGCCCCATCACTGTCAGCCAGGACCAGCTCCATCTCCATCAGAGGGAGCGGTACATCCCAGGCCCTCCACAGGAGCTCTGCACGGACCTGATTTCCTGCCTCCAACCCCTCGGTTATGAACTCGTATCCAGTCAGCTCGACCAGGTTCCCGAAGTTGGCCCAGGGCTCATGGGGCATCCGGGGAGTGGGCAGTGGTACCAGCGGCCTCAGCACGGTGACCGTCCCCATGGACAGGCCGCCATCCGCGACCTCAGCGTCGAGGTCGCGCGAGGGCTCCTGCCACTCCAGCACGAGGTTGTACTCCAGGGGCGCAGTGCCGGGTGGCACCTCCAAGGGCACCTCCTGAGCAACCGCCTCTCCTGCCTTCCACCCGGACGTCACAGGCGAAACCACAGCCTCCACCTCGGCAACGGACAAGCCGTCGCCCAGCGCCAGACTCAAGCGGACGTCGAGACTCGTATCCCACTCAGGGTCCGTCTGCCAGAACAGGGTCAAGGGCAGCTCTTCCCCTGGGCGGATCATCGAGGGACCATCGTAGCCCAGCAGCTCGATCCCCAGGCCTGTATCGATGGCCAGGGAGTGAAACACCACGGCAGCGTCGTATTCTGGCTCCGTTGCGGTTTGATAACACAACACACGCATGTAGCTCTCGCCAGCGAACCCCTCGTCCCCAATCAACCGCCCGTGCTCTTGCAGCCAGCTTCGGAAAAAGCCCTCAGGATCGGTCACCGTGTCGTAGATACGATAGACCCACACACGAGGGTGCTCGGAGAAGACCCGTTCCAGCGCCTCGGCCGTCTCTTCTTCCGTGGTGGCATAGAAGTCTGAGGTGGGGTCGCCCCAACCCAGACCCTCGTCGCCCCCGATGGACCCGCTCTGCAACAGCACCACACCTTGCTCTGTCTCCCTGCCGGGCTGGTAGTCGATCAGACGGCCCCGCCAGGCGATCTGGCCCTCGAAGTAGTACAGGAAAGGTGGATAGGCGTACCCCGCATCGATCAGCACCACGTCACCGGGAGCGACTCTGTCCTCCAGGTAGCTCACCGCCGCCCGGTGATCGTCGGCCGCGTATAGAGGCGAGGAATGGAACATGTAGATAGAATAGCCACAGGCCACGGTAACGATCCCCGCAGCCACCGGAAGGGCCACCCGCCATCTACGCGCCAACCAGCTCATCCCCACCGCCAGGAGCAAGTAGAAAGGGGGCGAGTAGGTAAACACGTATCTGACGTGGAACAAGGGTGTGCGCAGAGACAGCAGGTAGATGCCGAGTACGGGAATGAACGTATAACCACAGAGCAGCAGCCTTGTGGACCAGTCCCTGCCACGTCGCGTGTGTCCGGTCACACCGAGGAGGTATATCGCGAACATGAAGGAGAGGACTGGCCAGATCAGGAGACTCTCCGGCTCCACCGACTGTCCGAGGCAGAGGGCCGCCCAGGACTCCGTGACCACATTGCCCAGACTGGTGAAGCCCCGCCAGGGGGGCACCGGCGGGTTTTGGGCCTGGCGCACCGCTGTGGGCAGCCAGGGCAAGTAGAGTGCCAGAGTCAGAACCTGGGCTGCTACCCAGGAGGCCAGCGGGAGAGGCCCCGTTCTACGCGAGCGCCTGCGCGCCAGCCACCAGGCGAAGACGAAGAGGTTCTCGAAGAGCAGGAGAAAGACGAAGTAGTACAGAGTATAGAGTCCCGCCGCCCCAGCGAGGACGTAGCCCATCCAGAACGGCCATGCTGCCCCCCTCCCACCGTCCTCATTCCCTCTGGCGACCGAGTTGAGCCCATGCCCCCGCCTCGGCAGACCCGCGAGGCGCATCAGGCAATACAACGTTACCAGGCCCAGGAAGGCGCCGAGGGTGTACATGCGCATCTCCTGGGAATACCAGAGGTTGAAAGGAGAAACCGCGATCAGGAAGGCTGTCAGCAAGCCCACCCTGCTGTCGTAGGCTTCGCGGGCCAGCCGGTAGGAGAGCGCGACAAGAAGGAGGCCGAAGAACAAGGAGAAGAAGGCCACCGAGAACTCGCTGGCGCCGGCGGCCAGGACCCAGAAATGCAGCAAGTAGTAGTACAGGGGAGGATGGATGTCTCTGGCGGTGTGGAGGGTCAGTGCAGTGAGGTCCTTCGTCGCCAGATGGATGCTCACCGCTTCGTCGTACCACAGACTTTGGTATCCCAGCCCGTACAGGCGCAGGGCGAACGCCAGAAGGAGAACAATGACCAGCGCCCCCCTCACTCCCGCTGGAGGGACCCACGGGGCCAGCCTTGCCGTGGCCCTTGCCCAGACCGCTCCTCGCATGTCTCTCCAATCCCCCTGCCACGAACTACCGCCCAACCGCCAGGCAATCTTAACATACTGGATTTCCCCCAGCAACTTTCCGCTTTCGACCTCCACGCGAGGTGTGATACCTATGTACGTGTAGGGTTACGCCTCTTTTTCTCTTTTTGGGGCCGCGGGCAGCTGGGATAGGGATTGGCGCCACAGCCCGGTCGGCGCAGGGACTCAGCGGGCAACGGATCGTGACGGCGTCAAGGGCGCGTGCGCTCCGGATGAACTTGACGCGAACCCACGCGGTGAAACGCATCTCATCTTCGGTCGGGAACGCAGGGGGCTAGGCGATTCAGGGCGGCAGTGTAACTGGGGCGAGTTCACACTTCGGAGGCAAGCGAATCGGCTGAAGGGGGTGGTGACGGTGGGCGACTACGACTTGTACTATGAGCATGGGTATGCGGACTGGATGGATGAGGCAGCTGCGGAAGTCCAAGCAGAGTTGATTGAGGAGGCCATGGCAGAGGCATCCGCTGAGAACGTGAGAGACTACCTCTGTCGGTACGGTGACGCGGTTGAAGAGCGAGTGCAGACTCTGCTCAGCCAGGCCAATGAATTGGTCAGTGGCGGATTCTGTGGTCCCGCCACGACTGTGGCTGTGACGGCCTCAGAGCTCATTATCAGATTCCTTCTTCTCAGACCGTTGGTGCAGGGTGCCTTTCTCGACGACATGTGGGCGGCGGTGCTCACGGATCGCGTCGTGAGAGGCCGATCAGCTGACGACAGGCAGCTACTTCCCCGTGTGTTGAGGGGCTGGGGCATTGATATCACTACCATCCGCCTGAGCAACGGAGAGATGCTATGGGAATCCCTGCAGGATACTGTGAGAACAGAACGCAACAACTTCGTTCACCTGGGCGAACCGATCGGTGAGGACAGTGCGAAGGCCGCGATCTACTGCTCGGTAGCCTTGTTGGAGGTTGCCTATCAAGTAGGCGCCGAACTCCAATGCGGCCCATCAGTGACGGGGAAATGGCGAGAGGTAGCTCTCGGGTCGGGATCCACGCAACATACTAGATCTTTTGAGGCGGACAACCCTTTTGGATGATGTGGGAGGTGTGGGTGAAGGACGCGACCAGGTAGCGGGCGAAGAGGGCCAGGGCCAGGGCCAGGTTGACCAGGACGCCGTCCACCACCATGCGTTTGGCCATCTGGCGGTTGAGATGTGGTTGCCCTCGCCTGGCGGCCCACGATTGGAGCGCTGATCTCAGCTCGGAAGTCCAGGACTGTTGTCTCATGGTCGTGGGGAATTATACCCCACGGAGGGGAAGTAAGCCACTCTGGGAACGCTGGGGGCATCCTGAGTAGCTGGGAAGCGGCGTATCGAAGGATGCATGGCAAGTGGGGCCTGGGGCATCATGGGCAGCGCTCTGGTTTCGAGGGAGGCGGCGATGCAGTCACTGTGTGGGAGGACTGACGAAGGGGTTCTTCAGGTACTTGGTGGCGTAGACACTCTCATCGAAGTTCAAGCCCATGTCCCTGCAGACGCGAGAAAGACAGGTGTGCACACCTCTCGCTTGTCAAGGTTGAGAACGGTCTTGATGCTGGCCCGGCTGCGGGGATCCTTCACGGTCGGATCCTGGCCGAGGACGATGAGCGGAATGTCACCTCTCCCATGAGCAACTTCTGGGACCCCCACTGTAGGATCCACGAAACGGCCTAGCTTTGGATCGGATACTAGCGGACTCAGTATCGCCTTGGCCCTAGGTCCGACGTGAAAATCCATGCGGTTCCGTCCACCCACTCATTCCGCGCATTCCCTACCTACCTCTTGCTGAGCTCTTGGAACGTTCATGCCTGTGATGAAGCCCATGCGAACAATGCCATTTCGACTTCGGCGGCTCCCCAATCTGTGGATGGTGCTCGCGAGCCGTATCCAGGTCGCACGACGCTGAATTCAGTCAGCTCTCGCTGATACTGATGTATGAGCCCAAGATACTCCTCGTACCCCACGCACATAGATTGGGTGTTGCCATCGTAGATGCGTCTCAGTCCACTGCCCAGTGCCTTTCGAATTCGACTATCGAGAGCACCGT
>CAZOBP010000171.1:0-5993 GCA_964577995.1 uncultured Anaerolineales bacterium
TTGATCGATTGCCGCGACACCCCCGTCTGGTCAGCCAGTGCTTGCTGAGTTAGATCGTGCCGCGCACGCAACTCCTTCAGTCGATTCCTTAGTGCCATACGCCCTCCTGGTTGGCCATTCGTTTGAGTCGTGTCAAGTTTACTATACCTAGTATACCATATCTTTTACTACTTGTCAGGTAGACTTTACCTCAAGTCCCCCCCGATTCGGGTCACATCTACCGCTGGACTTGCCCTACCCTCCACTTGAATCGCTGGAGCAGACAGCAGTCGAGAACGAGACCCCCCGATACGTGCATCTGAAGGCTCCTTTCAGCAAGTCTTGGTCCGGCGAGGTTGCCCCTGCTACCGCAGCGTGGTATAATACTCACGCCGCAAGGAGGAAGGCGTCTCATCGTCCCCCCGAAAAGAGACTCACGGCCGCGCGCATCGGCCGGAGGTAGGCGCGCGGTCGAGGGGCGGTGGCCACGGTGCAGCACAGGCACCTCGGTTCGGACAGACGTGACACAGGAGCCCGCCTGCTGCTGCCAGCGGGCTTCTTCTTGGGCGGCTATCATCATTGGGCGAGACGGTGCTCTTTCGCGCGCGGGCTTTCCCTCGCGGCAGGAGCGGGACCGCGTCAGTTCTGAGGGCACCTGAGCCAGAGCGCGCTGGTGGAGTTCTGGCGGTCTTATCTCCATCGGCAGACAAGCACCGGTCGCGAAACGTTCCTCTTGCCTGACAGGCCCGTCACAGCAACGATAGTCAGTCCTACTCATCCGCAAGCAGACACGACTGCCGAGCCCAACCCATCTGCCTGATTCCTGCGCACTGGAGGAGACAAGCTTGAAGACCATTGTCGCCGCAGCACTGGGCGAATGCGTCCACGTCGCCGGGATTGTGAACTTCCTCCACCTGGCAGACGCGGCCGGGTGGCGCACGGTCTTTCTGGGCCCTGCCGTGCCCATCGACAAGGTGCTGGAAGTGGCCCGGCGGGAGAAGGCCGACCTGGTGGGTGTGTCCTACCGGCTGACCCCGGAGACTGGTGAGCGGTTGCTGGGTGAGTTCGCGGAAGAGGCAGACGAACTCAGGCAAGCGGGGGTGAGGTTCGCCTTCGGGGGTACCCCGCCCGTCGCTTCACGGGCGCGGGCCATTGGCTTCTTCGAACGGATCTTCGACGGCAGCGAAACGGTGGAAATGGTACTGGCCTATGCCAAAGGTCAAGTGCACACCGAAGTGGTGGAGGCTGACTTCCCCCAGACCGCTGTTGAGCGTTTGGCCTGGAAGGCTCCCTACCCCATCATCCGCCACCATTTCGGGCTGCCCACCCTGGAGGCGACCCGCAAGGGAGTAGCGCGCATCGCCGAAGCCCAGATCCTGGATGTCATCTCACTGGGCACAGACCAAGACGCCCAGGCCAACTTCTTCCATCCAGAGCGCCTGGACCCTCGTCGAACGGGGGCGGGCGGAGTGCCGGTGCGCTCAGCGGATGACTACCGAATGCTCTACGCTGCCAGCAGGCGCGGCAATTACCCGCTCCTGAGAACGTACTCTGGGACGGACGACTTCATCCGGTTGGCGGAGATGTACCTGGAGACCATCAACAACGCCTGGTGTGCTATCCCCATCTTCTGGTTCAACCAGATGGACGGACGAGGTCCCTGGGACCTGGAAGGCTCCATCCGGGAGCATCAACGTGTGATGTCCTGGTACGGCGAGCGCGGCATCCCCGTCGAGCTGAACGAGCCCCACCACTGGGGCATGCGCGACGCGCCCGACGTCGTGTTCGTTGTCGCCGCCTACCTCTCCGCCTGCAACGCCCGGGCTTTCGGCGTGAGGGACTACATCGCCCAGTTCATGTTCAACAGTCCGCCCGGCCTTTCCGACAGCATGGACCTGGCCAAGATGCTGGCCTGCCTGGACCTGATCGAGCCTCTGGCGGGGCCAGGTTTCCACATCTGGAAGCAGACGCGCACCGGACTGCTCAGCTACCCCCTCGATCCGCACTCTGCGCGCGGCCACCTCTCCGCGAGCGTTTATCTCCAGATGGCTCTGAGGCCAGAGATCGTACACGTGGTCAGCCATACCGAGGCCCACCACGCCGCCACCGCAGAGGACGTGATCGAGGCCTGCAAGCTGGCCCGACGGGTCGTCGAGAACGCGCTTCGGGGACAGCCGGACATGAGCTTCGACCCTGTCGTCCACCGGAGAAGAGAGGAACTGGTAGAGGAAGCGAGACTCACGCTGTGCTCCATCGGCCAGTTGGCAGAACCGGACGTGGAGGACCCGCTGACGGACCCGGTCGTCTTGACGCGAGCCGTAACAACCGGACTGCTGGACGCACCGCACCTCCTCAACAACCCCTTCGGCCGAGGTCGGATCGTGACCCGTATTGACACCCGCGGAGCCTGCGTGGCTGTCGACCCCAGCACAGGCCGCCCACTGTCAGAGGAAGCAAGAATCGCCGACCTGGATACCAGGCCCCAGGCGTAGGCGCCGCATAGCAGCTTTGGAGAGGAGCATACGGTTGATGAGCAAGGACACACACTACACGGTTATCGGTGCCGGACACGGCGGGAAGGCCATGACAGCCCACCTGGCCCTGATGGGCTTTCCTGTCACCCTGTACAATCGCACACCGGAGAACGTGGCCGCCATCAAAGCCCGGAGTGCGATCCAGCTCACCAGCTACGAAGGAGGACCCCACGGCTTTGCGGAGTTGGCCTTGGTCACCTCGGACACCGCCGAAGCTCTCCAGGAGGCCCAGATCATCATGGCCGTGTTGCCCTCCTCTGCCCACGCCGATGTGGCCAGGAAATGCGCGCCACACCTCCACGATGGGCAGATCCTGGTCCTGAATCCAGGCCGGACTGGTGGCGCCCTGGAGTTCGCCAAAGTCCTCAGGGACCACGGGTGTCAGGCTGACGTCACGATTGCCGAAGCCGCGACCTTCATCTACGCCAGTCGTTCCGAAGGTCCGGCTGAGGCGCGCATCTTTCGCATCAAGGATGCGGTGCCCCTGGCAGCACTACCGGCCACCCGAACAGAGATGGTGCTGCAATGCCTCCATCCGGCCTACCCCCAGTTCATCGATGGAGTGAACGTGTTGCACACCGGACTGAACAACATGGGAGCTGTCTTCCACCCCGCCCTCACCCTGCTCAATGCAGGCCGTATTGAATCAACCAGGGGCGACTTCCAGTTCTACATCGACGGCGTGACCCCTGCGGTGGGCCGCGTTCTGCAAGTCCTGGACCGCGAGCGCGTGACTGTGGCCTCAGCCCTCGGCATCCGCGCCCAAACCGGGCTGGAATGGCTGAAGATGGCCTACGACACCATCGGCGCTGACCTCACCGAAGCCATACACAACCAGCCTGGCTACCAGGGTATCATGGCGCCCCGCACCCTCCGTCACCGGTATCTCTTCGAAGATGTGCCCATGAGCCTGGTGCCCATGGCAGCCTTGGGACGACGGTACGGGGTTTCCGTTCGCGGGATGGACAGCATCATCCGTCTGGCTTGCTTCGTCCACCACACTGACTACTGGCGGCGCGGGCGGACCTTGGACAAGTTGGGAATAGAGCAGTTGAGTGTCGGTGAGCTGACGCGCTACGTCAACGAGGGCACCGCTCCCAGAGGGACGATGTGAGCACCGACCAAGGCAGCTTCCTGAGGTCTGAACCCGGGCTCCACTCGTGCGCGCTCGTGGAATCCTGGGAGGCCTGCCATGTATCTCATCAACCCCCGCGATGTCGAGAAGCAGGCCCTTGCTCAACGGGTAGACAAAAGCACACTGCAAGTCCCACGCCTGGTGATCTTGACCTTCAACCAGTCGGTCCTGGCAGAACTCGCTGATCTTGCTGGTACAGAGGAGTGGGAATGGCCAGCGGCCAGATTCACGCCGGCCTTCTCCCCGCTATTCAAGGGCTGGCGAGGGAAGATCGGCGGAGAGGAAACCGCCGTCTTCGTCCCCCACATGGGGCCGTCAACCCTGGCCTCCTTCTGCGAGGAGTTGATCCACTACGGAGCAAGAGTCATCTTCTTGCTCTGTGCATCGTGGGGCCTGGGCAAGTCGTACCTCGAAGAGGGAGAGATCCACCTGCCCAGTTTCGCCGTGGGCATAGACGGCACCTCTCCCCACTATGGAAGCACTGAGGGCAGAGTCGACGCCGAGCCGCGAGCGTTTCAGGCCCTGGCCGCTGCCTTGGGCGAGGCACGAGCCGCGTGGAAGGAGGGTGGCGTGGGGTCCTGCGAAGCCTTCTACCGCATCACGCCCCAACTCGCGGATAAGCTCAGGGAGCAGGGGTGCCTGTCCATGGAGAACGGCGAGACCGCGGCCCTCTTCGCCCTGGCCAGGGCGCATGACTTCCCCATCGGAGTCCTCCTCCAACCCTACATCGACCTGGAGCAAGGCTGGAGCCTGTCCTACATGGGGGACAAGTACAGGGAGAGCGGCCGGTTGCAGGTGCGAGTTGCGGTGGAGGCCTCCAAGGCGCTCCTTACGCTCGAAGACTGACGTCGGCTCACCCAGACCTCGGAGGTCTTGAAGACCTCCGAGGTCCATAGATCAGTCGAGGGCTGCCACAGCCAGTTCCACGCTCTTCTTGGGGCTGACCTTGATCTGGGCATCCACAATGCGCCCCTCTTCATTGATCACAAAGTGGCTCCTGACGATGCCCATGAAGGTCTTGCCGTACATCTTCTTCCCGCCCCACACGCCGTACGTCTCCGCTACGACGTGATCCGGGTCGGAGAGAAGGACGAAGGGCAAGTCATTCTTGGCCCTGAACCTGGCAAGACGCTCCGGCGGATCCGGGCTCACGCCGATCACTTCGCCGTTGCCTGCCTTAATCTTCTCGAATTCGTCACGGAATCCAACCGCGTGGTCCGTTCAACCCTTGGTCAGGGCCTTGGGGTAGAAGTAGAGAATGACCTTCCTGCCTCGGAAGTCCGAGAGCCTCACGGTTTCGCCAGTGTCGTTGGTCAGCTCGAAGTCCGGCGCCTCTTCGTTCACACCTACCATCACGGAACCTCCCCTATCGGCGTTGTCCGAGAAAACGCTACGGATTTCACCTCGGTGAAGCTGGTCATCTCGAGCCATACACCAGGTACTGTCACATCCGCAGCGGATGTCCACCGGCGAGCCCTGCACGTTACGCAGCCACCATCGTGGTTGAATACATTGTACAACGCCGGGGGAGGGTTGACAAGCCCATCGGGGTTTCCACTTGCCAAGAGGAACAGGCCCGTGTATAATGTGTTAGAGTACCTAGAAAAGGAACGGTTGTGTCAGATAAAAGGAGCTTACGCGACCCCGGGCGTACGGCTAGCTGGCTGGCCGAGGTGCTCAAGCAGGGCAGGCTTGTTTTGCGGCTGTTGGGCGACCGGCGGGTGCCCATCTGGCCCAAGCTGATCATTCCGGCTACGATAGCCTACATCGTCTGGCCCATAGACCTGCTCATGGACCCCATGCTGGGGCTCGGCCAACTGGATGATGTGGCCGTCTTATTGATCGGCCTCAAGCTGTTCGTCGAGCTCTGCCCGACCGACGTCGTGCGACAGCACCTGGAACAATTATCATCCGTCGTCGAGGGCACCTACCGCGTGGTGAAAGAGGACGGGCCTGAGGGCGACGATGCCCAGGTGAACCTGAGCAGGCCTGACCGAGAACTACCTGCTGGGGAGACCGACCAGAGCTAGATGTGGCACGGGGCGCGGAGGCATAGTTTCTTGAAACTGGAGGAAGGGTGTAGCTGAAATGACAGATGGCGAGCTGAGACAACCCGGCGACGTCGCCAGGGAACTGGACATCTCCACCTCAACCCTACGTCGCTGGGCAAAGGAGTTCCATCCCTACCTGTCCCAGACGGCGGCGAAGCCAGACAGCGCGAGCGCCGGAACGGGGACCCACCGGCGATACACTGGGGATGACGTGCAGCTCCTGACGCGAGTGAAGGCGCTGCTCGACCAGGGACTGACCTACGACCAGGTGATCGAGCGCCTCAAGAGAGAGGG
>CAZOBP010000172.1:0-5937 GCA_964577995.1 uncultured Anaerolineales bacterium
AGAAAGCCCAAGACGTAGTAGACCACCCCCAGAAGAAGAACTTGGGGCCGCACCAGGAAGGGCAGGGCGATGCCCAGGAGGCCCATGGTGCCGCCGCTCAGCGCCACGCTGGAAGCTAGCCAGATGATTATCTGCGTGAGACCGAGCGCGCCCAGTCCCAGGACCTTGCCCGCCAGGAGCTCTTGAGCCGTCACGGAGGAGAGTAAAATCTCCATTACCCGGCTGGTCTTCTCCCTGGCCACTCCCTGCAATAGATATCCCGAGGTGACGAAGATGGTCATCACCAGTAAGATGCCCAGGAAGTAGGGCACCATGAGGTTGAGGATGACCGACAGCGGGCCGCTCTCTGGTTCTCCTTCTTCCTCGAGGCTTACCAGGACCGGCTCGATGGGGTCGGCCAGCCTCGCTCTCAATCTCGGATCCGCTTCTTCTCGAAGCAGGTGATCGACGAAGAAGGAGTGCAAGATATCCGAGTCCTCCAGGACGGCGGCGGAGAAACCACCCTCCCTGGTGATGATGGTGACCTTTCCGCTGTCCATGTACCCCTCGGGGATCAGCAGGAGGCCATCTATCTCCTCGGAGCGCAGAGCAGCGCGCCCTTGCTCTTCGTCGGCGTAGACGCTGATGCGGTCCTCGTATTCCGGAAGAATGGGGGTCAGGCCGCCCAGTTGGTCTACGATGCCGATGTTCCCCTCTTCGGGGATAAAGGTGCTGGCGAAAAAGTCCGCTGCCTGGCCGCCGAAGAAGGCAGCGATGAAAAGGCCTGCCGCGCCCAGGAGGGGCACCAGCGCGGTCATCACGATGAAGCCGACGCGCCGGATGTTCACCAGATACTCGTGTCGAGCCACGATCAATATCTTACGCATCGTCCCTCTCCCTCACCACCGTGATGAAGATGTCCTCCAGAGGGGCCGAGGCAACCTCGAAGGACTCGATGGTGATCTCTCTCTTAACCAGCTCCCCAAGCAGTTGCTGGGGTGTGATACCTTCCAGCGTGAGGGTCAACGTGTCGTCCCTTCGCTCCACGTGAGCCACTCCTGGTAGGTCACCCGGCAGGTCGGGCGTCCGCAGCCGTACGGTGCCTGGTGAATGCTGCCGCTTGATCTCGGCCAGGTCGCCGTAGAGGACGCCCTGCCCGTCGTCTATGAGCAGAATACGATCACAGAGGGCCTCTACCAGGTTCATCTGGTGGGCGCTGAGCATCACCGTTTTCCCATCGGCCTGGAGGTCCCGTATCAGACCTTTCAGCAGGTCCACGTTGATGGGGTCTAGGCCCTGAAAAGGCTCGTCGAGGATGAGTAGTTCCGGGTCGTGAACGACGCTGGCCACGAACTGGAGCTTCTGCTGCATGCCCCGGCTGAGGTCTCTCACCTTCCGTTTGGCCCACTCGCTGATCTCAACCCGCTCCAGCCAAATCAGGGCTTGCTCTCGCGCGGTGGAGCGTGGGACGCCCTTCAGTTCGGCGAGATAGACAAGGACGTCGAGGACCTTGAGGTCCTGGTACAGCCCACGTTCCTCGGGCAGATAGCCGATTCTCCTGCGCACCACGCCAGGCGGGCGTCCAAGGACGGTGATCGTGCCCTCGTCGGGCTTGAAGATGTCCATGATGGTGCGGATGGCGGTGGTTTTCCCGGCACCGTTGGGCCCCAGCAGTCCGAAGATGTCGCCCTCGTACACATCGAAGGAGAGGTCATCGACAGCAGTGAAGCCATCGTATCGTTTGACTAGATTGCGAGTCTCAAGCATGGTGAGAGGCATCTGATACCTCCATCTCTATCGCCGCGCGCCCAGCCTACGGATGGGCACTTCACACAGGTACGGAATGATCTGTCTGGGTCTCATCGTGCTATCTGCTCATTGGCGGCGGGGGAGGATCACGCCGGGCCCTGGGAATCTGTTTGATAGCATTAGGTCTCAGCTTGCCGGCTGCGCGTCGAGCCTGTCCAGCACCTCGCGACCCCAGGCTGCCGCCCTCTCCGGATCACCTGGTTCGAGGGGCCCTTCTCGGGAGACTACGAAGAAGCTCTGAGGCGGCGTCAGCAGCGAGGCCCCTGCCTGGCGGAGGCTCTTGGCCAGCCGCCGGGCCGCCGACCCGGTGAGGAGCTGAGGCTTGCGGTATCTGGTGTCGAAGACGGCTGCGGAGATGCCGCGAAGAGACTTTCTGGAGACACATTCCAGGAAGGCCTGCACCGCGTCCGTGGGCCTGTGCTTGTGCGTGGGACAGCCAAGCACCAGCAGGTCCACGTCGTTCAGGTCTGACGATTGTACCTTGGCGACGCGCATCGACTGCACGGGGCCGCGTCCTGCCATGACCTCGGCGATGGCCTGAGCGATCTTCTCTGTGTTCCCGAAGGTGGAGTCATAGATGATGAGTGTGTTCATCGAATGGTCTCGTCCTGTCCTGGCATTCCTCGCCGTGCGCACAAACGCAGGCTGCGCAGAGCCGCATTCTCTCCATTATACGCAGCACAGACAATCCTGTCAACGGAGCGGGTCGCCATCTGCGACAGCCCTTGCCTTTAGCCGCCCGTCGCGATACAATCGAGGTGGTGGATTTGTAGGACCTCGTCGAAGTGCATCATCAATAGTTCACATTATAGGTCGGTCCAGGAGGCGGCAGGGAGTGGGGTCAAGGAAGTACAAGAGCAAGGTGGTGGAGCAGGAGCGTGAGGTCCCGGTTCTGGCCCGGGTTGAGGTCCTCGTGGCAGGAGGGGGACCGGCCGGCCTGGCGGCAGCCATCGCGGCCGCCCGCCAGGGGGCCAAGGTCGGCCTTTTGGAGCGATATGGATATGTGGGCGGGATGGCCACCGGAGGGCTGGTGCTCATGCTGGACAGGATGGGCAATGACGAGGGTCAGCAGGTAGTGCGAGGTATCGCTCAGGAGCTGATAGACAGGCTGGACGAGATGGGTGCCGTTTCCTATCCTCCGCAGGAGGTCTGGGGTTCCAGGGCCCCCGAGGCGGTGAACGAGTGGCGTCACATCGGGGCGGGGGGACCCAAGTCGCGAAGGGTGAGATACAGCCCCACTGTCGACCCGGAGTACCTCAAGATCCTGGGTGCCAGGATGCTCGAGGAGGCCGGTGTGAGGTGCCTTTTCCACTCCTGGGCCTGTTCGGCAGTGGTGGCAGACGGGGCGGTGCAGGGTGTGATCTTCGAGAGCAAGTCGGGTCGCCTGGCTGTTCTGGCCCAGGTGGTCGTGGACTGCACGGGCGACGGCGATCTCTTCGCCTCCGCAGGAGCGGAGTTCGAGAGGCAGGACCTCCCTCTGGGTCTGGTGTTCAGGCTGGGCGGGGTGGAGATCGACAGGGCGAACTCCTTCGTCAACGAGCACCCTGAGGAGTTCGACGTTCTGGTCAGGGGACTGCGCGAAGCTGGCGGCACGGGCGGCGGTGTGGGAGGGCTGAACGCCATCTACTACCGGACGGTGAGGGACGGCATCGTGTGGTGCAACAACTCCGTGCCCACGACGGACGCCCTGGACATCGAACAGTTGACCCGGGCGGAGAAGGAGAGGCGGGAGACGGCACTTGTGACTCTCCAGTTCTTCCGGGAGCACTTGCCGGGGTTCGAGGGAGCCTTCCTGGTGGACACCGCGCCGCAACTGGGCACCCGGGGCAGCAGGAGGCTCGTTGGGGAACACACCCTGACCAGGGACGAGTGGATGGGCGAGAAGCGATTCGACGACGTGGTGGCCATGTGCTCGCCCAGGACGGAAGGTGAGCCTCTGATCAGCATCCCCTATGGGTGTCTCGTGCCGAAGGAGTTGGGGAGCCTGCTGGCCGCGGGCAGGTGCATCTCCGTCGATCCTGCGGTCCACAACTGCGCCAGGCTGATACCGCCCTCTCTGGCCACAGGACAGGCGGCGGGGACGGCGGCCGCGATGGCCGTGGCACAGGGAGTGGAACCCAGGGAGATCGACAGAGCTGAGCTTCAGGCGTCGCTGGTGGAGCAGGACGTGCGGCTGGCGTAGGACAAGCTTAAGCTTGTCCTACGTGATCGGTCGTGCAGTCGGTAGGGTTGCCTCGGAGAGCAGTGTTACAGCGACTACTTCGCGGAGGGTTAGAGAGAAAGCATGAGTAAAGGAACCGCGACATCGTCGGCGAAGGTGGCGGTTGTGCAGCACCCACCCGTATTCCTGAACCTCGACGCCAGCGTGGAGAAGGCCAAATCGCTGGTCGAGGCGGCGGCAGCGGGGCAGGAGACCGATCTGGTGGTCTTCCCGGAGACCTGGCTGCCGGGCTATCCCCTCTGGATCGATTCCTCGCCGGAGGCCGCGCTGTGGAACCACCCCCCGGCCAGGGCCCTCTACCGGTTGCTGGCTGAGAACTCTATCACCCTACCAGGAAAGCATCTGGACAGGCTGTTGGAGGTCGCCCGCAAGACGGGCACCTACGTGGTCATGGGCGCCCACGAACGGCTGGGTGGCACGCTGTACAACACCATGATCTTCGTCCATAGGGACGGCAAGCAGTTCAAAGTGCACCGCAAGCTGGTCCCTACCTACACCGAGCGTCTACTCTGGGGGCGCGGCGACGGGTCCACATTGAGCGTCTTGGAGACGGAATGGGGCCACCTGGGCGGCCTGATCTGCTGGGAGCACTGGATGCCCCTGGCCCGGGCGGCCATGCACGCCAAGAGGGAGACCATCCACGTGGCCCAGTGGCCGTGGGTGAGGGGGCTGCACCAGTTGGCCTCCAGACACTACGCCTTCGAGGGGCAGTGCTTCGTCATCGCCGCGGGCTGCGTGCTCAGCAAGGGCGACGTCCTCGCCGGGTTCCATTCCCTGGGTGTGAAGGACAGCCAGGGGCTGGAGCTTCTGGAGGCTCTTCCCGGAGAGGACGAGGATTTGCTGATGAAGGGCGGCAGTGCCGTCATCGGCCCTGACTACAGGTACGTGGTGGAGCCTCTATGGGAGGAGCCGGGCATCGTCTACGCCGAACTGGACCTGGACCTCATCACAGAGGGACACATGCTCCTGGACACGGACGGGCACTACTCCCGACCGGATGTCTTCCACCTCGGTGTGAACGACCAACCTCAGACCAATGTGACCTTCAAGCGGCGGGACTAAGGGGGGCCTTTGTGAAAAGCAAACCGTCATTCCAACGGGTGGTCGCGGCTAGCGATTCTCTTGGGCGGCGACGGGGGCTGCTGTTGTCCGTCTTGTTGGTGCTGGACGGTTTCGCGCTGGGCGGTTGTGTCATGTCACTGATGATGCGAGACCTCATACTGCGAATGATGGCTGTGTATCAAGACCCGGCCCAGGTGGTCGCGGTCTACAATCTGTTCGACCACCTGATTCCATACTACTTGTGCTATGGTGGGGCTTTGATGGCTCTTACGTTCACCACGGCCTGCGTGTGGTTTGCCACCAGGCCACCAAAGGCACTCTGACGCTTGACACTCGGGTGACCATCGTTCCTGCTTGAGGAGATAGACCCTTCGTCTGGGGAGGGATGATTATGGAACTGTTGCGCATCGGTCTGGCGCAGATCAACGCAGTCGTGGGCGACTTGCAGGGCAACACCAGGCGCATCATCGAGGGCATAGGCCGGGCCAAAGCGCTGGGAGTGGACGTGGTGGCCTTCCCTGAGTTGGCCATCACCGGCTATCCTCCGGAGGACCTGCTGCTCCAGGCGGACTTCATCGCCGCCAATCTGGCCTGCCTGGAGGAGATCGCCGAGGCGACGCACGGGATCGTGGCCATCGTAGGGTTCGTGGACCGGGACCAGGACATCTACAACGCGGCGGGGGTGCTCCACGAAGGGCGGGTGGCCGCCGTGGCCCACAAGGTGTTCCTGCCCAACTACGGCGTCTTCGACGAGGAACGGTACTTCCGCGCCGGTGATCGCCTCCTGGTTTTCCGCTCCAACGGGGTTGTGGTGGGGGTCAACATCTGCGAGGACATCTGGTATCCCGCCGGACCGACGGAGGAAC
>CAZOBP010000173.1:0-5931 GCA_964577995.1 uncultured Anaerolineales bacterium
TGGCGGTTCTGGGCATCACTGTTGTAGTATCAGTGGCTTGGAACATGGCTCTGGGTTTTGTGGCCGGGATCGCTGTCCACTACCTGGCTGGACTGGTCTCGGAGAAGTGGTGCCTTGACAGGCGGCTAGCGAAGGCGTAGGTTCCATCACCGCCAGGGCTGCGAGAGGATGGATCGTGCGGCGCGTCGCGCGTGGCTAGTCGTCACCATTGAACGAGTGAGGAAACAGTGTGTGCAAGTTTGAGATAGTTGCCCATCGGGGCGTTGCGGATGGAGTACCAGAGAACACGATTGGCGCCTTTGAGCGTGCCCTGGAGCTTGGCGCTGACGCCGTCGAGCTGGACGTACGACTGAGCAAGGATCGAGTGCCAGTAGTGTTCCACAACTTCTATCTCGAGGGGACCACCAATGCATCGGGGCCCGTCTTCGAGTACGAGTCGGTCCAACTCCAGGAGTTGGAGCTGTGGGGTGCTCGGGCAGATCCCGGTGATCAGTGCCGAATCCCCACGTTACGGGAGGTCCTGGAGACCTTCGGAGGCCGCCTGGGATTGGAGATAGAGAGATCAAGGGGCCGGAGCCGGAGTCGTCGGAGATCGTAGCCAGCGAGCTGGAGCCCTTCAGGGATCTGTGGCAGACGATGGAAGTGACCTGCTACGAGCCTGCTCTGCTGCTAGACATCGGCCGGCGTTGCCCCAGTCTGGCCACTGACCTGCTCCAGAGGCGCTCTGAAGAGTGGATGGGGCTGGACGTGGTGGCGTATTCAGCCCTGCACGGCGCGAGACTCGCCGGCGCGAGAGCTGTGCACCTGCACCCTACCCAGCTCTCGCCTGAGGTGGTGGGCGTAGTGCGCTCGGCCGGGATCGAGGTGCATTCCTGGGAGGTGGATGACGGGTGCCGCCTGGAGATGATCGAGAAGCTGGGCATACCCAAGTTCGACACCGATGAACTCGTTGTCGCTCTTACGTATCGCGAGAGCCTGGGTGGATAGGTGAAGGACACGCGCGGGCGGAGCGCCGTGGTGGAGTGTCCAGCGACGGATCGAAGGGAGGGGGCGATCTATCGCAGACACGAATAGCGGTGCCCAAGAGACAGTCTTTCCATCGCTGAGCTCGTTGTTCGTGATCTGGACGGGCTAGGCCTTCTCCCTGGTGGGAAGCCAACTCGTCCAGTTTGCGCTAGTCTGGTGGCTGACCAAGATCACCGGTTCGGCCACGGTGTTGGCCTTCGCCACCATGATGGCGCTGCTGGCCCAGATAGTCCTCGGCCCCGCGATCATGCACATCGAGGATAGGCCGCTCGACCCTACTGTAACTCCTTGACTTTGACTGGGCGCAAGGATACAATGGCGCCACCATTGAGGGTGCTCTCAACGAATGGCGGAAGGGAGGCTGTGAAGCATGAGTGAACGTATCTGCTGTGTCTGCCACGCGCCGGTGAAGGCGGAGCCCAAGACTATCGGCAGGCGCTGCTACTGTGATGAGCACTATAGCAGAGTCACCCGTGGAAGGAGCCACTTCTGGCAGACTGGATGGGTGCTGGTGGCAGCGCTGATCGTTTTCATCCTTCTGGTCGTGGGGCTGGACAGCTTCGCCAAACCCGCGCTAGAAGGGAGGGTGCTCGTGGTCACGGGCATCGTGCTGGCGCTGGTGCCTGCTGTGATCTGGTTGGCCTTCTTCTATCTTCAGGATCGGCTGGAGCCAGAGCCCAAGCGGTACGTTGTCGGCATCTTTGTCCTGGGTGCGCTTCTGGCGGCTGCCGTGGGTATTCCGCTCGTCGGTAATCTGTTCGGGATCAGGGAATGGCTGTACGAGAGTCAGATGGTGCAACTGGTGGGAGGCGTACTGGTGCTGGGCTTCAGCCAGGAGTTCCTCAAGTACGCAGCGGTACGGTATACGGTCTACGGCAGCAAGGAGTTCGACGAGCGGATGGATGGAGTCATCTACGGCACAGCGGCAGGTTTGGGATACGCTACCATGCTGAACATCCAGTACGTTGTGTCCAATGCCGGTGTGGATCTCTCGGTAGGTGTCATCCGCATCGTCGTCACCGCCCTGGCGCAGGCCAGCTTCGCGGGAATCGTGGGTTACTTCCTGGCCCAGGACAAGTTCGAAGGCAAGCCGGTGTGGTGGATGCCCTGCGGTCTGGCTATCGCGGCGCTACTCAACGGTCTCTTCGTCTTCTTGCGAGACCTGGCCAGCGTGAGGGGGCTGCAGTTCAATCCCTGGAATGGTCTGATCCTGGCCACGGTCGTCGCACTGGTCATCTTGGGAATTCTCTTCTGGCTGATGCGGAGGGCCAACAGGGCAACGGTCGCCCAGACGTGAGGGTTCACGATGCACCGCAGAGCGCGAAGATAGGCGTGAGGAGAGAGAGAATGGAAACAACCACGTCGGTTCGTCGTACGGTTCCTCTGAAAGGCTGGTGGGATGAGTTGCTGGTCGTGGCCTTGGTCATCGTCGCCTTGCTGCTGGGCTGGGCTTTCAAGGGCTGGGTGCAAGGCCAGATGGTTACCTTCACCAGCGATGACGGAGCTGTGAGTCTGAGTTATCCAGACCGTTGGCTGGAACAGGTGGACAAGGAAACACTGGTCACCGCTAGCGACGTGCGCGCAGAGGGCCTATTCAAGCCCACCTTCTCCCTGAGAACCAGAGAGATGGATCCTGACTTTCCGCTCACGGAGAATGAACTGCTGGCTACCCTGGCGCTGAACAGAGCCGAGGAACTCACCGCCTACCGCGTGTTGAGCGTGGATCAGGGCACGGTTGGGGGGCTGGCAGCGAGTGAGGTGACCTATGCCTATGTGGCCGAGCCCGCCGGCGGTTCTCAAAGCAACATGCCGGTCGTCGTTCAGGCCATCGATTGGGTGGTCATCCATGGAGGCAGGGTCTATATCCTGACCTTCGCTGCCGGGGCGGACCGGTTCGCGGAAGAGGAGGGAGCCTTCAACTCCATCCTCGCCAGCGTTGATCTCAGCTAGGGGGATAAGACATGCGAAACGCGCTGAAACTTGCCTGCTTGGTGACCGTCGTCGTGCTCCTTCTGAGCGCAGCAGCAGCGGTGTCCGGCCAGGGGGGCCTGCCCCTGACCCAGCGTCAGGAGATCATGAAAGGAGCGGTGCTCATCCTCGCGCTGGCGAGGGATGGAGGGGAGTTGGTCCCCGTGTGGAGTGGTTCCGGCACCCTCTTGTCCGAGGACGGTCTGGTGCTGACCAATGCTCACGTGGCTACAGACATTGCGAACCAAGTGGGGCTTGAGGGAGCTCCCATGGACGCCCTGGTCATCGGCATGACCACGCGAGAGGACCGGCCACCGGTTCCTATGTACGTCGCCGAAGTCGTGGCCTCAGACTCGCAACTGGACCTGGCCTTACTTCAGATCACGACGGACTTGAATGGCAGGGCCGTGGATGCCGACGACATGGACCTGAGTCCTGTCGCGATAGGGGACTCAGATGAACTGCATCTGGGGGATGAGCTGTACATCTTGGGTTATCCAGGCATCGGGGAGGGATACATCACCTTCACCAGCGGGCGCGTCAGCGGGTTCGACAGCGCGGAGCTGTCCAGTGGAGAGGTGATACGTACCTGGATTCGGACCGATACGACCATCGCTGGCGGGAACAGTGGAGGGACAGGCGTCAACGCTCAAGGGGAGCTGGTTGGCGTGCCCACCAAGTTGGCAGACGCCGAGGCGCGGCGGGTCTTGGACACCAACGGCGACGGTGTGATCGACGAGAACGACACACCTGTCTCGATAGGACAGCTAAACGAGCTAAGGCCGGTAAACCTGGTCGCTTACCTTGTTGAGCCGGAGGAACCAGCCGAGGACCTGGAGGCCTTTGAGCCCAACGAGACGATTGAGGACGCCTCTGGGCCTTTGTTGTCTGGAAAGGTGTACGAGGCGTACCTTAGTTCTGAGGAGGACATTGACGTCTACTACGTCGAAGTGGACACCCGGGACCCGATCATCGTCGACCTGGGCAACATCAACTGGCGGTCCGACTACGACCTGTACCTCGTCGACTCCGCCGGGGAGATCCTGGACTACTCGTGGGGAACCACAGACAGAGAGCGCATCGAGTACCAGCCCACGACAACCGGCACTTACTACATCGTCATCGTCACCTATGGTGGCTACAGCGTCAGCGAGCCCTACTCCCTGCTGGCCTCGTTCAATGGCGATGAGGGGACTCCGATCGTCCTGCCCGACGAGGATGGGGACGATGGTGTGGCGGTGAGTGGGACCATCGTTTCCGCCGACACAGGCCGGGGCATTGAGGGCGCGCTCTTCGTGGTCCTTCAGCCGGACGTGACGGTGGAGGAGTTCCTACAGGACTTCCTCGAGGAGCAGATGCTCACCTACGCTGAGACGGACAGGGATGGAAGGTTCGTGCTCCGACAGCCCATACCGCGCGGGGAACACTTCGGAGTCCTGGTGGGCGCCGAGGGGTACGTGACTCAGTGGGAGAACGGCTGGCTGTACTTCGACGAGGACGTTCCGAGCCAGGTTGACCTGGGGACCTTCCAGTTGGTGAGCCAGAGTTAGGGCTAGGACCCGAACCTCCCGAGGGCTGAGAGCCTTCGGGAGGTTTTTTCGTTGGGTCATCCTTCGGGGATACTCCGCCACTGCCGCCGAGTGTGGGTCTGCACCAGCGAAGTAGGCACAGTGCCCATCCATCTCCGTAGCAGGCGAGTGCTCAATGCGCTTCGGCTTCGTTCCGCATGATGCAAGAGCAGGCCCGGCTGTCTGCTCTGGGCGTGATCCAATGTTGACGAATCGGCTTCAATTGCGCTACGATAACGCAGACGTAGTCCTGGCCGCTGTAGTATTACGGTCCGTTCTTCGAATCGTCTGGGACGTTTCGATGTGTTCAGGGGACTCTCCGTGACTGGCGGGAGGCCACGGGGCTGAGAGAGTCCGGACACGACTCAAGGCGATACTTGTACAAAGGAGGTTGAGATGAAACTGAGTGCTCCCAAGGTGATCACTTGGTTGGTCGCCCTCATCGTGGGGGTGGTCGGCATACTGGTCCATGTGGGATCGATCACCATAGTGGCGGTGCCCTTTGGGCTGGGCTTCTGGCTGGTGGTAGTGGCGTTCGTGCTGCTACTTGTCGCCACCTTGATGAAGGGGTTGTAGTCGGTCAACTTGTTGGGCGGGCCGACATCCTACACGTCGGCCCCGGTGAGGGTGCGGCCCGCGTCCCGCGTCGGAGTTGCGTATCTCGCACTTGCATCATAGACAGGCAAGGGAGAAACAGATGGAGGAACTCATCAAGCTGGTCTCTAAGCAGACTGGGCTCTCCGACGACATGGCCGAGAAGGGCGTGGAAATGGTAGCTGGCTTTCTCCAGGGACAGCTACCCTCTGCGGTTAGCGGTCAGATCGGCGACGTGTTGGGCACAAGAGCGAGCAGCGCTGCGAAAAAGGCGAAGAGCACTGGAGACTTAGTCAAGCTGATCTCCAAGAAGACCGGCCTTCCAGAGGAGATGGCCGAGAAGGTCTTGGAGGTGGTGCTCGGCTATCTCAAGAAGAACCTACCGGAGCCACTTGGTGGCGTGGTTGATATGTTGCTGAGCGGCGCCGGGACTGCGGGCGGTGGCGCAGGTATGGAAGATCTCCTGGGGGGCATCCTCGGCCAGTAGTATCCGTCTCGAGGTTCAGGGCCCCCTTCCGCCAGCATGGCAGGATGGGTTCATGCCAGGCAAGGTGAAGAGGTGCCTCTCCGATCAAATGCTGAACATCCCGAAGGTTGAGAACCTTCGGGATGTTTTCTTAGTAGGCCGGCACGCGGCCTTGGGCGACCTTGCCCCGCGCAGAACTGTAGCTGATCTCCCAGAAGGGTGCCCAGGCCAGGGTCACGAGCTCTACCTTGACATCTTTCCGGCGGGGCTTGAGCGAGTAGACCTCGACCTCCTCGGCCACGTCGGTCC
>CAZOBP010000174.1:0-5907 GCA_964577995.1 uncultured Anaerolineales bacterium
TCCAGCCACAGGTGGTGAAGTAGAAGATGGTGTCTTCTCTCTTCACGTCGGTGTGGAGCTTCAGTTCCTTGATGTGCTGCAACAGCGTGCCCACCACTCCGTGGACGATGCACTTGGGCACGCCCGTGGTGCCCGAGGAGTACATGATGTAGAGAGGGTGATTCGCGGGCACCTGTTCGAACTGCATCTCCTCCACTTCCACGGCCAGGAAGTCCCCGAAGAGCACACCATGGGGCACCCGGGCGGGATCGGGGTCTTCTTCCGTATAGGGCACCACGATCACCTTCTCGATGCTGGGTAGCTCTTTCAGTATCTCCGCGATCCTGCCCAGGGAATCGAACTGCTTGCCGTTGTAGCTGTAGCCATTGGCCGTGAATAGGGCCCGCGGCTCGATCTGGCCGAAGCGGTCCAGGACGCCCTTGATGCCGAAGTCGGGTGAGCAGGAGGACCAGATGGCGCCGATGCTCGTCGTGGCCAGCATGGCCACCACCGCCTCACTCATGTTGGGCAAGAAACCGGCCACACGATCGCCCGGCTTGATCCCCATCGCGCGCAGGGAGCTCGCCAGCCGGGCTACCTGGTCGTATAGTTGGGCGTAGGTCATGCTAACCGTCGGCAGGCCTTCCCCTCGAAAACTGAGGGCGACGCGATCGTCGCGGTAGCGCAGCAGGTTCTCCGCGAAGTTGAGCTTCGCCCCCTCGAACCATCGGGCACCTGGCATGTTGTGTACGTCGTCCACGACCTGGTCGTAGGGTTGGCTATGAACCACCTCCCCGTAGTCCCAGAGTGCAGCCCAGAAGGCAGGGCTGTCCTCGATGGACCACTGGTAGAGGTCGTCGTACGTCGTGAACCCCTTCCCATGTCGGTCGTTGACGTGCCACATGAAGACGAACATGTTGGTCTGCTTCTTGCGCTCTTCCGATGGCTTCCAGAGAAGGTCACTCATCGTTCCTCCCACGTGTTTTGGATGACTGTGCTGTGTGCTCTCTTGTATTCAAGGCCTGCCTGAGCAATGGTGGCGGCCGCGGCAGTGGGGTGTCGCTCCATAGAAATGGCTAGAACTCGAGCTGGTCTCCAAGTTTCACTTTGGCCAAAGTGTCAGGGTGACACTCGAGGTAGTACTGGGCGGGCGAGCTGGGGGCGTAGTAGGGGTAGAACGGTCGAGCCAAAACCTTGTCCACCACCCGCTTGCCGGCATCGAGCCAGATCACGGCGAGAGGGAAGAAGACGAAGAACATGTGGATGGTGGTGAGGCTCCGGGTCTCACGGCCCTCCGCGAAGACGTAGGCCTCGTCCTCCTGGAGCGGCGGGTGGAACATCAACCCCAGGCCTCTGGTCAGGAAACTGGTGCACCATTTCGTCCGAGCGGCGATCACCTCGCCGCTGGTAGCGTTCTTGATCATGGCGCTTGCCCAGGCGCTATTATATCAGGGGGGGCCTGTGACCGCAATACGTGGGCGAGTGTGTCGCCTGATCGCTAAGACGTTTGACACCCGGCCATGGCGAGTTTATAATGTCGGCACTTCGGACCGACCAACCGTTGAGACAAAGGAGGGAGCGATGAAAACAGAGGGCTTCAAGGGCCGCGACTTCCTCACCCTGCTGGACTACAGCCGCGAAGAGGTGGAGACCATCTTGGATGCGGCCCTGGATCTGAAGAGACGCTTTGCCCTGGACGAGCCCCACGACCACCTCCTGCGGGGCAAGACCCTGTTCATGATCTTCTACAATCAGTCGTTGCGCACCCGTAACAGCTTTGAAGCCGGCATGACCCAGCTAGGCGGCCACGCTCACTTCCTGGATCCGGGGAAGATCTACGCCCCTGCCCTGGAGGGTGACGAGCGGGCCTATGAGACGGAGAGGGTGTCCGATGTGGCCCGGGTGCTGGCGCGCATGGGGCATGGCATCTCCATTCGCATCTACGGCGACCCTGTGGGCTGGGTCTATGGCCGCGCCCACGAATTGGAGCAGAACTTCGCCTACTGGGCGGAGATCCCCGTCATCAACATGGAGTGCGACAAGTACCATCCCTGCCAGGCCCTGGCCGACGTCTTGACCGTCAAGGAGAAGTTCGGTGGGTACCAGGGTGTCAAGTTCGTGATGAGCTGGGCCTATTCGCCCAGTGCCCACAAGCCCCGTGCCGTGCCTCAGAGTGCGATCATCGCCGCCACCATGATGGGTATGGACGTGGTGCTGGCCCATCCCCAGGGCATGGAACTGGACGACGAGGTGCTCGGTGCTTGTCGGGGCTACGCGGAGCGCTACGGTGGATCGTTCGCTATCTCCAACGACATGCGCGAGGCGTTCGAGGGCGCTCACGTGGTCTATCCCAAGGCCTGGACCGGTGTGTCCATGTTCGAGAAGCCCGTGGGGGAGAGAGACGAGGCGAAGACCCAGGAGCTATTCGACGCCAACAAGGACTGGATCTGCGATGCCGGGAAGATGAAGCTCGCCCATAAGGACGCGGTCTACATGCACTGCCTGCCCTGTGACCGCGGCTTCGAGGTGACCAACGACATCATCGACGGCCCGCAGTCCGTGGTCTTCGACGAAGCCGAGAACCGCTTGCACGTCCAGAAGGCGGTGATGGCCCTCACCATGCGGTAGCTGGAGGTACGGCCATGGACTTGCACGGCAAGGACCTGATCTGCACACAAGATTGGGCGGTCGAAGAGTTAGAGGAGGTCCTCCGGCTGGCGGCGGAGATGAAGGCTCAGCGCTTCATTCACCCCTACAGCAACTGTCTGGCCCACAAGACCTTCTTCATGTTCTTCTACAACCCTTCGGTGCGCACGCGCCAGTCCTTCGAGTGCGCGGCGACGGAGTTGGGAGGGCACGCCCAGTTTCTGGAGCCTCGCGCCATGCGCCTCAGGACAGCCACCACGGCGGGAGAGACCGTAGAGGACGCGGCCAAGGTCATGAGCCGCTACGCTGTGGGTCTGGGGATCCGCATCCTGGAGGACAAGATCGGCGCATACGGAGAGGGCGATGATCTCCTGCGGGAGTATGCTCGCTGGTCGGAGATCCCCATCATCTCCATGGCCCACGACAAATACCATCCCTGCCAGGGGTTGGCCGACGTCTTGGGCTTGCGGGAGCATCTGGGCCAGGACCTGAAGGGCAAGCGTCTGTTGATGATGTGGGGACATGGGGCTTTGGCCCGCTCCTGGTGCTCGGTACAGGAGAACCTGCTGATCTGCTCTCGTCTGGGGATGGACGTCACCCTGGCCTATCCAGAAGGGTACGACCTGGACCCGGAGGTCATGGCCACCGTGAAGGAGAACTGCAAGGCCCAGGGAACAGGCTTCGACATCGTCCACGACCCGGTGGCGGGATACGAGGGAGCGCACGTCGTCTATTCGCGGAACTGGATGAGTCCCCAGGCCTACAAGGACGGCGAGCTGGACAAACCAGCCGAGATCGAGAAGGCCTTGCGATACCCGGAGTGGATCTGCGACGCGGAGAAGATGGCCCTCACCAACGATGCCCTGTACATCCACCCCATGCCTGTGGACCGCGGCCACGAGGTGACCGACGAGGTGGCCAGCGGTCCCCGCTCCATCATCTACGACGTCGCCGAGAACAGGTTGCACGTGCAGAAGGCGCTCATGGCCCTCACCATGGGCTCGCTATAGGGTGCGCGGCAATCGCTCCCGCCGTGCTACGCGCTGAAGCGCGCACTACAAGCCAGAGCAGGTTCGTAGTGAGAGCTGAAGCCCTCGTCGAGGCCAGAGCACCCACCGTGAGTGGACAACCCTCGCACAAGGAGCCGTCGTGGATCAGATACTGGGACTGAAATGCGTCCTTTGCGGCGCCGAGTACGAACCCGATGAGGTCCTCTACGTCTGCCCCAGGCACGGCGACGAGGGCATCCTCGACGTGGTCTACGACTACGACCTCATCGGCACCCGCCTGACCAAGGAGGAGTTGGCCGACAATCACGACTACTCCATCTGGCGCTATGCCCCTCTGCTTCCCGTTGAGGAAGACAGCCCACGCCCACCGCTCCAGATTGGGTGGACGCCCTTGTACCACGTGGAGCGACTAGGTGAGAAGCTGGGTCTTCCCCACCTCTACTTGAAGGACGATGGCCGCAACCCTACCGCCTCCTTCAAGGACCGGGCCAGCGCCGTGGGCGTGGTCAAGGCGCTGGAGTTGGGCTACAAGACCATCACCTGTGCCTCCACAGGGAACGCGGCGTCGTCCCTGGCCGGTCTGGCCGCCAGCGTCGGATTGAACAGTGTCATCTTCGTACCGGAACGCGCGCCGCAGGCCAAGGTGGCTCAACTCCTGATCTTCGGTGCTCGAGTGATCATGATCAGGGGCACGTACGACCAGGCCTTCGACCTCTGTCTGGAGGCGACCAGAGAGTACCCATGGTACAGCCGCAACACGGCCTACAACCCCTATCTCTCCGAGGGCAAGAAGACGGCGGCGCTCGAGCTGTGTGAGCAACTGGACTGGCAGGCCCCGGACCGTATCTTCGTCTCCGTGGGCGATGGCTGTATCATCGGTGGACTGTGGAAAGGTCTCAAGGACCTGCTGGCCCTGGGCTTCATCGATCGTTTGCCCCGGTTGGTGGGTGTGCAAGCCGAGGGATCTGCACCCCTGGTGCGGGCCTGGGAGGAGGGAAGCGAGGAGATCGTGCCTCTCGTGCCCGACACCCTGGCCGACAGCATCTCCGTGGGCCAGCCTCGCGACAGGGTCAAGGCGCTGCGGGCCGTGCGTGAGACGGGCGGACAATACGTCGCCGTGTCCGATGAGGAGATACTGGAGGCCATGCGTTTGTTGGGCCGGGAGGCAGCGGTCTTCGCGGAGCCAGCGGGGGCCGCTGGGTTCGCCGGGCTGGCCAAGCTGGTGGCCCGGGGTGAGATCGACCCCGAGGAGCGGATCGTGGTCTTGGTGACCGGGAACGGGCTGAAGGACGTGGACAGCGCCATCCGCGCCACGGGCCAACCCGAACTGACCGAGCCGAGCATGGCGGCCTTGCGCCGCTTGATCTGACCAACCTTGACGTTATAGAGGAGTAAACCATGAGCGAGGAGAGCAAACTGGTTATCGGTCCCACCTTCGAGGAGATGCTCCACCCGTGGAAGATCGATCCCCAGGTCCGTGCCGAAGCCCGCAGGATGATGGAGGAGGATCCCCTGGATCCCATCAACCTCTACAACATAACCTGGCGTGACTATGACAACCACATCTACTACTACGTCCTGCCCCCCGAGCTGACCAACGTGGAGGCCCCCATCGTGGTGCTGTACAGCAAGGACTTCCCCACCGGGAGCCACAAGGTGGGCGCCACGTACTCTGTGCTCATCGAAAAGGAGCTGTACGGGGAGGTGGATCCCTCCATTCATTCCCTCATCTGGCCCTCCACGGGCAACTACGGCATCGGCGGGGCCTGGGTCGGCTGTCGCATGAACTTCGACTCTATCGTCATCCTTCCCGAAGAGATGAGCACTGAACGTTTCGAGTTGGTGCGGAGCTATGGCGCTCGCCTCATCCTCACCCCGGGGTGCGAATCCAACGTCAAAGAGATCTACGACGAGAGCAAGAAGTTGAAGGCGGAGAATCCGGAGCGCATCCGCATCCTGAACCAGTTCGAGGTCATGGGCAACTACCGCTTCCACTATTACGTCACCGGCAACACCATCCTCGAACTGGCGCAGGAGCTGAAGGAGCAGGGCATTGGCAACGGCAAGGTTGCCGCCTACGTCTCAGCCATGGGTTCGGGCGGGACTATCGCCGCCGGGGACCGCTTGAAGCAGCAGTGGCCGGACCACAAGATCGTGGCCCTCGAGCCCATCCAGTGTCCCACCGTCTTCTGGAACGGCTACGGCGGGCACGACATTCAGGGCATCGGAGACAAGCACGTCACCTGGATCCACAACGTGATGAACATGGACG
>CAZOBP010000175.1:0-5888 GCA_964577995.1 uncultured Anaerolineales bacterium
CCGCCCGGTTGCCACGGGCAGGCCCCTCTGCTATCATACTCGCGGAAAACCGGTGCTACCCAGACCAGCCGGAGTCTTGGTCTCGCCGTTTGTGTTGGAGACTTCTTCTCCATCCGGTCCCGATTGTACCATTGCGCGGACAGCGGGTGCAAGTGCCGCGAACGGAAGGACCTCCCCTGCGGAAGCGACACCCAGGAGGGCAAATGCACGTAGCAGAGAGGGTACGGAACGTCTCCACGCCATTCATGGACGGATTGCACGCCAGGTCCGAAGCCCTGAGACGTGAAGGCGCTGACGTCATCAGCCTGGGTCAGGGGGTGCCCGGGTTCCCCCCGGTCGCTGCCGCAGTCCAGGCCGCCCGGCAGGCCCTGGAAGAGCCCTCGACGCACCTGTACGGCGCCGACGCTGGTTTGCCTCCGCTTCGCGAAGCACTGAGTCTCTGGCTCGCCCGTCACCATGGACTGGAGGTAGACCCTGCCACAGAGATGCTCATCACCGCTGGGGCCAACCAGGCCTTCATGCTCGCTGCCCTCACCCTCCTGGACCCTGGGGACAAGGTGCTCTTGCCCTCGCCGTTCTACTTCAACCATGAGATGGCAGTACGGATTGCGGGCGGCGTGCCCGTGGAGGTCCCCCTTCGTGAGGACCACGGGTTCCAACTCACCCTCTCAGACCTGGAGCCGTACCTGGAGACCCAGCCCCGCGCCCTGGTGGTAGTCTCGCCCAACAATCCCACGGGTGCGGTCTACGAGCCAGAGGAGTTGCGCCACATCGCAGCAGCCGTGACCTCCAGGGGCATCACCATCGTCAGCGACGAAACCTACCAAGACTTCACGTACCAAGACGCCAAGCATCTCAGTCTGGGCTCCCTGCCCGAAGCCAGTTCCCACGTGATCACCATCGGCAGCTTCTCCAAGACCTTCAGCCTCACTGGCTGGCGAGTGGGCTATCTGCTGGCTCAACCAGCCTTCGTGGAGCAGGCGCTGAAGGTCCAGGACTCGATGCTCGTCTGCGCAACAGTGATCTCTCAGAAGGCAGCTTTGGGCGCGCTGAGCACGCCTGCGGCGCAGCTAACGGAGCGTCTGAGGACACTGGACGAGCGCCGCCGGTTGCTCATGGACCGCCTGTCTGGACTTCGGCCACTCGGTTGGCATCCCACTCGCGGCGCCTACTATGCCTTCGTGCGGGTCGCGGGCTGCTCCGACTCCTCGGCTCTGGCTGAGGACATCCTGGAGCGCGTCCACGTCGCCGCAGTCCCTGGCAGCGTCTTCGGACCGAATGGCGAGGGCTATCTGCGCCTCTCCTACGGCTCAGTCGCACGTAAGGATCTCGAAGAGGCCTGCGCGCGGCTCGCCCGCTACTTCGATTCGCGCTGAGAAGGACCTCGTATCGTCCGGAGCGGCGCCGGCAGTGTGGCCCCGTGCCTGTGCCTGCGACGTTCCGGAAAACGGTGGTTGCCGCGGACTGTTCCTGACCATTGCAGCGACGGTCTAAGGTATGACGGTACAGCACTCGTTGGGGGCGAGAGTGGATTCGGAGCCGGAAGCGAAATTGGACAGAATGCGTCGCGAATTGGAGGAGCACGCTGATCCTGTGTTCAGGACTCGCGTTGCGGAGTACTCCCAGCAGGACATGGGCAGATTCCTGGGGGTGAGAACGCCCCTCGTCAGGAGCGTCTCCGCGCAGTACTTCACAGAGATCCGATCCCTGGGCATAGACAGAGTGCTCGAGCTCTGTGAGGAATTGCTCGCCACTGGCGTGTCCGAACTCAGGACCATCGCCTTTGACTGGGGCTTTCGCTGTCGAAGGCAGCATAAGCCAGGGCACTTCGCCGTCTTCGAGAGATGGCTGAAGGTGTACGTAGACGGCTGGGGGAGTTGCGACGACCTGTGCACTCACGCTCTGGGCGACTTCGTTCTGCGCTATCCCGAGTCAATGGCTCGGGCCAAGGCATGGGCCCGGGCGGAGAATAGGTGGCTGAGAAGGGCCTCCGCGGTGACTCTGATCTACGGGGCACGAAGAGGAGAGCTGCTAGAGGACGTCTTCGAAGTCGCCGACGCGCTGCTCACAGACCCCGATGACATGGTGCAGAAGGGCTACGGCTGGATGCTCAAGGTAGCCAGCAAGACTCACCAGGATGAGGTCTACTCATACGTTCAACGCAACAGAGAAGTCATGCCCAGAACGGCCCTCAGGTACGCCATCGAAAAGATGCCTGAGCACCGGCGGCGCGAGGCGATGAGAAAACCGAAGGGGCACGGCATACCGTGCCCCCAGCAATCGGTGCTAACGCCCCCGGACCGGGCTATGAGACCCCAGCCTCACTCGCGTCCGGAAGCTGTCCACCGCTTTCCGCGGGGCCGCCCAAGGCCCGCAACTCCCGGTAGGTCAAGGTCCAAACGCTAGACTTGAAGACCTCGGCCAGGCCGCCGAGGAACACCAGAGGTGCGGCCATGATCAGGATGAAGACAGGTATGCCGACGCCAAAGCCCAAGATCCAGGGCAGCGCTCCCTCAAAGACCAAACTCGACAATCCGCCCACGGACAGTCCAGCGAGTCCGGCCACCACTCCACCCACCAGAAGGAGGAAGAGCACAACCGGGATCATGACTATACCCCAGCCTATCTGAAGGCCGACCATGATCAGCCACATGATCACTGTGTCCCCCAGATGAGTCTTGATGAAGTCGAAGCCAACACGGATGGAGTCGATGACGCCCAACCCCTCGACAGCGCTCACCCGGAAGATCAACGGGCGCACCAGGGAAATGCCCAGAGCCAGAACAATGCCTACCAGAATGGCCAGGAACGCCAGACCGATAGCCATCACCGCTGCAAGCACCATGGGCACGGCGCTGTCGGAGACCCAGAACATCAACGCCACCAAGCCCGCCCCGAGTATGACCACCATCAAGGCGATCAACACCCCAGGGAGACGGGTCAACAGGTCGATGACGAAGAGTCGCAGGGCGGTACGCGACCAGCCGAGACGAAGCCCCTCCCTTATGCCGCGTTTCTGGCCCGTCTCCTCGTAATCATCCACCATCCGGATCAGCGCTGTCTCGCCTATGTAGAGGAACACCACCTTGGCAATGGTCAGAATCAGAACTAGACAGCACAGTCCGACAACAATGGCCGCGATTGCGCCCCCGATAGCGGTCAATGCACCGAGTGCCTCAGGCCACGCCTCGGTGGGCGGCCAGCCTGACTGTGGCCACTCCCCCACCCACGGAGGCACATTCGCTTGGTCGTTGCCACCTCCGCCGCCCGGATTGATGGTCGGATTGCCGCTACTCCCTGCCGCGCACAGCACCACTATGATCCCGAAGACCCACAGTACACGGTACTGCCACAGTATTCCCCAGGCTCGCTTGAGAACCTTAGCATGATCCATCTCCATACCACTCCTCTCTTTCCTAGCCCCTACGAAATGTGGTTCGAGGCCGTGAGTTGTTGATGCCTCCGGTGTGCCCACCAGCTAGCCAGCCAGCTACAGTACAGCAGGCCGATCACAAACAGCAGACAGAGATACAGCACAGGGAGCCAGGCCAACGCACTGCCGCTTTGAACTAGCGCCGAGACCGTTCCAACAGCGTCAGCCACACTTGCCTGTGAGAGAGTAGACAGGTCCGGCAGCGATAGTCCTCCCGAGGACCCCGGGAGCAACAGCGCGCCCACCTCGCCTCCCAAGCCCATCCACAGGGCAACCTGTATCACTCCCGCAACCAAGAACACACTGTGAACGAAGGCCAAGGAGAACAGCAATCCTGCCGGGACCATCTTCCAGCCCACCTCCAGCGCCCTCTGCGCAGGCGGCCGTTCCTGCCGTCGGGGTAGTCGCAGGCCCACCTGGGCCACAAAACGCTCCGGTGAAGTCCGCCTCTCCACGGCTGAGCTCTCCTCTAGCAGCCCGCTGAGAGCCCTTAGCCAGTCGAGTTCTCCCTGACATGCGGAACATTCCCTCAGGTGCCACTCGACGCGACGCAACCTGACACCACTCAACTCCCCGTCCACATAGGCTCCCAGCCATTCCGTGACGTGTCCCTTCATAGGACCTCCAGATATGGCGCCAGCGACTGACGAAGCCGGCCGCGAGCGTAGTTCAGACGGGACATCACCGTGCCGATGGGGATGTCCAGCGTCTCCGCGATCTCCTTGTACGATAGCCCCTCGTATTCGCGCAAGACGAGTACCTCCTTGCTGGCTGGTGGTAGATCTGTCACCGCCTCTCGCACTATCTCGCCTCGCTCCCGTGCCTCTACCAGGGCCTGCGGTCCCTGATCTCCGCTGGCCAGAGGTATGCTCTCGACGTCCACCGTCGGCCGTTCCCGTCTTAACGCGTCACGAGCCAGGTTGACGGCGATGCGGTACAGCCAGTTGCGAAAAGGAGCGCGGGGCTTGTACCTGGGCAGATGGCTCCACGCCCGTATGAAGGTCTCCTGCGCGGCTTCCTCCGCCAGGTCCATGCTGCCGCACATCCGGTACACCACGTTGATCACTCCCTGATGGTGACGCCTAACCAGTTGACCGAAGGCCTGTCTGTCTCCATTCTGAGCTTGCCCGATCAACTCCAGGTCGGTCTCCACTGGCGACCTTTTCCCTCCGCTGGCTGTCCCGTTCATTTATTCAACGATGCTATTGGCCGAGCTATTCGGTTCCACGAACAGGCCACACCGTGACTCCTGTTTGCCACAACATAGCACGATAGGCCCGGCAGCACCAAGGCCAACGTGGCGCAGCGCTCGGTGTCACCGCAGCAGCCTCGCAGGAACCACTGGCGATTGTGCGAGACCGCGGGTACCGAGATCCTCAACCCAGCAACGACGATGATCGCCCATTCGGCAGATGAGCAGAGGCTGCCTCTCCGGTGGGACCAAAGACCAGGGGAAGCGAGGAGACCAGCAACAGCAGAGCCATCACCATGCGTGCGGGCGACGCTGGATTCACACGCCGATGGTGGGAGAATCTCATATAGTATCCATCCGGGCAAGACAAACTAAGGGCACAAGGCCCTCATATCAAGCCTACCCTACGCGCTATCTCTGTCAATGGGAAACTGGTACCGCACACACTACCAGATGGTGGCAAGTCAGTCTGCCCCGTGGTATGATCTCACCAGGTAGCATCCCCAGCTTGCCGAACCCAGTCACGTCAGGCTACTTGTGAGCGCCCAGCATCCGTGGCCAAGAAAGGAGTCGGTGAAGCATGGCAGTGGAGAAGGTCGGAGAGAAGTACAGGTGCAACATCTGCGGCAACGAAGTGGTGGTCACCGAGGCCGGTGGCGGCACCCTCGTCTGCTGCGGCGAGGATATGGAGAAGATCGAGGGCTAGGTCCCGCCCTGGTCTGCACCCCTCACTACAGTGTTCGTCGTCTGTCGGCGGAACGTAGTCTCCTGCCCGGCAGTCTCCTCCGTGGCTGCGCGGGTCTCACTTCTTGCCCTGCATCGCCCACCACACCCGTTCCGCTGTGGCCGGGAACTGATCGATCCAGACCCCCACCGCGTCGTGGATGGCTGAGAGTATAGCCGGCGCGGTGGGCAGGGTGGTCATCTCACCGATGCCCTTTGCCCCATACGGACCGGTGGGGTCGGGAACCTCCACGGTGACCGATCTGAACTCATGGGGCATGTCCATCACAGTGGGAATGTAGTAGTCAGCCAGGTAGCGGGTCTTGGGCACCCCCTCCTGCTGGATGTACTCCTCGGTGAGGGCATAGCCCACTCCCATGTGCACGCCGCCCGCGGACTGGCCGTCGATCATGGCCGGGTTAACCGACTTGCCTACGTCCTGGGCGGCCCAGAACTTGAGGACTTCAGTCTCACCTGTCTCTATGTCCACCTCCACGAGAGCTATGTGGGCCGCGTAGCCATAGGCGAAGTGGGGAACAC
>CAZOBP010000176.1:0-5876 GCA_964577995.1 uncultured Anaerolineales bacterium
CTAGGGGTGTGGCAGGACGTCGTCGCCACGGTCGAGCGCATCGCCGATGGCCGAGCCGGGGAGGGAAGCTTTCTCAAAGCCTTCAAGGACTCGCTGATCGATAACGCGGAAGAGTATCCCTTTCTGGATCCCTTTGCTGGCGAGTTTGACTACAGGGAAGGACTGATCACATATACTGGACCGACCTCGGGGGAGTTCAGCCAGGCACTGGGTAAGTCTCTGAGTGCAACCGTGGATAGGATGGCGGAGAGCCTCTCGCGGATCGACCTGGTGGCGGAGGTCAGGGATGGACTCGCCCCGGTCGCCGCGGGACACGCCGACGCCATCCAGAGGTATGGGTTGAGGGATGCCATGCCCAATCTGTTTGCTGGGGAATGAGTGGTGATCGACGAGAGGCTGGCAGAGATTAACATGGTAGCTGGTGTCACTGGCTCTTTCGTCTGCGACAACAGTGGACGCGTGATCGCCAGTTCCTTCAGTGGCGACCTCGACATGACCTCGATCCGGGACGTCGCCCGCGAAATGGTACAGACAGCGGCGGTCCTGAGCGCGGTGCGGGAGCCTGTGGGGGAGTTGAACTTTGCGTACGCGCGCAGCCGACTGGTGGCGCGAGATCTGGACGATAGTGTGCTCGTGGTGTTGTGCGACCCTCGGGTAGACATCCCCATGCTCAGGATGACGCTGAACGTTGCAGCGATGCAGTTGAGGGACGACGAGGAGCTGGAGAGCCGCTTGCGGGACAGCCTCAAAGTCAAGGAAGTATTGGAGAGCGAGTTGGATGAGATCTCCTGGCAGTTATTGAAGGCACTGCAGAGAAAGGAGTCGAACGATGCCTGAGATGCTTGTGGGCAACCTTGCACAAGTGTCACTGGTCGACGTTCTGAAGTTGCTGGCCTCTGGTAGACAGACGGGCGTCCTGCGTCTGACAGACGCTGCCGGCATGGGGGAGATCTTCGTCGAAGACGGGAACGTGGTCCACGCCGTGACCGAGGGGCAGATGGGAGAAGGCGCGGTCTACGCATTGATGGCCTGGCAGAGAGGGAATTTCAGTTTCGCTGCGGAAGTGCCAGCGCCTGAGAGTTCGATCACCATGCCGACGGATCGGGTGCTTGAGGAGGGGAGCTTGCACGCGAGTGAGTGGAGAGAGATCAAGAGCGTGATCCCCAGCGCCGACGCGGTGTTCAGGTTTTCTGCGTCAGGGTCCGATGGCGCGGTCAGCCTCGAGCCGGAGGAGTGGCAGGTACTGGCCAAGGTGGACGGCGAGAGGGATGTCTCGGAGATTTCCGAGGCGTTGACCTGGGATGCACTCCTCGTATCCAAGGTGCTTCTCAAGCTGGTCAGAAGTGGCCTCCTGGAATTGGCGGCAGGGAGTGAGGCCGGCCCGACGCCGCTTGTGAACGGAGGGTTCTTTGCCCGGCTGGACGAGGAGTTCGTGAACGTAGTAGGACCGCTCGGCCCCATGATCATTGACGATGAGATCGCCGCGATGGGGGAGACGAGAGAGCACTTCCCTCGCGCCAAGGCGGCAGCCTTGGTGGAACGTATCAGTGCCGATCTCGAGGACCAGGACAAGCGGACGCATTTCCAGCAGACCATCTTGGAGTTGCTGAGACGCCTCTAGGCGTAGGTTGGGGTGCACGTGCTGGGGAGAGGGACTGTGACCCCAGAGCACGCTGAGGAGGAAAGGAGACGGTGAGATGAGGTTGACGGTTGCGAGGAAGCTGTGGCTGGCTTTCGCCATCGTGCTGGTACTTCTGGCTGCTGTCGCGGTGCTTGCGGTCTATTCCCTGAGCTCGGTGCGTAATGCCGTAGCTGATCTGATCGAGCTTCACGGAGTTGCGGAGGCTCTGGACCGCAGTACCGAGCAGTTGCTGCTGGAAAGAACTTTCATGGTTCAGTACGTCGTGACAGGTGACGATCAGTATACCGTGGACGCGCTGGCAGCCCAAGCCGCTCACTGGGATGCTTGGTGGACCGTGAAGGATTGGGGCGACCGGCATGGGATAGAGCAGGTCCAGGCTATGGAGGAGGCCGCGTTCACATACCACTCCCTCCTGGGTAGAGCCATCGAGACCTACGAAGGGAATCCAGGCGAACTGACGGGACCCTTGGTGGAGTTGGGCGGCTCTGAGTTCTACCTCCAGGTTTTGGGACCTATTCGCGACGAGGTATCCGCAGCCATTGGCGCACAAGTTGATGCAGCCGAGGCATCTGTTGAGGCCCAACTCAACGCCATGCTCGCAGTCGCCGTTGGTGCGGGCATACTGGCGCTTGTGACAGCGGGCCTGTCGGCCTATGTCATCAGTAGGGGCATTACGCGTGCGGCGAGGCATCTGGCGGCAGCAGCCGAAAGCATCAGCCGTGGTGATCTGGATGTTCCGATTGAGGTGAAGACGGGCGACGAGATGCAGGACTTGGCGGATTCCATTGACCGGATGAGGATCAGCCTCAAGGCCGCAATTGAGCGCCTGCGCCGACGCCAGGCTGCAACCTGAGGGCGTGGGACTGAGCGTGCGGCCACTCTTCGCGAGGAGTTGTTCTGTGTCCAGGACCTGTACTGTGTGGAGCGCGCGGCCTAGCACGCGAGGTTATTGCAGTAACGGTCATCCGGCAAGCGATGGGTAGCGAGTCAAGGCAGGTAGCGATGGCCAGGCCACCCAAGGATGAGGAGATCGCGCAGGGAGTCAAGTACTTCGAGTTTGGCCTCTCCGCGATGGCGTCGTACGCACGCCCATCTGTCGGGGTCACCGATCTGACGTCGAGCGAGGCTGCCGCCATCTTCTCCTATGAGATCGAGAACTGGTCGGAGCTTGATGGACCGGCGCTACCCACCCGTCAGCGAAGGTCCGTGCGCTGACCAGGCAGTTGGAGATGCAGGATCATGTGGCGAACACCGTGGGAGCGGTTGGTTCTGGCTCGTGGCCGGCGGCGGTCGCTGCGGGTGCCGAACTGCAGTTCATCGCTCAGGACGGCGTGTCTCCCTGTGGTGACGGCTATCCCTGCACGTCACCTGTGGGAATCGGCTACCTGGCAGAGCACCGGGAGAAAGTGCAGCCGCTCATCAACTGGCTGGTATCGGAGAATGGCCAGGCAGCGTTGCGCGAGTGGGATGTCCTAATATCGTAGCATGTCGCCCACCAGGTCGAGGAGCCCATGCTCGGACGGATCTCGATCCATGTGGGGAGGGCAGAGACCATTCGGAGCCGCTGGGAGCGGCACACTTTGCCGCAGTCGCGGCGGGTCCCAGTGAGAAGGGGCGGGTGATCCGTCAGACAGCGTTGCAGATGGGATTCTTCGAGACCTGACCAGACTCTGGTCGCACGGCGACCGCGGTACCCAGGTTCTTTGCCCACCGATCTCGGGCCGCAGGATTGCTTTCCTAGAGCTCGACCCATCGTCCCCGGCGTGGGCAGCGTAGCGCACACCGGGCCAAGGAGGTGTGAGATGACGCGAGGACTATACTTGCCGGCTGGTCTGCTGGAAGAGATAGATCGCATCCTGAATCAGCTACAGCAGAAGACTCAGGTGACCTGTGTTCTGCTCGCTGACATCAGTGGCCAGTTGATCTCCACGGTAGGCCAGGTGTCGGGCTTCGATGCAGTGACTGTTGCTGCGTTGACAGCGAGTGACATGTCGGCCACTGCTGAACTGGCGAAACAACTGGGCGAGGTTAAGCCTTTCCGGATGCTCTTTCACGAGGGGGAACGACGTCACCTCTACCTCTCTGAGGTGGGAAGCAGCCTCATTCTGGTTGTGGTTTTCGAGACCCGGGTACCCATCGGCCTGGTGCGTGTCTTCACTGATCGAGCTTCCCGGGAGCTCCAGCCTCTGACTGACAGGTACGAGACGGGTCTGGAGCAGGCCGGAGGAGTGGTGAGTGAGGACTTCGACGAGTCGCTACTCGACCAACTGGACGAAGCCTTTGGATCTCTCTGATTGGGGGCCGAGGAGTGTTCATCAATCCTAAGCGACGCGAGATCAATATCAAGATCGTGTACTACGGTCCGGCCTTGAGCGGGAAGACCACCAACCTGATCCAGATTCACTCGCGCATAGACCCCGGCATGCGTGGCGACCTTGTGTCTCTGAAAACGCGGGAGGATCGCACCATATTCTTCGATTTCCTGCAGCTCGAACTTGGCCCCATCAAAGGGCTGAAGCCGCGCTTCAATCTGTACACCGTGCCCGGTCAAGTGCGGTACGTAGCAAGTCGCAAGCTCGTGCTGCAGGGTGCCGACGGCGTCGTTTTCGTGGCAGATTCCCGGGCCGGTCTGCGCCGGAGCAATATCCTGGCGATGCGCAATCTTCGGCAGAACCTGCGAGAGCTGGGCTGCGATCCGGCGGAGTTCCCGATGGTTGTTCAGTTCAACAAACGCGACTTGCCCGACACAGTGCCTGAGGCGTTGTTGAGCGCAGACCTGGGACGGAATGGAGCACCCAGTTTCTGCTCGATCGCCACCGAAGGGGTAGGCGTATTCGATACGCTGAAGGCCATAGTCAGACTGGTCTTAGCGGAGACGCGGAAGCAGCCGCCACAGACCCCTCAGCGCTAGTGCCAGGATAGATCGCGGAGCGGCACCCAGCACATTCCCTGGAAAAGGGCGGAAGCTGCGCCCCACCATGGGTAGGATGATGCCCACCTGCTGCGCGATACTGGCGTCACCACGCCTGCGTCGCCAGACGTGGAGTGGCATCCTCCAGGGCATAGACTGACTCGACATGCGGGCGGACCGTCTTGGTGGTCCACCGACGGATGCATAGACACATGTCAGGATTGCAGCTGTCCGAGCGGGATCTCTTTGTGATGAGGGAGGAGAGATACCGTCTGGTTCGCGAGCTCTATGACGGCCCCTTGCAGGGATTGACAGGTCTGGGCCTGCGACTCGGTCTGTGTCGAGAACTCCTGCGCACAAATGAATCGGCCGCCTTGGCAGACGAGCTGACTCAACTCAAGCTCGATTTGCGGCAAATAGTGGCAGGCGTCAGGGAGTTGATGGTAGAATTGCGCTGCCCAGGGCTGCCAGAACTCAGCGTAGCTGGCATCATCGCGACCTATGTGCGCGACTATGAAGAGCGTGCAGGGATTCGAGTTTTCGCGGATGTGGCGGAGCTTGGTGATGAGTCCCTGGACATAGAACAGAAGCTGGCCGTCTTCCGAATCGTGCAGGAAGCCCTGCGCAATGTCAGTCGGCACTCGGGAGCGTCACGAGTGCTGATCAGGGGAACGGAGCGTGAGTCCCACATAGAGTTGGTTGTTGAGGATGACGGCAGCGGCTTCAATCTTCTGGGAGTCACATCGAGCTATCCGAGGCGGGGAATGGGCCTGGCGGGAATGCGGGAACGGGCTAAGGCCATCGACGGCGAGGTGGTAATAGACTCACAACTGGGCCAGGGCACCCGTATCACTCTGACCGTTCCTGTGCAGCCTCGTGATGTTTAGTCGAAATCAGGCGCAACGGAGGCAGTCGGGGCGTCAGTGCGCAGAGCCATGAGTGTCCAGGACTCGGTGCTCCAACTGAGGGAGCGATGGCATGTTCATCAACCGCAAGTTGGGGGAACTCAATCTCAAGATTGTCTACTATGGCCCTGCCCTGGGTGGGAAGACCACGAATCTAGAGTACATATACGGAAGCGTTGACCCGCGGTTGCGAAGTGAGCTAATCTCACTCAAAACCCAGGAGGACAGGACCCTCTTCTTCGACTTCCTTCAGCTAGAAGTGGGTTCAATCAGGGGACTGAAGCCCAAGTTCAATCTGTACACGGTGCCTGGCCAGGTGATCTACGCTGCCACTCGCAAGCTGGTCCTGGAAGGGGCGGACGGCGTGGTTTTTGTGGCAGATTCACAGACTGGTCGGCTGAATGAGAACATCGCTTTG
>CAZOBP010000177.1:0-5874 GCA_964577995.1 uncultured Anaerolineales bacterium
GACGCTCCTTGACAGCCCGACGTTATGGCAGTACAATCTGGTTGGACGTCCAACCAAGAAGCACCTGATAGAAAATGACTGCTCGCGCACGTTCGGACGAAAAGGCTCAGGCCATTCTCCACGCCGCCCGCCGCTGTCTCAGCGAGCGGGGCTACGCAGCCGCGACTATCGCCGAGATCGCCGCGGAGGCCGGTGTGAGCCGAGGTCTGCTGCACTACTATTTCAGGAGCAAGGAGGAGTTGCTCGCTCAGGTCGTGCGAGCTGGCACCGATGGCTATGTGGAGCTACTGGAGTCCATGTTCGCTCGAAGCCAGAGCGCCGACGATCTGGCGAGGGAGCTTGTCGTGGTCACCCGAACCATCGTTCAAAGCGACCCCACCTTTGTCAGCCTGAGCATGGAGTGCTGGACCCTGGCACATGAGAGCCCCTTGGTGGCCCACGAAGTGGAGGATCTCTATCGTCAGCTCAGAGACGCGGTTTCCCAAGGGCTGGAAGAAGCTGAGGGCAGAGGTATCATTAGGCCGGCGATTCCTCTAGGCCCTCTTGCAGCCTTGCTGCTGGCCATCACCGACGGACTCGTGATGCAGTTTCTTATTCACCCGGAGTTGGCAGCCGACGAAAGGATGTGGGAAGCACTGGAACTGGGGGCACGAAGCCTCCTGGGGACTGGCGAGTGAATCGCTCAGGTGGCCGACTGGCCCGTGGTTCAGCTCGGCAAGGACCTCATGGCGGTGTGAAGAACACGTAAACGGCGATAGGAGGAAGGCAACATGCTTGGTAACCTGTTCATAGCCGTCGTCTTGCTTGTCATAGGAGTCTTGAGTGGTTGGGGGATACCTTTGGCGGTCAAGAGCTCACGGCCCTATGGCCTGCTGGGCGACATCCTGGTCAGTACATTGACCCTGTTGGTCCTCGGTCTGGTGGAGTGGATACTCATTCTGCCAGCACTTGGTATCACGGGCTGGCTGGCGATAGTTGCGGCCATTGGTGACCCCTGGGCTTTAGCTTTGATTCTCCTGTGGCTCATGCGCAAAGTCAGGAGCTAGTCCCCCAACGACCACCCGCAGAGCGAGCGGAACATGGACCTGAAAAGAACTACCTCCATCATGCGCAAGGAGATGCGGCACATCCTCCGCGACCGGAGAACATTCGTGCTCGTGACCGTGTCGCCCGTCTTCCTGCTCCTGGTCTTCGCCTACTCCATGTCGGTGGAGATCAAGAACGTGGCCATCGCCGTCCTCGACTACGACCAGAGTACATTGTCGCGCCAATACCGAGACGGGCTGGCGAGCACCGGCGACATCGTGATTGGCTACTGGCCTCGCGACTACGCCGAAATGCAGAGCCGGCTGGAGCGCCGTCAGGCCAAGGCAGCGGTGGTCATTCCCGCTGGGTTCGAGGAAGACCTTCTGGCCGGGCGTGAAACGAGCCTGCAGATCATCGTTGACGGCACAGACCCCAACACTGCAAACCACACCATCACGCACATCAGTGGGTACACCCAGGGAGTAGCGCTGGACATATTGAGCGAACTCCTGGAGCGCGAGGGTATCGACGCAGGTCAGCTATCCCCCATCCAACTGCGTCTGCGCACCTGGTACAATCCGACGCTGAAGCCGATCATCGGCTGGGTGCCGGGTCTCATCGCCATCGTCCTGGGCATGCCGGCCGTGGCCGCCACCCTAGCCTTGACGGCAGAGAAGGAAAAGGGGACTCTGGAGGCGTTGATTACTACCCCCGTGCGCCGCTCGGAACTCCTCATCGGCAAGCTCATCCCCTACGTTTTCAGCGGGCTGTTCAGCGCCATTCTCTGCGCTCTGGTGGGTGTCTACTGGCTCGGCACTCCCTTCCGTGGCAGTCCGCTCTTGTACGTCCTGCTCTCCGCCGATTTCTTTTTGGCGGCGCTCAGTATCTCCCTGGTCATCTCCGTCTTCGTGCCTAGCCAGCAGGCGGCCATGGCCTGCGCCATGCTGATCTTTCTCTTTCCGGGCTTCTTCATGTCCGGGCTTTTCTATCCCATCGCCAGCATGCCCGCAGAGATGAAGATGGAAGCCTACATGATGCCCACCACCCACTACCTCGCCATCACCCGAGGCTTGTTCCTCAAGGGGTTGGGTTTGGCCTCTCTGTGGCCCTTCGCGGCCGCGCTGCTCGCCATGGGCATCGGAGTGACCGGCGTGTCCATCGTGACCTTCAAGAAGAGACTGGGGTAGGCGACATGCTGAACCGCATCCGGCACGTAGTGACCAAGGAACTGATTCATCTCCGCCGTGACATTCTCCTGGTTTCCTTCCTGGTCCTGGGCCCCGTCTCGGAGCTGCTGTTCGTCGCTTGGGCCACATCGTCGCCCATCGAGCACCTGCCCACTGCCATCGTGGATAGAGACCGCACCGAGATCAGCCGGGGGTTGGTCCTTGCCCTGGAGAACTCGGAAACCTTCGACGCCAACTACTACCCGGATAATGACGACGAACTAGCCAGACTGCTCGACGCTGGCTCGGTTACGGCGGGCGTGGTCATTCCCCCTGGCTTCGGCGAGGGCCTGTCGTCCCCGGGTTCCGCCACAACCCAAGTCCAGGTCATCTTGGACGGTTCCGACCCGTCTGCGGCCCGGGCCGCAGAGATGAGCGCCCGCGGGGTGATAGATAGCTATGCGTACCAGATGCTTACCCAGAGCTGGGGACACCTGGCAGGAAGGCTTGGTGAGGTCATCAAGAGCGATGTCCGGGTGTGGTTCAACGAGGAATTGTCAGAAGCCAACTACACCGTGCCCTCGGAGATGGGCTTCATGCTAGAGATGGTGGCTCTGATGATCGCCGCCATCAGCATTGCCCGAGAGCGCGAACTGGGCACTTTCGAGCAACTGATGGTCACACCCATTCGTAGCTGGGAGTTGATCGTGGGCAAGGCCATCCCCGCAGTGGTCATCTCCTACTTCGACTTCTTGATCATGCTGGGCATCACCGTCTTCGTCTTCGGCGTGCCCATGAAGGGCTCGCTACCCCTCCTGTTGGTGCTCGCCTTGTTCTATATCTTCGTCGAGCTGGGCTGGGGCTTGCTCATCTCCGGATTCTCTCGCACACAGTTGCAGGCGCTGCTCCTGGTGATGATCATCGCCATGGTGGGCATGGTCTTCTCCGGATACGCCTTCCCTGTGGACACCATGCCGCCGCTGATGCAGACGGTGGCCAATCTGGTGCCCATCAAACACTGGCTTCTGGTCATGCGTGACATCATGCTCAAGGGCGCCGGGATCGACATGTTCTGGAAAGAACTGGTGGCCCTGGCCGTCCTGGGAATCATCATCAATTCCGTCACCCTGACCGTTCTACGCAGGCAACTGGACTAGCACCTTAACATAGAACATGAGATACGGTTCGAGGGTCGGTAAGAGGGCAAACCTGCGTCGGTGGGAGACGCCGAAGGGTGGTCGGCTACACCGCACCACATCCATCGCGGCCAAGGAACTGCGGCACGTCGTGCGGGACGGCAGGACCTTGTTCATGGTCTTCATCTCCCCTGCCTTCACCCTGATCATGCTGTCGTATCTCTTCACCTGGGACGTGCAGCACTTCAACCTCGGCGTGCTCGATCGAGACAAGTCCTCACTGTCGCGGCAGTACATCGCTGCCCTCACCGAAGACGGAACCGTCAGATTGTGCGAGGACATCGCCGACGACGAGACAGCGGACCAGCTTCTGCTCAGCGATCGCGTTCAGGGTGTGCTGGTGATTTCCCCCGGGCTGATGGACCAGGTCAATCGAGGCGAGAGCGGCGCGATCCAGTTGATCCTGGATGGAACCGCTCCGGGCTCCGCCTCCCAGATGCTGGCCGAGGTCCAGGGTCGCACGGAGCAGTTTGCGGCCACGCTGTCTGCCCCCCCAGAGGATACCCAGGCGACGGTGTCGCCCATAGAGATCCGGACTCGTGTGCGATACAACGCGAACCTCACAGCGCTGCACAGCATGGTGCCCGGCCTCATAGCGGTGGTGATGTGTATGCCGGCTTTTTCCATCGCCACGGCTCTGACCCGCGAGAAGGAGCTCGGTACCCTGGAGGGACTGTACGCCACCCCGGTGGGTGGGGCGGAGCTACTGCTGGGCAAGCTGGTCCTCTACCTGTCGTGCGGCCTGGTCAGCGTTCTTCCGGTCGTGGTGGTGGCGACGGTGTGGTTTGGAGTGCCCTTCCGGGGCAGCCTGGTACTCTTTATCGTGCTCACGGCCGATTTCCTCTTAGGAGTGTTGTGCCTAAGTCTGTTGCTGGCCAGTTTCCTGTCCACCCAGCAGGCAGCCACGGTCGTGCTGTTCCTGGTGCTCTTCATCCCGTCCATGTTCTTGTCCGGTTTGATAGATCCGGTGGACAGGACATCCTTGACCGCCCAAGTCCAGGCCAACTTCCTGCCCACCACCCATTACGTCACGATCTCTCGAGCTATCTTTCTCAAGGGCGTGGGCCTGACCGCGCTGTGGCCCTCGGCGCTGAGCCTGGCCGCCATGGGCATACTCTACCTTGGGCTGACCATCAAGCTGTTCAAGAAGAGGTTGGGATAGAAAGCATGTGGCGGCGCATCGCCAATGTGATTGTGAAGGACTTCCAGCAGTTTCTGAGGGACAAGGTGCTGCTCGTCTTCGTCGTGGTGGGTCCCACGGCGCAACTCTTGATGATGGGTCAAGCCACAGCATCGGAGACCCAGCACCTGGCGACAGCTATCGTGGACCAGGATCGCACGAGCGATAGCAGGGCACTGATCGTTGCCCTGGACAACCTGGAGACGCTGGACGTCACACACTACCTGGACAGCGCGGAGCAGATCGACAACCTCCTGGATAGAGGCGAGGTGAGCGTCGCCGTGGTCATTCCGTCGGGTTTCGCAGCAACTCTGGCTTCGCCACCGGACAGAGCTACTGTCCAAGTACTGGTGGACGGATCCAGTCTCCTCGCCGGCTACGCGGCCCTCGGCGCTGCGCAAGGAGCCATCGCCAGCGTGGGTGGTGAGGTGACGTTAGAACGCACACAACCGGCCATAATGAGTAGCCCAGCAGCGCGACCGTTGGAGCTTCTGCCCACGGCGCGTTTCAACCCGGAACTGAGTCATTCCTACTATCTCTTGCCTTCGCAGTTGAGCCTCATCGTCCTCATCGTCACCTTGTTGGTCTCGTCGGTGGGGATCGTGAGGGAACGAGAGACCGGCACTCTGGAACAACTGATGGTAACGCCGCTGAGGAGAATCGAGCTCATCGTGGCCAAGGCGACCCTGCCCACACTCGTGGCCCTCGTCGACTTTCTGGCCATGCTGGCCATCACTGTCTGGGCCTTCGGCCTCCCCATCAGGGGATCGCTGGCTCTGCTTCTGTTTGTGACTCTGGTGTTCATCGTGGCTCAACAAACCTGGGGACTGGTCATCTCTGCCGTGTCGGCAACACAACAACAAGCGGTCATGCTGATCTTCATGATGGGTATTCTGAGCGTGGCCTTCTCGGGCTACCTGGTAGCGGTGGAGAACATGCCGGTGGTCATGCAGTGGGCGTCCGCCTTTTTTCCCATCCGCTACTACCTGAGCATGCTCCGCGCCATCATGCTCAAGGGGGCCTCCTTTGTCCATATCCGAACCCAACTATCAGCCCTTGTCCTCCTGGGCGCCGCCAGCATGGTAGTGAGCGTCCGGAACTTCCAGAAGCGATTGGACTGATGTACGGCATAGAACTGAGGTTTACGTGATGTCCAACGAAAACGACTTGGCGATAGAGACGCACAGCCTGACTCGCCGATTCAAGAAGGTGGTGGCTGTGGACAGTCTAGACCTCGCTATCAGGCGCGGCGAGATCTTCGGCCTCGTGGGGCCTGACGGTGCTGGCAAGACGACCACCATCCGCC
>CAZOBP010000178.1:0-5859 GCA_964577995.1 uncultured Anaerolineales bacterium
AACTAACTAGTTAGTTATAAGTATATGGGAAGAACTTCAGCTTGTCAAGTAGGTATCGAGGACAACAGATCAAGAAGCGGGAAAGGACTAGGGATTGGGCCCCTTCCAGTAGCCTCCCTACCGCCCAAGACGCGAAGAGTCTAGCCGCGAAGCAGATGCATCTCACGCGGCTCGCCTCGCCCTAGAGGCCATGCCCAGGGGAGTGTGCGGCAATGACGTGCAACGGAAGGGGGGATAGAGGCTCCTTTGCAGGCAGACGACCTCTATCCCCCGATAATTGAGAAACCTTGCTGCGGAGCAAGGGCAATACTCAGTTACTTCAGAGTGGGGGAACAACCCCACGGCTCTCAGCGAGGACCGTAGCCCCGTCAGCCCACCGAAGGCAATACGGACTCAGTCCACCGACTATCGATCGTAGCACACGTGGTCCGAAGCAGGTCGTAGCCTGGTCCAAGTTTGGTCCAAATCACAGGTCGGCGCCAGGTCTTCAGGTAACCAGGGCAACGTCATCAGATAGCCACTGCGTGCACCTGACGGATGCGGCGCGAGGTGAGTGAGAGGACAACAGGGGTTGGTCCGCGGGGGCCACTGCCGCCTCACTGGCGTGTCAGGTTCGATGTGCCGAAGGGCTGGGTACAGAGTACACGAGGTAACGCAGCCAAACCGGCATCTACTGCTTCAGTCCCGTCAACATGACGTCGATCATCGTGTCTAAGGCTTCACAGAACTCGCGCCGCGCCGCATACCTCCGTGTTGAGTGACCAGTACGGACCAGTGCTAACCTGACTTACTTGTCAGAAGCCCTTGTGCAATCAAGCCTCTTTCTTGTCAAGACGTGGACGTGCTCCGAACCGGTCAGTCGCCACTCCTGCCCGGTCCCGACATCGGGTCTTCTTGACTTGTCCCGGTAACTGTGGTATAAATATAGGTGAAAGCCGAATACCCTCTCCGAGTCATGTCGCCTAAGGCTTGACGGTTATGGGACATGACCGATAGGGTGCGACTGGAAATGGTCGTGCCTCCCGTGCTTGGAAAGGAGATCGATCCTGGGCCGGTGCCCTCCTCTTTGAAGAGCACCGGCCTTTCTCTTGGAGGTGAACAGCAGAGTGCAAGGCAGACGACGGTACTACTTCTCCACCCGCGACCTATTGATGATGGCGGTGCTGGCGGCCCTAGGGGGGGTAGCCAGCACTTACATCCAGACTCTGGCTAATGCGGTACACGCAGCCCTGGGTTTCCCGGGTGCGACCCAGATCCTGGGAGGCCTGCACGTGATCTGGATCGTGCTCGCCGTCGGGCTGACGGGCAAGGAGGGAGCAGGCACCGTCACCGGCATCGTCAAAGCGGCCGTGGAGTTCCTCTCCGGCAACGTCCACGGTGTCTTGATCATCCTCATAGACGTGGTGGCGGGGATACTGGTCGATGCAGGCATGCTCCCCTTCCGCAACAAGAACAGCTACCTCGCCTACTCCGTGGCCGGCGGCGTGGCCACCGCCTCCAACGTCCTCGTCTTTCAGGTATTCGCCTCTGTTCCCAGTGACATGCTAGCCATGGGCGCCATGCTGCTGGTGGGACTGGCTTCCTTCATTTCCGGGGTGTTGCTCGCCGGAGTGCTGGGCAGAGTCCTCCTGGACTCGCTCAGGCGAGCCGGCGTTGTCAAAGACCAGCCAGTGTTGGAGACGGGGCGATGGGTCTACCCTGCCTTCCTGGTTTTTGTCTCAGTGCTGACTGTGATTGGGGGAGCGTACGTGCACTCTGCCCTCCAGGGACCACCCACCGTGCACATTGGGGGCCAGGTGAGTGAGCCCTACGAGTACAGCTACAGCGACGAGGATGAGGATGTGCTGCTGACGATCCAAGAGACTGCCAAGCCTGGACTGATAGGCACGTATACCGGCGTTCCCCTCCGCGAGATCATCTCTCGATCGCAGCCCGCCGAGGATGCGACTTCCGTGCTGGCTAGGAGTACCGACGGCTACGATTTCTTCATCCAGGTGTCCGAGTTGGAGGAGAACGACCAACTCATCCTCGCTCAATCTGGCAGCGGCAGCGAGATGACCTACAGCGTGGCTGGGGCCAAGAACAGCAAGGCGTGGGTCAGGAACGTAGCAGAGATTCTCGTCGTTGGCCATGCAGAGATCGAGATCACGGGGGCTCTGCAAGCCGCTCACCCGTATGACCCCGACCATTGGCAGTTCGACATGGACAATGCCCGACTGGACCTGGGCTATGGCGTCCGTAAGTACCAGGGAGTGTCTCTGGGATTTGTCCTGGAGTCGATGCAGCCTCAGCCGCAGGCGAGCAAGGTGACTCTCAGAAGCCGCAGTGGCGAAGAGCAATCGATGGAACTGAGTCAGGTTCTGGAGGATTCCAGTATCCGCGTGTGGAACGTCACCGCTGAGGAGGGGATCGTATTCGCCGTTGCCAGCGAGAGTGGGCACATCTGGCTCACGGACGTGGTGGAGATCGAAGTCAGTTGATCCGCATTCGCGATCTGCGCTTCAAGTTCCAGGGCAGCAACAGGCACGCCCTCCGCGATATCAGTCTGGACATCGATCCAGGGGAGTTCGTGGTCATCACCGGCCCTAGCGGGTGCGGCAAGTCCACGCTCGCGCTAGCGCTGGGCGGATACCTGTTTCGCCAGCATGCTGGAGAGGCCTCTGGAAGTGTGATCGTGGACGGCCTGGACACTCGCGAGGCCGAGATCTTCGACGTTGCGGAGATCGTCGGAGTAGTGCAGCAGAACCCCGAGGCCCAGCTCTGCACCCTGACGGTGGTCGACGAGGTGGCCTTTGGGCTGGAGAACAGACGATTCCCCCGCGCAATGATCGAGGAGCGATCGCAATGGGCCCTGGAAATCGTGGGCGCCCTGGACCTCGTGGATCGCCCTCTGGCCACCCTGTCAGGCGGCGAGAAGCAGAAGGTAGCCATAGCCGCAATAATGGCGGCAAAGCCACAAGTGCTGATCTTCGATGAGCCAACCTCCAACCTCGACCCCACAGCCACTGGAGAGATCTTCAGGGTCATTCAGCGCATCCGCGAGAAAGCTGGCATCACAGTCATCGTCATCGAGCACAAGCTGGGCTACCTCGCCCCCTTTCAACCGCGCGTCCTCACGATGGACAGCGGTCGCATCGTCCACGACCGCCAGCAGTTTACACGGCGTGATGCCAGGATGAGCTGGAGCGCGCCCACTCCGAGCATCGGCCTGCCATCACACAACGGCTGCGTCGCCAGAGCCGAGAACCTGACCCTGAGCTATGGTGGTGTTCCTGTCCTGGACGGCATGTCCCTGGACTTTCACATGGGAGACTTCGTCGCCGTCATGGGCAACAACGGATCCGGCAAGACGACTCTACTGCGCTGCCTGATGGGACTGCTCAAGCCGCAAGACGGCAGAGTGGAAGTCCTGGGTCAGGATACGCGGCGGCTCCCTGTCTCGTCCCTGGCACAACACGTGGGCTTCATCTTTCAGAACCCAGACCACCAGTTGTTCGCCGAAACCGTGTGGGAGGAGGCTACCTTCGCGCCGCGCAACTTCGGCTCGCTCACAAAGGAGACCGAAAACCGAGTGGCACTTTTGCTCGAACGATGCGGCCTCCAGCAATACAGAGACAACCACCCCTACCGACTCAGCTACGGTGAGAAACGCCGCCTGAACTTGACCTCGATACTCTCCTACCAGCCCCGCCTGATCCTCCTCGACGAGATACTGATAGGACAGGACCCCGACAATGCCGCCCTAATCATGGATCTGCTCAGAGAGCAAACCCAAAGGGGCAGCACGGTCGTGAATGTGACTCACGATCCTCAAACAACCCGTCTGTACAGCGACCGCGTGTTGTTCCTGGATGGTGGTCGCGTCCTGGTGGATGCCCCCACGGAGCGAGCCTTCACTCAGTTGGCCCATCTGGGGTTGGAAGATTATCTGCCCAACGGCGCGACTGGATTGCAGTACCAGAAGACATGAACACCAAGCCCAAGATAGCCTATCAGCCAAGGGATTCCTGGCTGCATCAACTGCACCCCCTGGTCAAGCTGAGCTGGCTGCTAGGGTTCAGCGTTTCGCTGTTTGTTATCTCCAGCCCTGTCTGGGTACTGGCGGTGCTACTGCTTGCCGTGGTCTGTTTTCCCCTCGTGGGTCTGAGCCTGAGGAACGACGTCAGGGGTATGCGCTTTCTCACGATCACGGGATTGGTGCTATTCCTGGTACAGATTCTCTTCAATCACACAGGATCCACCGTGCTTCGGCTGCCCTTGGGACCCGCCAACCTCTTCATAACCGACATGGGCATCACCTATGGCATCTACATAGGGGGCAGATTCCTGGCCCTCATCTTCCTGAGCTATCTCTTTGTGCTCACCACAGAGCCCAGTGCTCTGGCGTACTCACTCATGCAGGTTGGCTTGCCCTACAGGTACGGCTTCGTCTTCATCACGGCCCTCCGTCTCGCCCCCATCTTCGAGGTGGAGGCGAACACTGTCTACCAGGCCCAACTAACCAGGGGCGTGCAGTACGATGTCCGCAGCCCACGGAAGTTCGTGACCCTGGCCAGACAACTGATCCTTCCTCTACTGGTGTCTGCTCTCAGCAAGGTCGATGACCTTGCTGTGTCCATGGAAGGGCGCTGCTTCGGCAAGTATGCCACCCGCACCTATCGTCGAGTGCCCTCCTACAGCAGGAGGGACGTGCTGGCCCTGTTGCTGTTCCTGGTCGGCGTCATAGCTATGGTCTGGTTTGCACTACTGAGACTACTTTGAGGAGGCTGCTCCCAAGTGAAGAGGAATGTCACTCTCAACGTATCCATCATCATCGCGGTTCTGGTCGGTGTCGCCATCGGAGTAGGAGGCAGTGTCGCTGGAGTACTGGTTTCACCTCGCCTCACCGGCGTAACGTCGGAGTTCCGATGCGTGGACTGTCATCAGCTTCACGGGGCGATCACCCTGGATAGCGTACCCTTCAATGCCTTTGTGCTTCTCACCGGCGACGTTCCCGAGCCGAGGCTAGTCAGCGTGAATGAGATACTGCCCTATCGACTCACGGGTCAGGCCAGCATCTCACTCCTGGACCTGTTGGCGCAGAACGGGATCGAGGATTTCAAGGAAGTCAGCCTGATCTCCACCGACGGCGGCATAGTCACTCTGGAGAGGCAGTACGTCAGCGAGCGCTCGCTTCTCTTGTCGTACCTGGAGGGCATCCGCTTCAAGGACGATGGACTTCACGTCTCGACCTGGCTCAAGGGCATCAACAAGATCATCGTCGTGGGTAACGATCTGCCCATCGTCGTGGACGGGCGCGCGACATCCATGGGGCGCCTGCTGAGAGAGAACACTCTGACCGTGGTCGCCGAGCGGAGCTACCCCATGTACCACAGCGAAGAGGATGGACAGGTTCGAGAGGGAGAGTACTCTCACTTGCACACCGGTGCCCCTCTAGATGACCTGCTCACCCACGCCGATTTCAGCACCCTCAGTGTAACCGATGCTGAAGGCCAAACATACACCATCGACGCGCGCACCGCCGAGGGAGCGATCCTGACCATCTACTACGGCAAGCCGACGCTCATGTTCCCCGACTTGCACAAGGGAGAGTGGGTATCGGACGTAGAGCAGATCATCTCCAATCCGTAGCGCCGGCCTGCCGTGGACATGAGCAAGATACGAGGGGTGGTGACACCGAGTGTCGCCACCCCTCTCCACATCACAGGCCAATCTTGTGTGTCTATTCCAGGATGATGCTCACCAGCATGGAGATCCACTGGCTGCCGGGAAGTCCTGGGACCACCAGCTCGATCGGGCTCTCCGGGTCAGCCTCCGCCAACCACTCACCATCCGCCTTCAGAGCCACCATGGCATCGC
>CAZOBP010000179.1:0-5839 GCA_964577995.1 uncultured Anaerolineales bacterium
CGCCGATTCGCTCACGAGCCGCGCGGATTTCGTCCAGAGGTATCGGCTTCAGTTCTGTCATTACAGCAAACCTCTTTCGCTACTAGTCTGAGAACAGGATTCGTTCCGCCATCACACCGTTGGACGCCCATTCCGCTAGCCTGTGTTTCGTCACATGATTCCTCAACCTCGAGGCAAGGACCTTCACGAGATCACCATGTACGAAGTCGTCGTACAGAAGAGTAAGCACTCTCGTCAATCCAGCAACCGTGGGGAGCCGATTAGCCACCGCCGGTGGCATACTTCCCCAGCGAGCTCAAGCCCGTTCCCAAGGCGAATGCGGTCCGAGTTTCCTCGAATCATCCAATCTGTAGATGTGGCCTAGCTATCTAGAAACGCAGCCACCGGGTCCAAGGTTGAGATTCCTCGTGTGCGACACCTTCACTGGATGACGAACATCTCTTCAGTGTCGGCGTAGTTGGTCAATAGCTCAGATCCTTTGTCCGTGATCAGGATCGTATCTTCCAGCTGGAAGCCTCCCACATCCTTGTCCATGATCACTGGTTCGATGCAGATCAGCATATTCGCACGCAACTCGTCCTTGCAGTAGGGCTGCAACATGGGAACCTCATGGCCACCCAGGCCAAAGCCGTGCCCGATGTGAGGCCCTGGGCACTCGATCCCCACCTCGGCGTAGGCCTGAATGCAGTAGTCGAACACGTCGCAACCACGCACTCCAGGCCGCATGAAGTCAATAGTCCTTCTTTGTACCTGCCGGTGCTTGCGGTACATCTCCGCTTGCGCGGTACTGGCCTGGCGCGCCACCGCCATGCGAGCCACGTCCGATGCATATCCATCCCAGATACCCCCAAAATCGACTCGAACGAGATCTCCAGGCTCCAGTGCGCGATCTCGCGCGGCGGGATGAGCCAGGTAGCTATGATCGCCAGCAGCCAGAATGCCAAAGTCCACATCGCTGGCGCCGAACATGAGGACCTTGTCTTTGATAGCCGCCAACACATCCCGCTCAGTATCTCCGACTCTTGCCTCGCGGAAGGCCTCCACTATGGCCCGTTCCGTGGCCAAGGCTGCCTGTGTGTACCTTTCAATCTCGCCTTTGGTCTTGATACTTCGTACATGCTCGAACAGCGAATCGGATCCCCCAAAGCTGGCCTGGGGAAGCGCTGCAACTAACTCCTCGTAGTACGCGGCCGTTAGGTGTTTCTTCTCCACGCCCAATCGTCCTCGCGCGAGCCCCTTCTCTCTTAGCACCTCCGCCAAGAGGTCAATAGGCGATTGCGCGAACTCCACGTAGGACCGCACATCCTGCATCCAGGTCTCGTCCTGGGCAAGACTCTCCTCTATGTTGCAGACAAGCAGAGAATCATCGCCTCCTTTGAGCAATACAGTAAGAGCTAGCCGATCAGGGATGCTTATCTGGGTCTCGATCAAAGCACCCGAAGTGTAGAACACATTGGCCAGAGAGCTCGCCACAATGGCATCAAACTCGCTTTCGTCTAGCGCCCTCTGCATCTCTTCCACATTCATCAGTTTCTCTCTCGTCATCTTAGATCTCCTTTCAGACCCTCAGTACCGCAGATACCATGGCAGCGCTTTCAGTGCGCAGGCCCGCGGTTTCTTGTCGAGCAGCGTGCATCTGCTCAACGCAAATCGGCTCCAGTCCCCTCATCAGTGCAACCGTCCGGCGACCAGTCTGGCCACGAGATTGCCCCGAGTATCGCACGTCGGAGAACCAGCCTGCCGACTTCTACGCCGTCACCCGACCTCTCAACCTCGGATCCAGGACCTCCCGCAGGCCATTGCCCAGGAAGTTTATGCCCAGCACCGTGAAGACTACCGCCAATCCCGGAAAAGCGGCAAGCCAACTCGCCACGGCCAGCACGTTTCGACCCTCAGCGAGCATCGAGCCCCAACTCGGAGTCGGCGGAGGCACACCCATCCCCAGGAAACTAAGTCCCGCTTCAAACAGTATCAATCGCCCCACCTGCAAGGTAGCCATCACAACGATAACACCGATGGAGTTGGGGAGGATGTGCCTCAGGATGATTCGTATGTTCGAAGCGCCCAGCGCGATCGCCGCTAAGACATACTGCATTTGCTTGAGGGAGCGCACCTGACCGTACAGTACCCGTGTGTAGGTGAACCAACTGCTAATGGCCAGCACGATGATCAAGTTGGACAAGCTATTCCCGAAAATGGCGATCACGGTCACCGCCAACAGGATGGGGGGCAGGGCCATTTGCATGTCCACCAAGCGCATGATAACCGTGCCCAGACGCCCTTCGTAGTATCCCGCTATCAGACCCAATAGGATCCCGCACGAGCCAGACACCGCGATACTGCTCGCTGCAACAGCCATGGAGATACGGCCCCCGTATAGGATCCAGCTCAGGATATCGCGCCCAAAACCATCCGACCCAAGGATGTAGGGACCTTCTCCAGTCCTCGGCCAGGAAGGAGGCTGCAGCCTGTGGGCCAGATCCTGATCGAGAGGATCCATGGGCGCGATGATCGGGGCCAGTAACGTGCAAATCGTCACCAACCCCACAATCACGGCACCAGTGGCGAAAACCCGCTCCCGCCCAACCCATCGGCCAGCCCTAGCCAGCTTGGCTCCCATGCTTTTTCGTGCAACTCCGTTGGCTTCCAGTGACATGCCTACCGCCTTCTTCCCATCATCAGGTGCTTATCCTGGGATCCAGATAGGCGATGATGATATCAGCTATCAAACTGCACAGAATCACCCATACTGCAAGAGTGATCACCGAAGCCTGAATCACCGACATGTCCCGGCTCCACACGGCCTGCACGCTCACCCGCCCCAACCCGGGCCAGGCGAAGACAGTCTCAGTGACGATGGCCCCCCCATGAGACCCCCTACCTGAATCCCCAGTGAACTGATGGCTGGATTGAGGGCGTTCTTCAAGACATGCCTGTACAGGATCACCCTCTCCGCCAGCCCCTTGGCTCGAGCGACCAGGACGAAATCCTCGTCTAGTAGGTCCAGAACGCTGGACCGGACCAGGAGCAGTGGCTGAGGCAACAGGGCCATAACTAGAGTGAAGGCGGGTCAGACGAGGTGCTGCCACCCCCCTCTACCTGACGCTGGAAGCCAGTGGAGCCTAACGGCGAAGAGCAGAATCAGCATCACCCCCAGCCAGAAACTGGGCATCGACTGGCCGAAGACAGCGAAGGTCATGAAGGAGAGGTCCAACAGCGAGCCCCTCCTCAAAGCACAGATCGTCCCCAGGGCTATGCCCAGGATCGCGGCCAGAAGCATCGAGAGTGCCATCAGTTGCACAGTCGCTGGGATAGTCTCCAGAATGACCTCGAGTGCAGGCTTCTTGAACCACATGGACTCGCCGAAGTCGCCTCGGATCATGTTGGAGACGAAGCGACCGTATTGGACCACCATAGGTTGATCCAGACCCAGGTTGTGGCTGACCTGGGCCCTCACGTCTTCGCCGGCCTCGTAGGGAAGATAGAGGTCAACTGGATCCCCGTGAAGCCGAACTAGGAAGAAGATCACCATGGTGATCCCCAGCACGGAAACGGGGATCTGTAGCAACCTCCTGAAGATATAGACCTGCATCCTCAACTCCTACGGCTACGCAACGCTCAACCAATGACGAACAGTTCTTGCGTATCCTCGTAGTTGGTCAGAATCTCAGATCCCGTCTCGGTGATCAGGACCAAGTCCTCCAACTGATAGCCTCCCACCTCCTCACTGAAGTGCACCGGCTCGATGCAGAGAAGCATATTGGGACGTAGCTCCCTCTGATTGTAGGGGTGTAGTTTAGGAGTCTCATGAACCTCGAAGCCGAACCCGTGACCACAGTGAGGCCCAGGATACTCGATCCCGAACTTGGAGTAGGTCTCCACAACACAGTTGTAGACATCGCAAGCGGGGACTCCAGGCTTCATGAATTCGATGGCCGTTCTCTGCACCTCGCGTACCTTCTTGTACGTATCTGCTTGGATCTTGCTGGGCTCGCCTACTACCCCCATGCGTGCCACGTCAGAACCGTAGCCCTCCCAAGAGGCGCCGAAATCCACGCGCACAAGATCCCCTCTGTCGAGGGCGCGGTCTCTAGCAGCTGGATGTGGCTGCCAGCTGTTGTCGGCCACAGCCATTGTGCCGAACACTATGCCCGTGGAACCGAACAGGGCAGCCTTGTCTTTGATGACGCGGAGCAGATCTCGCTCCGTGTCGCCGACTTTCGCCTCACGAAAGGCCTCCACTATGGCCCGCTCCGTGGCTCGACCAGCTTCCCCGAACCTCTCGATTTCTCCCTTCGTCTTGATGCTTCTCACTTGGTCGAATAGCCAGTCACACACTTCGAGTCTGGCCTTGGGCAGAGCCTCGCTCAGCTCCTGGTAGTAACCAGCACCCAGGCGCCTGCCCTCAATGCCTATCCGCCCCTCCGCCAAGCCCTTTTCTCTCAGCGCGTCCGCCAGAAGCGCCATGGGGGTCTCGGCGAACTCCACGTAGGAACGTACGTCCTCGATCCACGACTCCTCTCTGGCCAGGCTCTCCTCTATGTTGCACACGAGCAACGCATCGTCGCCGCCCCTGGGCAACACGGTCATCGCCAGTCGATCCGGAATGCTTGCCTGGGTCATGATGTAAGCACCCGAGGTATAAAAAACGTTGGCCTGCGACACAGCTACTACGGCGTCGAAAACGCTCGCATGCAGCGTTTCCTCGAACTCCTTCACGTTCATCAGTTTCTCTCTAGTCATCACTCGCCTCCCTCAGGCACTCACCATACTAGCTCAATGCACCACTACAATGCTCTTCCTGCACTCGCGCGCTGACGGGCGCCATTTTTGGAGAATGGCGCCCGCCCATCATGTGTTGGCAGCCATACGACACGTCAGGGGGGTCCACCGAATGCTAGCTCACTAGCGCATCCGCCGGCCTCCACGGCGTCCAAAGCCTTCGACTGATCGCAGAATCAGCGTGCCTGGTTCCTACCTCTCCAGGTCAACGCCAACCAGGTAGAACTGCTGATCAGGGTGCGGTCTCCAGTTCACCACCTCATTGTTGACTCCGTACGGTGCTGCTTGCTGGTAAAGGGGTACCGTTGGAGCCTCCTCTTTCACGATCTCCGCCATGCGGTGGTACATGGCCAGCCGCTCTTCCTCATCAAGGCTACTCTTGGCTGCCAAGAACAGATCGCTATACTCTTCGTTCTCCCACTTGTGCCAAGGCGTTTGTGTGGCAAACCACTGCAGTGCCTGGGATGGGTTTCCGTAGCTGTACCAGCCCAAGTAGATCATGTCGCAGCGCTTGTCATTGTGGGAGAGGTAGTCTAGGAACGTAGCGGGTTCCACAACATTGACAGTGAGGTTGATGCCAATGTCAGCGAGTTGGTCCGCGATGACGATGCAACCATCCCGGTCCACCAAGTATTTGCCCACTGCCGTCTGTATCTCGAGGTCCAGCCCGTCCGCATAGCCCGCTTCGGCCAGGAGCTGCCTGGCCTTGTCTGGGTCGTAGGGCGTCTGCTCGATGTCGGGGTTGCAGCCGAAGACGTCGGGCGTCAACACGTGCCCGTTCAAACGGCCTACTGGCGCCATGAGGCCTTCCCAGATGGCCTTCTTGTCAATGCCATAGTCGATGGCCTGCCTGACTCTCTTGTCCGAGCAAGGGCTGTCGGTCAGTGTGTCCATCCACAACTGGAGACACATCAGTTCGTAGGCGTAGTCCACATAGAGATCATGCCACTTGCCTGCATCGCCACCTCGACCGCGGCGCGCCACCTGGCGCCTTCGAGGGAGCCAGTCTCATCCTGATCACCTCACACACCGGGCCCAATCGGTTCGACGCGAGCCT
>CAZOBP010000180.1:0-5834 GCA_964577995.1 uncultured Anaerolineales bacterium
GGGTTACACCGGAAGGGGTTTCAAGTCCGGAGCAGCACTCAACCGCTCCTCACAGGCACGTTGCGCCCATCTGGTGGATCTCGGCAAGGATACCACAGCCACTTGGTCTGCCGGCACCATTGAGCAGACGGATCACTGAGTCTGTTCAGGGGATGATGGATGCTTGGCGTCCTACGCCGAGTGGCGCGGCTATGTCGCGAAGACCGCCGCCTACTTTGCTGAGCTGGGCATCGTTGCGTGTCCTGACGTGTGGCATCCTGAGTCACCGTGGCGGCCGGTACTGTAGACCGGCCTTGAGCGTGCGCGGCTGAGAACCGAATTCAGACACGGGATTCATCTAGAACCCGTGCCCACTCTAGCGACTGTAAGCCCCGCGCAGGCCCTCTCCCAGCTTGAGGGTGATCTCTGTGGACATCGCCCTGAGCATCTCTACCGATCCGAGAGCCTTCTCTCTGGTCCTTCTGTACGCCGGGCCCGCGACCGGTTGCGAGGCGCAGCAGATTCACGTCCTACTCACGGCCTGCGACATCCGCCAGGAACCACGCCATGCCACGAAGCCAGTGCGGACGTCCAGTCAGAAGCGAGCCTAGTGCGCTGCGGGCACCGGGAGCCTCATGGACATGCTATGCCAGCTTGCGCGTGATCTCCCTGGAGATGGCCTTTAGCTTCTCCAGCGAGGCCACGATCTTGTCCCGAGTGAGCCTGTAGGCCGGACCGACGATGGTCAGTGCGGCGACAACATCTCCATCCGACATGATCATAGGTACGGCAACGGCGTTCACGCCAAGCTCTTGCTCCTCGAGACAAGTGGCGTATCCCTGCTCACGGACCCGCTGTATCTCCTGGCGCAATGGAATGGACTCGGTGATGGTGTTCTCCGTCCAGCGAGCCAGCCCCTTGTCCAGCAGCACAGCGAGTTCGGTTTCCTCCATCTGTGTCAAGAGAACCTTTCCGGAAGCGGTGGCATGAAGTGGAAGAGCTGCCTCCCATGGAACCTGGTCTGTTGACTTGGAGGAGAGCACTTGAACCATGGTGAGTACCGCGTCACGATCTCTCACGGCGACATAGGCTGCTTCACCCACCTGCTCCGCCAAGTAGTGAAGGTAAGGCAGGGCAGTCTGCAACAGCGAGTTGGAGTGGATTACATCGTATCCGAGCTCCACCAGACCGCAGCCCAAGCGGTACTTATGACTGTCCGGGTCCTGGTCGACGAGGCCACCTTCCCGCAGCGAGGCCAGGAGTCGGTGAACGGTGCTCTTGGTCAGGTCTAGCCTGCGCGCCAACTCGCTCACGCCAAGCTCAGGCTCGGCCAGGCTGAACTCCTTGAGGATCGCTATCGCTTTGTCCACTGATTGTGTGGTCACGTTGGGTAGCCCGTCCTTCCTGTGTAGTCAAAGTAGTTGTCGAAGTCTATGTTGTTCGACGTACCAGCTACTCTCGCGCTTCTCGTGTGCACCCCAAGGGCCACTTCGCTCTACGGACAGAGCCCTAGATTACCAGGGCCGCAGGCATGCGCCATCCCGGGTAACCGTACTACCCTTGCCTGGCCACACAGACAGCTCCGCCGGGCTAATGATGTGATTGCCCGGTCTGAAGGGCACTTGGTGCGACCGTCTGCCGAATAACTCACAAATCCGACGCCAGTGCGCACCGCTAGAGACGAAGCAACGCCCCCAACTCCGCGTCGGCCCACGACGAGTGAGAGCGCTGCCTCTATTAGATTATACCCGACCCCCAAGCGCATGTCCACTGCTATCAAGGTTGCCCAGGTACGCTGACTGCTCCACGGGAAGTGTCTCTCCACAGAAACCGATACCAGCCGTGAGCTATGGTGCCAACCGAGGTTCTGTCCAGCACCTGGTCGCTGGGTCCGAAGCCTCTGCAGCGTGCCTGCGTGGCACTGCTGACCCCAGCGGCAAAAAGGCCGCCAACCATCAGGGAGGCCGAGAGCCGCTATCTGTACCAGATAGTGGAATTCACAGCGTCCCTCTGTTAGGTACGAGATGGCACACCGGTTCTTTAAGACAGGCCGTCAGGCGCTCAGCGTTCGATGCCACTTGACTGCGCTGAAGATGCGTGCTATACTATGCAGCTAGATAGCTCCAGACCGGATGCGATGATGCTGTGCTTCTTTACCAGGGACGACAAGACTACTGCTGTGTTCTCCGAATCGGAAGCCCTTGCGCCCACGGCACCACTGATGCAGCGTGTAGGCCGCGACCAGAACGGTGGTTCCGGCCTATGAGTGGCACTCGGCGAGCTGCTCACAAGCGCTTCGCACACTGCCGGTGCCGGCCGATCTCGAGCCCGTCGCGCTCTTCGTTGGGGTATGAGTGCGCCTCGTGGGAGCCATCGTCCTGGCCCCGTCTGTCAGGTAGGGGCTCGGGGAGGGCACGATAGACGGGAGCCTCGAGCGATCTGCTCATCCCGAGGCCAGAGGTACACAGCGTTCTGCCTGGGCATCACGAGGATGTCCTGAAGCACCAGCGTGAGCAGGCGTGCTCCGCTGGCGAGTGAGTCACTCTCGGCGCATGGCTGTGCTCTCCGTGCACTGGAAGGCACGGAGACAAACTTCCGAGAGAGGGTGCACGGGCACGTACGTCGGGCACTGGCGCCAACTGAATACACGCAGACAGTGTTTCGAAAACGATGGAAACACTGAACGGCGGAGCATGTCTCGACGCACCCGACCCTCTTGAGAAGAGCAGGCTGTGACCGACGCCGCGACCAGGGACCGGCGGCCACCTGGCCGCAGATCTTCGGACAAAGCACCGCCCGGACGTCACAAACCCACTCGACGGGCGGCATCAGATCGCTGCTAGAGCACATCCACCTCGACGGTGGCACCGTCACTGAAGTAGGAACGCCGGGAGACGTCCTTCCGGCTGACCTCCAAGCAAGGCTCGCACCTTCTCCACGCAGTGCATGAGATGACGCACTGGTACGCGTTACACGCGAAGCCGCACAAGGAGCGCCAGGTCGGCAAGTTCCTCGAGGCCGAAGGCTTCGAGGTCTACCTTCCTCTGCTGCCGGCAAGCAGGCGGACCCGGCGTAAGCCCCTGCCCTTCTTCTCCTGCTACCTCTTCGCCCTCCTCGATGGCAAGCCAGCCTTCTCCGCCGTCCAATGGACCCCCGGCCTCAGGAAGATCGTCAGCTTCGGGGGAAAGCCCGCCGTCGTCCCCGACGACGTGATCTCCACCATCAAGCAGCGGTTGGCCTGGATGCACGAGTCGGGCCAGACGACGTACCCCTTCCAGTCGGGTGACCGCGTGGCCGTCAGGAAGGGGCCGCTGGCCGACCTGGAAGCGGTATTCCAGAAGAGGCTCTCCTCCAGGGACCGGGCCATCATTCTGTTGGAATGCCTGGGGCGCTGGACGCGCTGCGAGGTGGACGTCGATTCCTTGAAGAGGTTGCACTGAGGCTTATGGAGCAAAGCAAACAGCAGCAAGAGGTACAACGCGGTGCTTTCCGGGGCGTCGGGCCAACGGCCCATCGCGCGTCGCAACATGGGAGGCCGATTCAGGGAGTACGCGAGGGTTGCCGGCTTCGGAGACCGGGTCACGCCACACACTCTTCGACACTCCATCGCGGTCCACTACCTGATCAACGGAGCGCCCATCACCTTTGTTCAAGGGCTTCTAGGCCATGCGAGCCTGGCCACAACAGGCATCTACACTCAACTCGCCGATGAGATGACCAAAGAGATCGCCTTGAACACTCCCACGGCCCTGGACGACATACTGCCGCAGGGCAAGGAGAGCTTGAAGGAGCGGGGCCTGGCCTATCACCTGGGTTTTGAGGAAGCAGACAAGCTGGTGGAGGGACTGCTGCGGAAGGCATGAGTGGGTGCACCAGGTTGGCCTGGCGAAAGTGTAGCCGAGGACATGGTCAGATCCTTCACTGGAGCCAAGTACGCCACCGCTGAAGCCAGGGGCATCTGCGCCGAGGTGTTGGTGAATGAGCAACCACGGAAACAGGGACATCAGACAAGAAACAGCCTTGACTCCGAACCTGGCCGCGGCCCTGGGGGGAACGAGCGCATCAAAGTAGAGCTTCTCGAGTGGGGATCGGGTCACCGACGGCTAAACGTGACTCGATGCACAGTGGCAACGCATCTGTGATGTTCTCTAGAGCTTCTTCGTGGGTCTTGCCGTCGGTGTAGCAGCCCTGCAAGAGAGGACAATCGGCCAGGTAGACATCCTCTTCGGGATCGTACTCAATGACCACGGGAAATTGGTATTCTTTCATCAGGGTGCTCGCGGCGATGGTAGTCTTGCTTCCGCTAGTCATTTTGGCAGATAGGCGTTGGCTAGTCAAGTCTGGAACCGTAAGGTCAAGGGATTCTTGATCTGCTCTGGCATAGCAGTGCCAACCCCGATACTACGGTTTAGCCAAAGTCTTGTCGTGTTCACCGACGTTCCTCAAGATGATCAGATCACGATGGACCTCGAAGGTCATCCGGGTAGAGCGGCTAACTCTGGCTTCCCAGATGTCCTGCGTACCCTTGATTCTCTTCACCCTCAAGCCAGGGTGGCGTGGGTTCTCTCGGAGCAGGCGAATGGCCTTCCGAGCTCGTTGTTGGTTTGACGGTGTCAGCTCCCTATAGGCGGCTTTGAAGCGCTCCGTGCGGGCGATACGCATTGTGACCTATCCAGTGTCGAGGTCGGCAAATAGTTCATCGACTGAAGCGAATTCTCTTATCCGTCCCGCTTCGATGTCGGCCTGGGCTTGGCGTTCGGCCTCTTGCCATTCCTTGGTCCAGAAATAGGCTTGGCTCTTATCGATCAGTTTCTTGGGCATAAGCACGATGTGGTCCTCCTTGACCTGCAATTCGACTAGGTCGCCCTTTTCTATGCCTACTTGCTTGCGCAGCGCAGCTGGAATAGTTATCTGCCCATGACGTGTCACCTTGCTCAAGCTCATGCCTTCCTCCGATCTAGTAATTTAGGAACTTACTACAACCAATACTATCCCAATTCGCCCGATGTGTCAAGTCAACTCACCCCAGTACTGGTGGTTTCTTGAAGGTGAGCCTACTGCTTTCTTCCCTACCCGTCAAGAACCAACATTCGCACGCATCCGCCAGTACTCTAGTCAGGGCTGACTTCCTATATTGTTGAGGTGCGTCGTTGCGAGTACATCCTGAGTTCTCAGATTTCGTCGCCTATCTGCGTCTGAAGAACCTCTCGGCCCGAACCATAACAGAGTACGGAAAAGTGCTACACGCCCTCTTTTCCCACGTCGGCCTGGATGGTTCTTCGCCGAAGGAGATTACCTCTGCTCAATTGCGGGAGTACGTGGCCAGTCTGCAGGGGAGGGGACTGGCTCCCAAAACGGTGAGCAATCATGTCCTGGTCATCAAGGGCTTCTTTGGCTTCCTGTCAGAGGAGGGGTACATCGCGGAGGATCCCTCGCGACGCCTTCCCCGCCCCAAGGTGGGGAAACGGCTGCCCAAGGCGCTCACTATCACTCAGGTGCAAGGCCTTTTCGCTGCCTTTGAGGCAGAGACGCGCCTGCAACGGCGGGACAAGATGTTCTTCCAGTTACTCTATGCCTGTGGTCTGCGGCTGAGCGAGGCGGCCAACATCAAAGTACAAGACATCGAGTTGAGCGAGGGAACCGTCCGCGTTGTCGGCAAGGGAGACAAAGAGCGACAGATGTATTTGAAGCCCAACTTGCTCCAGTCGCTGAGGGAATATGTCGCCGAGAACAAATTGAGGACGTATCTTTTCCCCGGTCGGGGCCCTGATAAGCCAGTGACCGGTCGCAACATGGGAGACCGATTCAGGGAGTACGCGAGGGTTGCCGGCTTCGGAGACCGGGTCACGCCACAC
>CAZOBP010000181.1:0-5774 GCA_964577995.1 uncultured Anaerolineales bacterium
ACGTGGACGGAGCCCGCATCCTCTTCGGCGACGGCTGGGGACTGGTGCGTGCCTCGAACACGCAGCCTGCGTTGGTCCTACGCTTCGAGGCGCGGACCCCAGAGCGCCTCGAGGAGATCGAGAACGTAGTCATCTCCAAACTCACCGAGATCTCAGGTCTGGAGATCACGGCCTAGATGGGTGGGCTACGAAGATGTCTCGCCCACGTCAATTGTAGAGAAAGGAGCAGGACAGTGAGCGACCCGAAAAGGCGCAGTGAGGAATGGGAAGACATCGGGCGTGACATCGAATCCAAGATCAGAAGGGAACTCGCGGCCTGGGCCGGGGCCGACGAGACAGACGGTTGGGAGACCATCGGCCAGAAGATGGAAAGCAAGATCCGGGCCGAAGTCGCCACCGGAGTGGGAGACGAGCCGGAGGAAGACTGGGAAGGAATCGGCCGCCACATTGAGGAGCGCGTCAAGTCTGGACTCGGCCAGTGGGCTGGAGCGGGTCCTCACGACGATTGGGACACCGTGGGTCAGAAGGCAGCGAGCAGGATCAAGGCCGACGTGGCCACCAGCGTGGGCGGGGAACCTGACGAGAGCTGGGAGGAGATCGGTAAGCACGTCGAGAACCACGTTAGGTCCGGGCTGGGACAATGGGCCGGCGCTGAAACAGACGACGACTGGGCCACCGTCGGGCGTAAGGTCGAGGACAAGATCAAGTCCGCGCTGCGCGGATGGCTGGACGAGTAGGGACAATCCCCTTCCGACGGATGCTGGACAGCGCCGACGCGAGAGAACCGCGTAAGGCCTCCGACGCCGTCCAGGATGGTTCGGATACCGGCGCTGCAGTCTGGACTGTAGGGTGTGGAAAGAGAGTCCCCACAGTGCGTTGGGTTGGCGCGTCGATGCTACCGGTGAGGGGAAACACGCAGGAAGCATATTCCTGAGCCGGCTTCAGCCAGTTTTCCAGAGCTAGCGCTGGGCTTCAGTCCGGCGCGGGCGATGCCCCGAGCGTGTTCCAACATTCTCTTGACAACAGGGTTGCCTAATGGTGCTGCTTACCGTAGAATACGCGCATCAGCACCCAATGGGGAAGGAGGAAGAGATATGAGCGAAGAATACCCACACAGAAGAAAAGACGAGAAACAGGAGAAGGAAGAGAAGGACCACGGCCAGCGTGAGTGGGACAAGGGTGAACAGTGGACCGGCGGCGACGCTCTCGGTCCGCTGGTCTGGGGTCTGATCATCATTCTCGCCGGGCTCGTCTTCGCGGCGACCAACCTGGGCATGTACCCGTGGCTGACCTGGGAGAACGCCTGGAGCTACATCTTCCTTGGCGCGGGGCTGCTCTTCCTGCTGGAGATCCTACTCCGTATACTGATGCCCACCTACCGCCGGCCAGTCAGGGGGCGCATCATTCTGGCCTTCGTTGCGCTGGCCATTGGTCTCGGCGGACTGGTCGGATGGGAGTTGACCTGGCCGTTGGTGATCATCGCGGTCGGCCTGGCGATCATTGTCGGCGTTTTCATCAGGCCAAGGCCCTAGCCCACCAAGGATTAGAGTCGACCCAGGTCCATGGTGACCATCTGGTCCCACCAGTAGCGAAGACGTGTGATCGGCTTATCGCGCCCTATGCAGCGGAAGTAGGGCGGCTGGAAGGCCTTGATCAGATCGCCGATCCTGTAGCGGGGCAGGATGGGCGTGGAGACGACGAGACTGCCCGTTTGCCCAGGCCTCATCTCGTGCATCATCTTCGCACCTTCTCTGGTCTCGACCTCGAAGAAGAAGAGATCGTAGTTGGGCACCCAGGCGCGCTTCTCGTCCCGCTGCTGGCCGAACATCCCCTCCGTCGTGCCGTAGATCTCGGCGATGTCCGCGGGCCCATAGAGCGCCCTGAGGATAGGTCGATACTTCGTGTTGATCCCTGGCACGCTGCCCAAGGTCATGATGCGCACCCGCCACAATTCTTTGGGGTACACTCCGTGTTTGTGATGCAGATAACGGCCAAAATCCACAACCGTCGGAGCCACCCCTCCCACGATGGTCACATTCTCCTCTCTGCATCGCTCGTAGGCTAGCTCGAACCGTCGCTCCCAGTCTACTATGGTCTTTCCACCACCCAGGGCATCGACTTCCTCCTGGGTGGGGAGGGAACGGAGAGGCGTGGCTGCTGTGGTGTGCTTCAAGTAGATGCCGGAGCTATAGCCGTACTCCACCTCCCGCTCACCCATCCGTACAGTACCCACCACAGAAGGGAAGTTCAGGTTCAGATTCACACCCTGTAGCGTATCCAGTTGGCCAGTTCGGGCGATGTAGTTCATCAGGGCGCGGCCGGCGCTGACGCGCATCTCGAGGTCGGTAGCGGTCATCGGAATGAACTTGGACTCGCCCTTCGTCGTCCCCCGCGTGATGGCCCAGCCAATCGGCGGTTCGTAGAGCAACAAGTCCACTTCACCTGCCATGGTGCGCTCGATGAGCGGCTTGAACTCCTCATAGTTCACCACGGGAAAGGCAGCCCTGTACTCCTCGAAAGTCCGGACCTCGCCAGCCCCGTGCTGAGCACCATAGCGTGTCAGTGCGTATCCATCCAGCAAGCGCTGGAGCACGGTTTGCTGGGCAGACTTGGGGTCCTCCACAGCCTCATGCCAGGGCCTCAGAAAACCCGCCAGCATCTCGAGTCCCCCTTGAAGGTCTCCTTCCGCTGGGTGCTGCCCCAGCTTGGCCATGCTGTCTCTTCCTTGCACCGAGCACCTATCGCGAGCCGCTTGTCAACGGCACGAACTGTGCTATGCGGCTGGTCACCGTCTCCTGTATGCGCCGGAGGTCCTTCTCCGTTCTACCCTCCATCCTCACCGATAGCACCGGCTGGGTGTTCGAAGCCCTAACCAGGGCCCAACCACCATCGAACCTGATGCGCGCGCCATCGATGTCGAGCACCTCGTGGGTCTCGATGAACGACTCCTTGATCGCCTCCACGATGCTGAACTTGTCCGTCTCGGGACACGGTATCCTCATCTCCGGAGAACTGTAGTACTGTGGCAGTCCTCGGACCAGCTCCGACAGGGATCGCTCCGTCTTGGAGAGATACTCGACGAGCTTGCCGGCTGCCAGCAAAGCATCGTCGGAGTTGAGAGGTGGATCGTTGAAGAAAACGTGACCGCTGAGCTCCACACCCAGAACCGCATTCTCCTGCCGCATCTTCTGGAGGATGTAGGCATTCCCGCACCTGGTCACGAGAGGGATCCCCCCGTGGCCCGCTACATCGTCGATCAGGGACTGCGAACACCGTACGTCCAGCACGACCTTGCCTGGTCCGCGGGCCAGGAACTCCCTGGCCAGAAGGGCCACGTACTTGTCAGGGAGTACCATGTTGCCTTCTTCGTCAACCACGCCGAGTCTGTCCCCGTCGCCGTCGAACCCGATCCCGACGTTCGCGCCCTCTCTCACAACGGTCGCCTGCAACTCCCTGATGTTCTCCTCGACCAGAGGATCCGGCTCGTGGTTCGGGAAGTGACCATCGGGCTCACAGTACAGCGGCACCACTTCACACCCCAGGTCTTCGATCAGTTGGCTGCCGAGAAGACCCGCCGTCCCGTTGCCTCCGTCCACTACGACCTTCAGCCTGCGCTCCGGACGGACACGCTCGCGAATACAGTCGAGGTAGCGCGGCAGCACGTCCACCTGCTCCGTGGACCCTTTGCCAGTCTCGTACTGATTCTTGGCGATCAACCTCTCCACGTGCTGCAACGCCTCTCCGGCGAGAGGATAGGGCCCCACCTGAAGCTTGAGACCGTTGAATTCGGCGGGGTTGTGGCTGGCAGTCACCATTACTGCCCCGTCGGCGAAGACGTGGTCGATAGCGAAGGAGAGCGCGGGCGTGGGCACCACGCCGATGTCCACCACGTGACAGCCTGTGGAGAGCAGCCCCTTGGTGACTGCGCCGAAGAAGCGCTCGGAAGACAGCCTTACGTCGCGACCGACGACTACCTTGTTTCGTCCGGTCGTTCTCTGGATATAGGTCCCGAAGGCCTTGCCTATGGTCTCTATGGCCCCCGCCGTCAGATCAGCGTCTGCCACGCCTCGGATGTCGTACTCCTTGAACACAGCGCGACTGGCAGAGAGTTTCGCCTGGAAAGCGTAGTCCCTGAGTATCCCGGACACGGCTGCGGACAGCTTGAGCGGATCGTGGCGCAACACGATCTTCTGGACGCCGTTGGCGCCCTTCTCTGCCACCTCCTGCACAAGGTCCCTCTCGATGAGCAGCGCCCCCTCTACCAACACCAGTTCCTCGGGAGTGTCCTCAAACAGGATGATCTGCGTGTCATCCTTCACTACGGGGACGGAACCCACCGGCTCCGCGGACACACTCCGGTAGCGGGCCAGCACCGAGTCGGCTATCTCCTCAGTTCTGCTCACCAGCACGTAGTCCAGCCGGAACCCACAACTATTCTGGATAGCCCGCACGTGGTCGGCGACAGAATACCCTTCTGTCACGTTGGGCTGGGTCATGATGTTGCACACGAATATCTTCCTGGCGGTAGTGCGCTTCAAGATCTCGTTGATCTCCGGCACCAACATGGTGGGAATGATGTTTGTGAACAAGGAACCCGGCCCGATGACGACCGCATCCGCCACGTCCAGCGCTTCAATCACTTCCGGAGAAGCGGTCACCGGGGCTCCTGGTGACTCGTCGGCCATCGACTCCAGCCACACCTTCTTGACAAGACTACCGTTCTGACCCCGCAAGATCTGCGATTCTCCGGCCAGGGTCCTCCCGTCTTCTAGCTCAGCGACAACTTGCACCTTGTCGGTAGTCGAAAAGAGCACCTCCTCCCCCGAAGTACCGAGGCCCCTGCGCAGTTTCGAAAACGCGGCCCCACTCCCTAGAGGGGGAACGACCCCTGTGATCTGCCAGGGGACCTCCTTGGCGATGCCCAGCAGCGTGGACAGGCCCTCCGTGCCCGCGAAGACCACGACCTTTGGCTTCTCGCTGGTGCCGTGGTAGTAGTCGTACACCACGTCCACCAGGCTCTCGTTGCTGGCCTTCTTGGCCACGAAGGGCGCCACCAGTGTGTGGCTCAACTTGAGGAAAGAGACCACGACCAGAGAGACCCCGATGACTCCCAGGAGAATGCCCCGCTCCACGTGGGGTATGAACTGCAACGTCAAGTAGTAGACGTAAGAAGGAAAAGGGGCAGTCCGATATAGGTGGACCAGAACATAGGCAAAACCGAGACTGAGCAGCAAGATGCCCAGGAAGAGGGCCAGCAGCCAGCGTTTGATGTGCCAGCCCGGCAACAGGAAGCGAAGCAGTCTGCTGCCGGTCATCCTGCTCCTCAAGCCCTGGTTGGACATAGACGATTCTCTGGCCATGATCCTCACTGCGTGACCGGGAAGTTCTCTCTGCACAATGGCGATTGATCACTCACCGGCTTCAAACCCCAGCATCCCCGAAGAGATCTCCTCTGCACAGCACTCAGCGAGCTCCCTCATGATGGACGTTCTGATCTCGTCGAGCATCTCCGGCGTCCGCGCCTCGAAGACGAGGGCGATATTCGGCGTGGTATGGGAAGCTCGCACCGACGCCCACCCATACTCGAACTCGATCCGCAAGCCGTCGAGATCCACCAACTCGAAGCGATCCCGAAAGTGCTCCCTGATGCGCTCCATGACCACGAACTTGTGTTCGTCAGAACAGGAGAGCTTGACCTCGGGTCCTGAGCAGTATCGAGGGATCTCTGCCGCCAGTTCTGAGAGCCTGCGCCCCGAGCCAGACAGCGCCTCCAG
>CAZOBP010000182.1:0-5740 GCA_964577995.1 uncultured Anaerolineales bacterium
GTGCCGAAGCGTCCGGTGAAGATGCTGATGGGAGGTGCATCCTCTATCAGGTCGGCCAGTCTCAAGCTCCTGATCTCCCTTGCTTTTGATTGGCGGGTCCGCTGTGCCGAGGGTTACCACGGACCCTAGCCACGCTCACTGCCTTGAGCCAATCTCAAGGGCTGAGGGGGGTAGCGGAAGACGTTACTCACCACCATGCGGTTGATGTTGTCATTCAGCTCGCCGAACATCCCGAAGGCACGCCGCTTGTACTCGACTAGCGGGTCCATCTGGCCGTAGGCCTGGAGCCCAATGCCCTGGCGTAGATCTTCGATCGCGGTCAGGTAGTCCACCCAGAGCCGGCTGGTGAAACCGAGCATCAACTGCTTCTCGATCTGGTGCACAAGTCTCTTGCCCACGTAGCGCTGTAACTCTGCTCTGCTCGATCCATCGAGGTCTGCTATCCTCTGGTCGTCCAACTCCCGCACACGCTGGCGACCCAGATAGGTGGCCAGGTCCCCGTTCGACTCCTGGTCCAGATCTCGCAGCGTGCGCCCTTTCAAGCCAGCCACCCGATCCTCGTCCACGCCGATGTGCTGCTGTAGCAAAAGGAGCTCGACCTCGCGACGGGTCTCCTGTTCCAGATCGGTAAGCCGCTTTTCCTCGATCTCCGAGGCACGCCTCTGAGACAGGTATTGCAGCACGTCGCGCCGCTTCTGTTCGTCCAACGCCGCGAAGCCCTCTTCGCGGAACCGTTCTAGCTTGTCCCTGTCCAGGAAGTAGCCCGAGGAGCGCAGATCTGCCTGCACCTGCTCCAGGATTGCTTGGTCAAGTTCCTGGAATCTGCGATCGGCGTTCTTCTCTGTCCAACGTCGACCTAGCCAAGAGGCAAGACCATCATGGTCTCTGCTATCAAGCCTGAGCTCGGTCAGCGTTCCCTGTTCGAAGTGGGTCAGAGCGTCTTGGTCTAGGAAGTAGCCGACGTTATCCAGGTAGTCCCGGAGATACTCGCGGTCGCTCTGATCGAGCTCTGCCACGGGGCTGGTCGCGGTCTCCTGGGCCAGCTCGTCACCCAGAGAGCGAACCAGGCTCTCGTAGATGCTTTCGTCCAGATCAGCCAGTCTGCGCCGCAAGAACCCCTCCATCTTGGCCTCGTCAACGAAGTAGTCGCTGCCTTCCAGGTAAACCTCCACAACCTCACGGAGACTATCGGGCAGCTCCGGGAGGCGTTTGCCTTCGATCTCGGCGAAGATTCGTCGGCCTAGATGCTGGCAGACTACGCCGTAGGTCTCTGGGTCCAGTTCGCCAGCCTGGGCGGCCTCGAACTCGCGTAGCCGATCGTGGTCGACGAAGTACTCCTGCGCGTCCAGATACTCACGGACGGCGGCCTCCAGCTTCTGTGGCAGCTTATCGATAGTGCGGTGGCTGAGGAGTTCGTCGAGGCCTTGCTTGAGAGCGTCACGAACCCCCTCGCGCAGCGCTGGCTCGAGGTTCTTCAGTTCCTCGATCTCCAGGTACTCTTCCCTCTCAGCGTTCAGGAAATACCCGCTGTCTTGGAGATGTTGCCACACGTGGTCGCGAATGTTCTCCGGAAGACTGGAGAATCGGACCTCTCTGAGCTCTGCTAGGCGCTCCCGGCCCAGGTGGTAGGCGATTCCTTCCCGGGTTCCCTTGTCCAACTCGGCCAGGCTGCGCTTGACGAACTGCTCCCTTTTCTTCTTCTTCGTGAACAGCCCTTCCATGTCCAGGTAGTGCAGGATGGCCTCTCGCACTTCCTGATCGAGATTCATGAACTTGCGCTGTTCGAGATCGGCCACCATCGCGTCCCCAAGGTGCTGCTCCATCTCCTGGACGGTACTTGCGTCCAGCGCGGATAGCGTGAGGCTCTCGAACTGGGCGACCTTGTCCTCATCCCGCAGGTAGTCCGTTCCACGGAGGTAGACGAGGATGATGTCTCGCACGTAGTCAGGGAGTTCTCCGAAGAGCTTCTCGTTCAGATCCCGCTCCAGACCTGCCAGCAAGTGGTCCCGCCCGGCTGCGTAGAGCTCTCCTTCCAGCTCCGAGAACCTCGTCTGAGGGAAGGAGTCCAGTACACTTTGATCTACGAAGAACCCGGATTCTCTGAGTTGGGTCTGGAGGTATTCGAGTGCGTCACGGGGAAGAGCCGAGGCGGTCCCCGAGGCTTCCAACTGCTGTCGCCCCAGGTGCTCGATCAGACCGGCGGCGGCAGCCTCATCGAGTTGGGAGAGAGGGCGCTCGTTGGCGTGTGCCCTCTTGGCCTCATCCACCAGAAGCCCCTGTTGCTGGAAGTGACCGAGGACCCTTTCCCGAAGATCGCCCTTGAGGGAGTTGAGGCTGCGATCAGCGAACTTCTCGAGCCGTCTCCTGGCTATGTACGCACAGGCCTCTCGTGCGGCATCGCCGTCCAGATCCGCCAGGGTGCCGTGGACGAAGAACCGCTGGACCTTCTGCTCGTCCACGAAGTGACCTCGCCCTCGGAGATACTCCACAACACCGAGACGGAGGTTCTCGTCCCATTCGGCGACTGGCGCGTCCCTCAGTTCGGCCAGTTCCTGCTGCCCTGTGAGGGCAGCGATGCTCTCGCGTACGGTGTTGCCAAGCTGGGCGATGGGCTTGTGCAGCAGTTCACCGCGGGTTTCGGTATCTTCGAAGTGGCCTTCCGTAAGGAGGAATTCCTCGATCTCCTTGGCCAGATGTCCTTCGGCGACGACCCCAGAATCTGTGAGCTTGGTGCCCAGTTGACGCTCCTGGTGCTGGACCAACTGGTCGTGGATTCCCGCCTCAGCGAGGGTGAGATCTCGGATCTCTTTGAGGCCTAGATACGCTCGCACCTGGTCGTGCAGGTGATCGTCGAGTTCGGACACTGTCTTCTCTTCGGCTTGCTTGATGACCGACGAACCCAGTTGCTCAGCTAGCCCTGCGGAGAAGTCGCTGTCCAGCTCCCTCAGACGGTATTGGCCCAGACGCCCGAGCTCCTGGCGGCCCCAGGCCTCCTCGCGGGATGCCAGGGCAGTCTCCAGGGTCCCCAACAGCGCGTCGCGAGCAGCGTTCGGGCGTAGCCTCCTGAACAGTGGCAAGGCCAGATACTGGAGCGGCAGACGGGGTGCGAAGGAGACGCGCTTGAGGTGTCCTTTGTCGAACTCTGCTCTCTCGCCGTAGATCACCCTCAGCAAGTGAAGTGTCAGTTCTTGGCCAGAGGCCGACCGCAGCTTGGATTCCTTCTCCGACAGAACATTGCCTATCTCGTCGAGTTGCGCTCGCCCCCAGCCGTCGTAGATCATGGTTACAGCCTGGGCCAGGATTCTTCTGAGTAGGTTCAGGTCCAGCATGGCCGCAGCGTTCATCTGCGAGAGCGTATCGAGAAGGCTCCCCTTGCCCTGAGCCAGACTGGCCAGTCGCTTACCGGCAGAGTCGTCTGAGTCGGACGAGGAGCTTTGCAGGAGGGCCTGCATGTCCTCGGCGTTGATGTTGGACGCTCTGACTTGGTCCGGTTTCATCGCTGGAGGTAAGCGTGACTGTACGGTGAGCAGCAGTCTGTCGCCCAGTTCCCGATGGTACGCGCTCTGCAACCGCGCCAGAAGATCGTCGGTGGCCTCGGCTACTGACAGGCCCCTCAGATCGCTGGGCTTCACGTTCAGAGTGAGCGGGAAGACACTCTGCACGTACTGAACCAGATCCTGGCCGTTGACGGTTCTGCCTTGCTCTTCCATCAGGTCAACGTAGTCGTCGATCTTGTTCTCGAGAGACTCGGTGTACGCTGCTAGGGTATCCTTGTACTGGTCCAGAGCGGCGTCAAGCGGTTCCTGGACCGCCGTCTCCAGCAGATGCTGGCGGTACTCGTCACTGGCCTGCTGGGCGATCTCCAGGAGCGCCCCAGGCACCTGGTCTCCGGGCAGGTCCGCCAGTTGTGTGGAGAGGAAGAGCACGGTGAACGGTGGAAAACAGGTCAACTTGCCCAGGAAGGGAAACTGATAGGGGAACGGGCTGTCGGGAGGGGCGAGGGAGAGAGGCAGGATATCGTTGAGGTAGGCGAGAAGTCCGATCTCATCACCATCCTTGCGCGTTGCGTCCTCCAACTTCGTGTCCAACTCGCTCTCTATCATGTCCCACAGTTCCGGTTCCAGGTCCTGCCGGGTGAGAAACTTGTACCTGCGGCCATAGATCAACTCTCGCTGGCGATTGAGGACATCGTCATAGTCTAGAAGGTGCTTCCGGATGTCGAAGTTGTAACCTTCAACCTTGGTTTGAGCGCCTTCGATGGTCTTACTCACCATACCATGCTCGATGGGTATGTCCTCTTCCACGCCCAGCCTGTCCATCAGACTGGCCACGGAAGGACCGCCGAAGCGGCGCATGAGGTCGTCTTCGAGAGAGAGGTAGAAGCGGGAAGATCCCGGTTCCCCCTGACGCCCGGCCCGCCCCCGCAACTGGTTGTCTATACGTCGCGCCTCGTGACGCTCGGTGCCTAGAACGCGCAGACCGCCCAGATCCAGTACTTGCTCGCGGTGCCGCACGTAGTCCGGGTGGACCTCGGCGATAGCCGTGTAGAGTTGCGTCGAGGTGGCATGGTAAGGGTCCACGCCCCGACCGCGCAGCAGTCTGTGGGCGGCCTTGATGGTGTCTTCTGTCAGTTCGCCGCCCAGCTTGATGTCCACACCGCGCCCGGCCATGTTGGTGGCGATGGTGACGGCGCCTGGTTCTCCCGCTCGGGCGATGATCGCCGCCTCACTGGTGTGGTTCTTGGCATTCAGGACTTCGTGGGAGACACCCCTCTCTTTCAGCATCGCGCTCAGGCGCTCGGACTTCTCTACGGAGGTCGTGCCCACAAGCACGGGTCGTCCTAGACGGTGGGACTCGTCGATCTCTGCTGTAATGGCCTCCCACTTGGCCTTCTCGGATTTGTAGATGACATCTTCGTAGTCGACGCGCCGGTAGAAGAGGGGTTCGTCAGGGTTGTCGCGGTCATAGTACTCCACAATCTCGACGCCATCTTCCTTGTGCCGCTTCTCCGCCAACGATGATTCCGCGACACGGGCCATGTACTCCACGTTGGTGGGGAGGACGACGACATCCAGTTCGTAGATCTTGTCCAGTTCCTCCGCCTCGGTAGCCGCCGTGCCTGTCATGCCCGCCAGCTTCTCGTACATGCGGAAGTAGTTCTGGAGGGTGATCGTAGCCTGGGTCATCATGCGGCGCCTGATGGGCACGCCTTCCTTGGCCTCGATGGCCTGGTGGAGCCCTTCGCTGAGTCGCCGGTCCGGCATCAACCGTCCGGTGAATTCATCCACCAGGACGACGCGCTGCCCCTGTCTTATGTAGTCACGGTCCTTGTGGAATAGGACCTGTGCTCTCAGCGCCTGCTCCATGTAGTGGACGTACTGGTAGTTGGCTTCGTCGTAGATGTTCTCGATGCCTGTCTCCGCCTCCACCTTGGCCAGCCCTGTCTCGGTGAGGACGACGTTGCGCTCCTTTTCGTCCAGCTCGTAGTCTACGTCGGGGCGGAGCTTGCGGGCGATGCGCGCAAACCGCCCGTATTCCTCCAGAGGCTCATCGGACGGACCGGAGATGATGAGAGGCGTGCGGGCTTCATCGATCAAGATGTTGTCTACCTCGTCGATGATGGCGTAGTGCATCTCGTGCTGGACGCGGCTCTCGAGGGTGTAGGCCAGGTTGTCGCGGAGGTAGTCGAATCCGTACTCGTGGTTGGTCCCGTAGGTGATGTGGGCCTGGTAGGCCTCCT
>CAZOBP010000183.1:0-5730 GCA_964577995.1 uncultured Anaerolineales bacterium
GCCCTCTCCAGGTTGTGGTCCACCCAGAGCAGGTACGTGGCACAGTCCGTGGTGCTGGGGTCGGCTGTGATCAGGGCCAGCAGTTCCCGGTAGACTTTGTTGTGGATGGCATCGACCTCGTGCTCCCGCTCTGGGATCGCGCGGGCGAGCGCCACGTCCTGGTCTACGAAGGCCTTGAGGGCTCCGTGCAGCATGGAACTCACCCTGGCCGCCATGCCAGGCAGATGCGCCGCAGGGGCCAGCAGGGATTCGTCCCCCATCAGTATGTTCACCTTGGCGATACCCTTGGCGTAGTCTGCCATGCGTTCCAGCTCGGTGGCGATCTCCACCACGGCGAAAATGGTCCGCAGGTCTCCTGCCAACGGCTGCTGAGTGGCGATGAGGGTGAGAGCATCGCCCTCGATGGCGAAGCGCTTCTCGTTGATGGCACGGTCTCCGGCGATCAACCTGCTGGACGCCTGGCGGTTCTGATGGCATAGGGCGTCCACGGAGTCGACAATCGCTTTCTCGACCACGTCTCCCAGATGGAGTACCTCCTCCTGAAGGCGTTGGAGTTCACGGTCGAAGCTCTTGCGCGGCATACTGATTCTCCTCCAGGGTTCGATGTGGGAGTGGTGGCGAATATCAGTCAGCGCCCAGTAGCGGAGCGACCCTACTGGCCACCACATGTGCGGAGTATAGGCCAGGTGGGTGGGGATGTCAACACAGAGAGACGAGACTGGACCTCAGCTTGACATCGGCCAGGAGACTGTTATAATAACAGAGACATCTTTACTTCGACGGAGGTGACTGTCAAACATGCCCGTGCAATCGGTTGATAGAGCTGTGGCTATCCTGAATGCTCTGAGTGCCAAGCAGGACTACTTGGGGGTAACGGAGTTGAGCAATGAACTGGGTTTGCACAAGAGCACAGTTCACCGCCTCCTCGTATCGCTGCTGCGTGGAGGGTTGGCGGAACGCGACCCTCGAACACGCAAGTACCGCCTGGGGCTCCGGCTCGTGGAGCTGGGAAACGCAGTGCTGAACAGTAGAGGCCTTCCGCAGGTTGCTCTTCCATACTTGCACTACTTGGCGGATACCTTGGAGGAGATCACCTACCTGGCCGTGAGGGACGATGACAGGATTCTCAACGTCCTCCAGGTGCCGGGGCCTCAGCTCGTGCAATCGGTGGGCTGGATTGGTGGCGGATCTCTACACGCTACATCCACGGGGAAGATCTTCCTGGCCTTCATGCCAGGCGACGAGCAGCGATCCTACCTGGCCAAAGGCCTGAGTCGTCTCACCGAGAGGACCGTCACCGACGCCACTCAGTTGGCCGCGGAGTTGCAGCAGGTGCGCGAGCGTGGCTATGCGACCTCCTGGGGGGAGGAAGAGCAAGACGTCAATGCCGTTGCGGTGCCCGTAGAGAAGGCAGGGGAAGGCGTGGTCGCGGCCATCGGAGTCGTAGGCCCTTCCTACCGATTCACTCGAGATAGGGCCCTGGAAGCTCCGGAGATCATGGCCGGGGTAGCCAGGGAGGTGGGCAGAAGGCTGGAGCCGCGAACTTTCGCCGTCTTCAGATAGTTGGCCGTGGGATGGCTGCACACGGCGGCCCCCTTGGGATCAAGTGGCTCTCGTTCGAACACGCAGATCCGCAGATCGGCACTGATGCCTATGGCGACGGACGGTATCTATGCCCTGGTCTCGTTCCTCTTTGTGAGTGTGTTGACAAGGCGGTGCGAGTATCGAGGAGCAGTTCGTCCCCGAGCCCAGCAGCGTGCCGCTCCTGGGCAGCGGCCTGGTAGGCTTGGCCGGATACACGGGCCTTCGGCTCAGGCACCGAAAGTCGTAACTGAGCAGAGCTAGGAGCTTGCAGGCGGGAAGGAGCAACCCTTCTCGCCTTTTGCTTTGTGGCCTTTCGCGCTCGAGAAAAGGCCACTGAGCACGGCGGTAAGACCGGGCGGGGTGTGAACCGTGAGCACCTACGTGCTGATGCGAATGCTGGAATCCGCGCCCAGCAGGTATGACCGAGGCCTGCGGATCCTGACCTTGGGGCGGCTGGATGGTGCCTATGATCGCTTGATCTCCTATGTGGAGGAGGGGCAGCGAGTCCTCGATGTGGGGTGCGGCACAGGCGCACTGGTGCTCAGGGCCGCCGCCAAGGGGGCTTGGGTCAAGGGTATAGATGTCAATCCCCAGATGCTGGAGATCGCCCGGCGGAGGGCCAGGCAGGCGAAGCTCGATCACAGGGCGCAGTGGGCCGAGATGGGCGTCGCAGAACTGGAGAACGAGGAGGCTGCCTCTTACGATGTGGTCGTGAGCGGGCTCTGCTTCTCGGAGCTGACGGCGGATGAGGTGTCCTTCGCGCTCACACAGGCGAGACGCGTGCTGAAGCCCCGGGGCCTGCTGCTCATCGCGGACGAGGTCGTGCCCGACAGTCTCCCCAAGCGGGTGCTGAACGCGGTACTGAGAATACCTCTGAGTGTCGTCGTCTACCTCTGGACTCAGACCACCACCCACGCGGTGGCCGATCTGCCCCACAAGGCGCAGGAGGCAGGCTTCATTGTGGAGTCCACGAGGCTTCTGAACCTTGGCAGCCTTTTGGAGTTGGTGGCCAGAAAGCGGGCAGGAGCAAGGGAATGAGCCTCTTGGAATACGTGGCCGTGAACATCATCGGGGTTGTGCTCAGGTTCGTGCCCTGGCCCTGCCGGGCCGGACTGACGGAGATAGGGAGACCTGACCGTGACTCCCCCGTGCTGGTGACCTGCAACTATCGTCTCACGGTAGCCAGGGTTCGCAGGGCACTCAGGGGCATGAACGCCTATCTCCTGGTGGCCAAGAGCAGAGGTGTCAACGTGTGGTGCGCGGCCACCGGTGGGTTGCTCACCAACCACGACGTCCTGTCCGTACTCAAGACCAGTGGCATAGAGGAGCGCGTGGACCATCGCAGGGTGATCCTTCCTCAGCTTGCTGCGACAGGCGTGGAAGCCGGTGTGGTGGAGAGCCAGGCAGGGTGGCAGGTCCTCTGGGGTCCTGTCTACGCCAGGGACCTACCACGTTTCGTGGAGGGCGGACTGACCAAGCGCAGGGAGATGCGCGAGGTGGGTTTCCCGTGGACGCAGCGGGTGGAGATGGCCGCTGCCTGGGCCTTTCCTATCTCCGTGGTGACAGCGCTGATCCTGGCAGTGCTCTGGCGTCAGGCCCTTCTGCCTTCCATCGTCGTAGTCTGGGGGTTTTCTCTGGCTGTGTATCTGTCCTTTCCGCTGTACGGGAGGTGGCTGGGTTTCGGGGCGGGAGGTAGTGGCACCGTCCTGGCTGGCTTCGTGGCCCTGTGGGTTGTGGTGTTGAGCGGATACACAGGCTACCAGTACGTGCTTGGCCAGGGAGCGTGGGCGGAGATACTCCGGTGGGCGGCCCTGACGCTAGCCGTCCTGTTGGTGATGGGTGTAGACTTCCTGGGCAGCACGCCGCTCTACAAGAGCGGCTTGCAGGAGGACCGGCTGCTGAAGGTTGTGCTCGAAGAGGAACGCTGCAAGGGTGTGGGCTGTTGCGAAGACGTCTGTCCCCGCGACTGCTACGAAGTGGACCTCCGTCTCCACAGGGCGACCATGCCCGGGGCGGCCCGATGCGTGCAATGCGGGGCCTGCATCGTCCAGTGTCCCTGCGATGCCCTTCATTTCGAGGGTCCGAAGGGCGGTGCGATACCACCCGATACCATCAGGAGGTTCAAACTCAACTTGATGGGCAAACGTATGGAGAGATAGGAGGTTTGTATGTACAGGGCAGCGGTGATGGTAGCGCCGGGAGAGCCGATGGAGGTACGGGAGTATCCTGAGCCGGAGATGGAGCCGGGCAGCGTCCTGTTGCAGACGATCTACAGCGAGGTGTGCGGGACGGACGTTCACTTGTATCACGGACGCCTGGCCGGGGTACCATACCCGATCATTCCGGGTCACGTGAGCGTGGGGCGCATCTCCAGGATCGCGGGCGAGGTATCTGACGTAGAAGGGGAGGTTCTGCGGCAGGGAGACGTGGTCGCCTTTCTCGACGTTCATGAGACGTGCGGCAACTGCTGGTTCTGTCTGGTAGCCAAGGCCACGACACGCTGTCCGAGCCGCCGAGTCTACGGCATCACCTACTCGGCGGACGAGGGCCTGCTGGGCGGGTGGAGCGAGGCCATCTACCTCAAGCCCGGGGTCAAGATTATCAAGCTACCGCAGGGATTGGTGGCGGAGCGATACATCGGCGCGGGATGTGGCCTGCCCACGGCTACCCATGCTCTGGAGCGTGCTGACGTCCAGCTTGGTGACACGGTAGCCATCCAGGGCTGTGGCCACGTGGGTCTGAACGCCGCGATACTGGCTCAACTCTCTGGGGCGACGCAGGTTGTCGTGATCGGAGCGCCCAGGATGAGGCTCGACATGGCGCGTGCGGTCGGAGCGGACCACGCGATCGACATTGAGGAGCACGGACCTGAGGAGCGGATAGCCATGGTACAGGAGTTGACCCACGGTCGCGGTGCCGACGTGACTATCGAGGCCACGGGGAACCCGATGGCCATCCCTGAGGGGATGCGCATGACCCGCGACAACGGTCGGTACGTGGTGGTGGGTCAGTACACCGATGCCGGTCCCGTGGAGGTCAATCCTCACTGGGATATCAATCGTAAGCACCTGGAGATCAGAGGCTGCTGGGGCAGCGACTTCAGCCACTTTTATCGCGGTATCCAGGTCCTGGCCAAGCACGGAGACCGCTTCCCGTACGAGGCGTTCATCAGTCGAGTCTATCGGCTCGAGGAGTTGAACGAGGCGCTGGCCGACGTGGAAGCGCTCAAGGTGGTGAAGGCGGTAGTACAGCCATAGGTGAGAGTCTCTGCACTCTGCGCGGGAAGGGTGTACCAAGATCCACGGCCCGACCATCATAGCTTGTAGTCGAACGGTATGTTGTGCACGTACGGGTCTGTGATCTCCATCTCTTGCTTCGCGTCCCTTGGCAAGGTAGAATCTGGGCGGTAGGAGAGCTGTGGACCTCTTCGAATACTCCCTCAGCGATCAACTGAAGAAAGACGCACCGCTGGCGGCCCGGATGCGTCCCCGCACGCTGGACGAGATGGTGGGGCAGGAGCACATCCTGGGCCCGGGTAAGCTCTTGCGTCGGGCCATCGAGGCCGACCGCCTGGGCTCGATCATCCTCTGGGGGCCACCCGGCACGGGCAAGACGTCCCTGGCCTCGGTGGTAGCCAACACCACGGAGAGCGCCTTCGAGTCCATGAGCGCCGTGCTGGCCGGGGTCAACGAGTTGCGGCAGCTCATCGCCGCGGCCAAGAATAGGCGGATGATGAGCGGGAGCCGCACCATCCTGTTGGTGGACGAGATCCATCACTTCACCAAGACGCAACAGGACGCTCTGCTGCCTCACGTGGAAGAGGGCCTGGTCACTCTCATCGGCATCACCACAGAGAACCCCTTTTTCGAAGTCATTGGAGCGCTGGTTTCTCGTTCGCGCATCTTCCGTGTGGAGCCTCTCGGTGACGAGGACGTGGCCCTGATTCTTCGCCGGGCCCTGACTGATGCCGAGCGGGGCCTGGGGGACAGGAAGGTGGAACTGGCAGAGGAAGCCCTGGACCATCTGGTGAGGGTGGCTGGTGGAGACGCGCGCATCGCTCTCAACGCTCTGGAGCTGGCCGTGGAGACGACCGAGCCGGACGCTGACGGTGTGATTCCGGTCACCCTGGAGACCGCTGAGGACTCG
>CAZOBP010000184.1:0-5718 GCA_964577995.1 uncultured Anaerolineales bacterium
CAAAGCTCTCGCAGCCCTACGGCGAAATTGCCCAGGATGCGTTTGGTCGCGTTCCGGTATTCGAGGGCAAAGGGAATATGGAAAGGGCGATCCTCGCCCTCGGAAGGCAGGACGTTGACGGTTTGGCAATCAAGCCCAGGATAAAGGCGAATGTCCTGGGGGCAAGCGGCGATCATCTGATTCTGGACGTCAGTGGCCTGGGCCTGGAGGTGGGAGCAATAGTGCGGTTCGATGTTGGGTACAGCGCGCTGCTCCGGGCGATGACGTCGCCCTACGTGGAAAAGGTGTATCTGTCCCGATCGCACCTGATGGCACGAGGGTCTTCCTCGTGTTGACTATCTACTCGCCTGTGCAGCGCACCCATCGGCCCGCTTACGTCGTCAAGCAAGGCGAGCGCTCCGCATCGTTTGACGTGCCGGAGCGTGTTGACAGCATCCTGTCTGCCATCAACGAGCAGGAGTTGGGGCCAGTCATCGCTCCTGATGACGCCGGACTTGAGCCGATCCGCGCCGTTCACGACACGGGTATGATCGAGTACCTGATGACCGCATACGAGCGGCAGAATGCAGAGGCCGGAGCCTCTGGTGCGGTGTTGGTGACCCTGATGTGGATGGGAAACCTGCCGCCAGAGCACAATCCGTTGATCGATGAGCACGTGGTGTACGCGGTTCTACTGGTGGGACTCGCCCTGGTGAGGGCAGGCCAGTGGTATGGGCTGGGTACCCACTTGTCGAGGGCGTGGGCGAGGAGTGCGCCGGTGCTGGCGGCCGTTGTGCAGTAGGGCGGCGATGTGTGCTACGGCACAAGCGACCTCGGCGCTGCGAATGTGGTAGCCGCTCGAGGGTCCACATTAGGATGAGAATAGAACATCGGGCGGCTCCAAGATCTGCCCGATGTGCGTTACCTGTCGGATGGTGAGGGGGACGTCCAGGCAGCCTGGGACACGGGACCCCTGAGTTGCTGGTTCGAAGGAGTTGCGCCCTCGCTGGCGGTTGGCTACTCTCCGCTGGCTAGCTGGTGAGCTTCGTCACACAGGTCCCGGATAGTCTTGGAGTCGAGGAATTCATCGGCTCTCTGTCCGAGCTCATGCCACAGGCGGCGCGTGGGGCAGGTGAGCGTGCGAGCGCACGCCGAGGGGGAGTCCTCTCTCAGACACGGAACCGGGGCCAGCACCTCCTCCACCGCTCGGACCACGTCGCCGGCCGTGATCTCCTCCGGCGATCTGGCCAGGAGATAGCCTCCTCCGGGTCCCCTGACAGCTTCGACGATTCCCGCATCTCTGAGTTTGGCGAAGAGCTGCTCCATGTAGTGAGCTGAGATGTCCTGTCTCGCGGAAATCTCCTTACGGGACACAGGGCGCTGGTCGCAATGCATGGCCAGATCCACCATGGCTCGCAGCGCGTACCTGGCCCTCGTTGACAGTTTCATGGGCGACCTCCGTCTAGATGCACTATAGTATAGTCCAGTGAAACTGTCAACTTTGAGCCGGTCGTGCAGCCTTGGTGACTCACTTCGGTGGTCCGGCCAACTCCTCTAGGTCGTAGGACAACGTCGTGACGGTCTCGGGCAGTTCCGCGCTCAGGGGGTTGCCCTCCCCCCGGTACTGTGCTTCCAGGCGGGCGCGTGCTGACCACGGCTCCGCGTCCAGCGTTGGCAGAGATTCATGGTTGCCATACAATACCGTAGGTGATCTGAAGGCCGCCGCCGCGTGAGGCCTGCTGTGCCCAGTCGGAGTGCGGAGACAACTTCGCGGCCGTGAGCATCTTCGTGGCGCACGGCCAAAAGGCGGGGCCGGCGTGCGGGCGCGAGACCAGCGAGGACACACCTAGTAGGTCGTAGAGGGTGCATGGCCACCATCAGTAGCATGCCCAAGAATGATGGTTTCCACATGCCGGGCGAGTTCGAACCGCACGCTGGGTGCTGGATGTTGTGGCCAGAGCGCCCGGACAACTGGCGTATGGGTGCCAAACCGGCTCAGGCCGCCTTCGCAGAGGTGGCCGAGGCCATCGCGCGCTTCGAACCGGTGACGATGGGGGTCTCCAGGGCCCAGTACCTCAATGCGAGGCAGGGGCTCTCAGCCGCGATCCGTGTGGTCGAGATCTCCTACGATGATTCGTGGATACGCGATACCGGCCCGACGTTTGTGGTCAACGCAGAAGGCATCGTTCGTGGTGTTGATTGGGAGTTCAAGGCGTGGAGTGGCCCTGACCGTCCCCACTACTCCTCCTGGGAGCAGGATGCTCTCCTGGCTCGAAAGGTTCTCGACATCGAGCGTGCTGACCGCTACAAGTCCGACCTGGTGCTGGAGGGCGGCTCCGTCCACGTGGATGGAGAGGGTACACTGTTGACCACCGAGGAGTGTTTGCTGAACCGCAACCCTGACTTGGGCAGAGAGGGGATCGAGGAGAAGCTGGTCGAGTATCTCGGTGCGGAGAAGGTCATCTGGCTGGCGGGAGGCGTCTACGGCGACGGGACCAGCGGGCACGTGGACAACCTCTGCTGCTTCGTGCGGCCGGGTGTCGTGGCCCTGACCTGGACCGACGACCGGTCGGATCCCCAATGGAAGCGCTCGATGGAGGCATACGAGCGTCTGAGTGCGGCCAGAGATGCGAGGGGCCGGAAGCTACAGATACACAAGATCCACCAGCCGGGGCCGCTGTACAGGAGTGAAGAAGAGGCGAAAGGGATAATTGAGGCGGAAGGCACCAAGCCTCGCAAGGCAGGGGAGCGGCTGCCGGCTTCGTACATCAACTTCTACATCGCCAATGGGGGTATCGTGGCTCCCTGTTTTGGGGACCCCCAGGACGATCCAGCGCTATGCAGGTTGCAGGGACTCTTTCCCGAGCGCAGGGTGGTGATGGTGCCCGCCCGGGAGGTCTTGCTGGGTGGCGGGTGTTTCCATTGCATTGTCCAGCAGCGGCCACGGGGGTAGCTGGCCCTGCTCGAAAAGGCTCAGGGGGCAGGGAGCAAGGCTGAAAAGGGCGCTAGCCTTGGCAGATGGCGGGAGCACGCCTACAGCGTGGTGAATGCGGCTCCGTGGGCTACTTTGCCATCTCCCTGACGACGTCGGTCAGCGACAGCACCCCCACGGGGCGGCGAGGCGCCAGCCCTCCCTGGGTGATGACCACGCGGTGTATCTGGCTGTCGACCATCAGCTCCACGGCTGCCAGCACAGGGATGTCGGCAACGATGGTCACCACGTCCGGCGTCATCACGTCTTCAGCCACCATGTTCTCCCAGTCCTGATCCGAGGCCTTGACCAGATCGGTCTGAGAGACGACGCCGCACAGGTCGCCGCTCTCATCTACCACCACTAGGGCGTTGATCCTCTCAGAGTCCAAACGCCTGGCCACTTCCTTGAGGGGAGTGTCTACGCGGCAACTGATCACCTTGCGGTGCATCACGTCTCTCACCAGCTTGTCTCTCATCATGTCCCTCCTCTGTGCTGCCATCACTCCGTGACCCTCCGTGCTGAAGAGCAACAGGTCGTTGGGCGTGCAGTTGAAGAACGTGCAGAGGGCGTCGAGGGTGCGCAGGTCTAGACGCTCGGCGGTCCCGCCCCTCAGCCGACCGAGAGTGTTCTTGTTGACGCCGGTGACGTCGCTGAGTCTCCTCAGGGTCAACTTCTCGCCCGGATGGGCCTGCTCCCACTGGGCTATGACCACGTTGAGGTTGAGACCGATAGCCATCTTGTGCACCTCCAGATGGGTCTTCCTTCATTGTACATCATTCTATACCGCAAGTCAAGTCTTTGGACCTTCTAAGGGTACGAAGACCTAATCGTAGGGACGCAGCGAGATGCTCTGGTAAACCATGAGAGGCCCGGACGGCCGACGCGGAAGGAGCTGAGACGTCTTTGATAGCGGGATTCATCTATGATATAGTATCTACAATGGTGGCAGGCCCGAGCGGTCAGTGCGTAGAGTACACATCTTGGCACGGGTCTCATCACGAGAGGGGTGCTCAAACCCGCTGGCGCCGTGGGAGTGGCGAGGTGATAGGCATGGCTGGCAGGATGGGCTTCATCTGGGACATTGATGGCGTGGTTCTCGATAGCCCGCACGAGCAGGCATGGCGTCTCACGCTGAAAAGGGAGCCGTGGAAAACGAACGGACTCACCTCCGATTTCTACTTCACTCACCTGGCTTCCAGACCCAGATACGAGGGGGCGCATAACATCCTGGAACTGCTAGGGGTTTACGAAAGGCTGGGCGCTACCAGTGAGGGGCAGAAGACACGTCTGATGAGAAGGTACGCCGAGGAGAAGGACGCGCTGACCAAGGAACTGATCCAGAAAGGCGAATTCGAGCTCTTCACGGGTGCCGTGGGCTTGCTGCTGAGGGCCAAGCGCGCTGGCATGCTACAGGCTGCTGCCTCGGCGTCCAAGAACGCCAGTACGATGCTGAAGAAGGTGACCAGGTCTCGGGTGCTCAGGGAGCTGGGCCACGATTTCGGGGCTATGGGCGAGGAAGACACGCTCTATACGATCTTCGATTTCGATGCCTGCGGTGTGGATCTTGGCGGCAAGGAGGAGATCCTGAGGTATGCTGCTCAGGGGTTGGGGAGTCTACCTGGGGCGGAGATCGATACGTTCTTCGTCTTCGAGGACGCGGCCTCTGGCGTGAAGGCTGTGAGGTCGCTGGGCTTTCACGCCGTGGGTGTGTTCAGAATCGGCGACAGGCAGGCCTTGGAGGAGGCGGGCGCGGATCTGGTCACCGACGACCTGGGAGAGGTGAGGATAGAGGACCTTCTAGAGCTCAGGTAGACGCAGGATCGCCGCGGGTCCGCCTGGCCGACGCTCCATTCCCAAAGCCAAGCGCCCTGTACCCCGACACCACAACCACCGTAGCGCAGACTGGTGGTCTGGCGAGGGTCGAGCATGTTTCTGGGAGCACTATGATTGCTCGCCGTTTCTGTACCCCTTCGAACCTCCCTTTGGTGTCCCTGGTGTAACTAGTAGGGCGTCTTGTGGCGTTTGCGTGGAGCCATGGGTCGCTGCGGCTTTCGTTACTCCGCAAGGCGCGGGCTCGGATTGACACCGTGATTGGAGGACAGACATGACGTGTGTTCGAAAGAGACTGGTCCCTGTTGCCGTCCTCATGGGCCTCGTGCTGTCGGCTTGCAGCGGGCAGCCGGCGGTGCCTACCGAAGAGGCAACACGTTCTCCCTCACCGGGCGTCGCCGCCAGGCCAACTCCTGTCCAGCCGGCTGAGGTAAGCTGGGGCGACCGCTCGGTGTTCAAGGGGGGGCTGATCGCAGCGGAGCAAGGGGTGCTCGATGAACTCCCAGGGGCCACAGAGTATCACATCGATCTGCTGATACCCGAGGAGATTGACACCCTGGAAGGCCGCGAGGAAGTCCGCTATACCAATCGGGAGGAGGTGGCCCTGGAAGAGGTCTATTTCCGGCTGTTCGTCAATACAAACGGTGGCCGGGCAACGGTGTCGGGGGTGACGGTTAACGGGCAAGAAACAGAAGCAGGATACGAGTTCGAGCGGAGTGCCCTGCGGGTGCCCCTACCGGCGCCTCTGGAGCCAGGCGATCAAGCCGTGATCCAGATGGATGTCGAAGTGGAGGTCCCTCGCGAGATGGGCGGCAACTACGGACTGTTCGGCTACTTCGACGACGTTCTCGTGCTGGACGAGTTCTATCCTGTCGTCGCGGTGTACGACGACGAAGGCTGGAATGTGGAGGTACCTCCGCCGGCGGGGGACCTCA
>CAZOBP010000185.1:0-5718 GCA_964577995.1 uncultured Anaerolineales bacterium
TCCAATGCTGCACGTCCTCGTAGTCGAAGGAGACGCTGTGGGTTACCGGAACCGCCGATGGCTTCTGGAGGGTCTCGTCCTCCTCACCTAACCACACAGAGAGGGTACCCATTCCCGGTTTCGTGCCTTCAGACATCCTGTGACCATGCTCCTTTCATCGTCGACCCAGTCAGCCGTGCTCGGCCTGGATTGTGTTGTTGACTGGCTAAATGGGATGCTATCAGTAGACGGTTCAAACCGCCAGCCCAGTCGAGGACACAATCCGATGTTGACGGGCAGGCGAGGGAAGTGCTGGACGCGGCGGCCAGGCGACATAGTACCGCTCACCCGGCCAACTCCGGAACGCTCCAGGTGGCCCGCATACCTTAGGGCGTTTCCTGGTATACTGAAACAGAATCAGGGAGGCACTCGCTGACTCAAGGCATGTGGATTGGAGGACGTGGGTGAGGAGAACGAGTGGCATTTCGCGCAAGATGGTGGTGGTCGTTTGCCTGGTGGTCCCTATCGCGCTGCTCCATTTCTTCACGGGCAGTGCCTACAGGGGACCGTGGCCAGGATTCGTCAATGGCTAGCTGCTGGATATCTTGGTTCCCTTTGCTTTCTACTTCCTGCTGGCTCCCCAGGAGGTCCCTCTGCTCAAACCCTGGCCGGTGAAGGCCGTGCTGGTGTTCGGAGCCGCTGCCTCCGTGGAGATCGCGCAGTTCTTCGGTCTTCCCGTCCTCGGCCGGACTTTCGATCCGCTGGACTTCGTGATGTACGGCCTGGGTGTTCTGTTGGCGGCTCTTCTGGACACCCGAGTATTCCCTCGGCTTCTTGAGTTCTGGTCGCCCCGCCCCGATCCCTCTGCCTGACGATCATCAGCAACCTCTGCTCTTCTGCCATCAATCGTTCGCCCCCCATAGCCCGAATGTGCCATTGACAGGCGGCTCTGAGCAGGGTATACTGGACGCAGCGACCATCAAGACAACTTGAATCAGGACCAACTTGGCACACCGGCCATATCTCGCCGGTTAGTCATAGGGAGGGGGGAGTTGAGGAGACAACAATTGCTAGGGCTTGCTGTGGTTCTGTGCCTGGGGGCGCTTCTGACAGGGACCGTTTTCTCATCAGCGCCTGCTTTGAATCCCTACCTGGCAGCGTCCGAGGTAGAGAGGTTGTCAGCGGGAGCGCTGGACGGCGACCAGTGCGTGGCGGAAAGCACAGCGGGCCAGCTTCAGGCCTCGGGGCCCATCATCATCGACCACACCTGCACCGACCTGAGCCAGGTCCCCGATTACTGGGTGGAGCAAGCCAAGGCTTTGCTCCGGGTATCATACGGGCATACGTCTCACGGCAGCCAACTGATAACGGGCATGGGTGTCTTGGAGGCCAACACGCCCAGCGGGTTGTACGACTTCAACACCAACGGCGCAGTGAAGGCTGGCGTGCTCTCCATCGCCGACACCACCCCAGAGGGCGACCTGGGCAATCCGAACTGGACGGCCTGGGAAGCGAGGACTCGAACCTACCTGGACGGTGCAGGTAGCGATAGGAACGTGGTGGTCTGGTCGTGGTGCGGCCAGGTCAGCGGCGCCACCTTCGCCAACATCCAGACCTATCTCAATCTGATGGACGGACTGGAGCAGGACTACCCCAACGTCACCTTCGTGTACATGACGGGCCATCTGGATGGCGGAGGCGTTGAGGGCAACTTGCACGTGCGCAACGAACAGATCCGCCGGTACTGTCGCAACCACGACAAGATCCTCTTCGACTTTGCGGATATCGAGAGCTACGACCCGGACGGCGACGAGTTTCTCAGCCTGTACGCGGACGACTACTGCGCCTACTCGTGCGGTTCGGGCACCTGCAACTGGGCCGACGAGTGGTGCGCGGCTCACGGCAGCGACCCCTTGTGTCACTCCTGCTCGTGCGCCCATTCCAAGCCGCTGAACTGCAATCTCAAGGCCCGGGCCTTCTGGTGGATGATGGCCAGGATCGCCGGATGGCCGGGACCAGGTGAGGATGCCGAGCAGAAGTACACCTCGACTTCCGTTGCCTACCAGGGAGAGGTCGTGACCTACACCGTGGAGGTCCGCGATCTCCCTGCGCCCTCGGGGACCACGGTCTATATGACCGACGTCGTTCCCTCCGGCCTGGAGTATGTGCCAGATTCTCTCAGCGCCTCGTCAGGCGTGGTGAACGACGATGACGCCCCGACTTTGTGCTGGTCCGGCCTCCTGGACCCCCCACCCGTGGTCTTGGTCACCTACGCGGTGACCGTGACTGCCACCGGCCCCAGCGCTGCCATCAACACCGCCACCATGGACGCGCCGGACTATGACAGCGTCCACCACTCGGCCACGCTACTGCTCAACCCGTTGGTTTTCTACCTCCCCTTCGGAGCGCGCTACCAGTGACCGGCGCGGGGAGAAGGCCCCGGCGTAGCTGAGCTCACCATCAACGCCTGAAGAGCATTGTCAGGTGTTGTGGTGCTCGCGACCACAGGAACATTTGCCCTGCTGTGTGTTTGGATGTAGAATAAGGTAGCAGGGATGGTCAGATGCACGAACGCGGGGCAGAGCTGTACAACGAGCGCTGGCTCTACCATCGTCGCCAGGGTAACGTGATGGCCCAGGCGGCGGTCCCGACCCCATTGGAGTCGTTCGCAGGGTGTTGGCTGGCCGAGCTTGGCCTGGTCGACAAGCGGTGCCTGCTGATGGAGGACACCGGGGGCCTGCCCTACCCGTTTTCCGGTTCCATGAAGCTCTACCGGGTCGACGGCACGCATCTGGAACTGGACACCGTGGCCAAACCTCTGGACCCTGACCACCCCTACGTGCGAGACGTGCGTGCTGGCAATTACGATCTCATCGTCATCTCCATCGCGGGATGGTGTCTGCGAGACGGAGGAGAAGAGCTATGCCCTCAATGCGGGGGTTCTGCTCACACCGTGTTGCAGCACACCGTTCTACACGAACTGGTTCACGTGGCGTTTCCGGAGTACTCCGCTCACAACGAGTGGACGGACAACAAAGTGCGCGAGCTGCTGGAGCGGGCTTCTTAGAGAGCCAGGACCTGTCCCACGTCCGTTTTTCCTCGATACTCGCCCTCCGGCTCCCCCGGCCCTGCTCCGCAGCGAACGGTCAGGTTGCCCGCCGGCAGTATGCGGAATGTGCATTCCGGCATTGAAGGCCAGCGGAGATGTACCCGCCAGGGTAGGGAGGGACACACGATGCGCAGCCTCGATTCGGTTCTTGGCCCCAGGTGGAGACCGCTGAACATAGCCCTCGCAGCCATGCTGCTGAGTCTCTCGGTCCTCTGCGTGCAGTTGGTGCTCTTGCAGGCGGGATTGGTGCGTGCCCAGGGCACTCTTGACGTGTGCTCCGGGTGCACTTACGAGAGCGTCCAGGAGGCCATAGACGCGGCGGATCCAGGAGACACCATCCGTGTAGCACAAGGGGTGTACACGGAGAACCTGGTGATCACCAAGAGCCTGACACTCGAGGGTGGCTACGAGTCCTCAGGGTGGGCCAGGGACATCGAGCTCTACGAGACGACCATCGACGGCAACCGGACCGGTTCGGTGATCAGTGTCACCAATGGCTGCTCTACGACCATAGATGGGTTCGAAATCAGGCAGGGACAGGCGGAAAGAGGGGGAGGGATCTACATCGAAGGATCCACAGTCAGTGTGATGAGCAACAAGCTGTGGGACAACATGGCCGGACCCGCCTTCGAGAAGTTGGAGATGAACAAGCCTCTGCTCGATGGACAGACGGTGATTACGGGGGTGGGCGATCCATCCTACGACCCGGACGTCTTTCTGTATGACCTGACAACGTACGATCTCGTTGGACACGGGGAAATACAGGCTGATGGCAGATTCACCATCACAGTATCGCCGCCCTTGGTCGAGGGGCACACTATTCGGCTCTTCTGTATGGCGTGTGATCATGATGAAGCTGTGGTGCAAAGAGGAGACGGTTCACTTGGCGGTCTACCGATGGGGAGCAGTAACTCCAGTGCTGAGGAGCTAGGTTGTACAGGCCATTCTTTGGTGCCGGTTCAGAAGGTCGCGTGGCTGGAGAACGAGGGCAATCTTGAGGCCGAGGGCTCTGAGGAGATCTCGCGGGCGGATGGAGGTAGCTCCTTGTGGTTGGGAGGGGCGATCTACGCCCTGGATTCATCGGTTGTCATCAGTGGCAATGCGATCATCAGCAACGCCGCGGTGTACTTCGGGGGCGGAGTCTATGCCGAGAACTCGACAGTGGCCATAACGCGAAATGAGGTCGAGGCCAACTCTGCCGGCCTCACGCCCCCGTGTTCCTTCTACTATGGCTACGGCGGAGGAGCATCTCTGGTCGGCTGCGCGGAATTCGCGGTCGTTGAGAACACAATCGCTGATAACGCGGCTTCTCGGGGTGGGGCAGGCATCTACATCACCGACTCGGTGGGCAGCGTCGCCGGAAACCAGATCAGTGGCAACGATGCCTTCGAGGGTCCATGTCCCCGCGGAGGTGGGATCTATGTCGGGAATTGTTCGCCGGTCATCGACGGTAATGCGATCCTGAGCAACACAGCTGGTGTTGTTGGTTTTCCAATCTTTCCAGTGTACGGGGGCGGGGTCTATCTGCTTGGTTCGTCAGCGCTGATCACAGACAATGAGATCAGAGGCAACCTAGTGCACGCCACCTCACCGGCCGGTAACCTACCTGAAGATGCGCAGGGAGGCGGCATGTTCGCCGGCAATAGTCTATCGAGTCTCTGCAGTCATGTGCCAACGGGTAGTGGCGGAGTGTGGCCAGTGATCGTAGGAAACCGCATCGAAGGAAACTCAGTTGAGAGCCCGAAATGGGACGCCAAAGGGGTTGGTGGAGGCTTGTCGGCCTATGGAGTGTCCGTGAGTCTCCTCAACAATGAGATAGTGGCCAATGCTGCAGGATACAACGGGGCAGGGGTGTCCGTGTTCCAGCACTGGATGCCTGACTATGGACAGCCGGGAACCGCAGTGGTCAGCGGGAACCAGGTACTCAGCAGCGTGGTAGAAGCGGAGCCCGGCCACGGGGTATCGGGCGGCATCGTCATGGGGTACGTGACCGCGACGGTTAGCAACAATGTGATTGCGGGTAATGTGGGAGGCACGTTGGCGGGAGGTCTCGACATCAACGGCCCCTGGGCTCTGGTCGAAGGAAACGAGTTGGTGGGTAACAGAGCTGAAGCGGTAGGGGGAGTGATTGCCTACGGTGGCGGGGGCGAGATGGTTTTCGTAGGCAACAGGATCGTAGGCAACGTGGGCGAGGGGGGCGGAGGGGGCCTCGGAGTCGCCTGCGGCAGTTTCGTTCTGGCTCACAACGAGATCATGAGCAACAGTGGGGCAGTCGTCGGGGGGGTTGGTGTGGATGTCCAGGAACCCTATACAACGACGGTCACTCTGGAAGCGAACCGAATCATCGGCAATCACGCGAGCGAGACCGCGGGGGGAATTCGCATCTGGCCTGATGTTGTCTTCACCCTGACCAACAATATCATCGCCGACAACAGCGCGGAGGATGAGGGAGGGGGCATCTACATCCTGGACTCCGAGGGGACCCTGATCAACAACACCATCACGGAGAACGAGGAGGGAGCCGGGGAGGGCATCTACCTGGACGGGACCGCCGAGGCCACGATCTTGAACAACATCATCGTCAGCCACACCTACGGTATCTACAACGCCGGGAGCGGCACTCCCGACGT
>CAZOBP010000186.1:0-5683 GCA_964577995.1 uncultured Anaerolineales bacterium
CTGGACGTCACGTACGACTATCCAGAGTCGGGCGAGCGTCTTCTGCCCGACGCCCCTCTACAGGGTCTGGCCCGCTACGCTCCTCTCCTGCCCCCTCTGGCCGACGGCCTCTCCATGGGAGAGGGCGGGACGCCGCTGGTGGCCGCGCCTGAACTCGCTTCCTGGGCAGGCTTCGAGGGCGAGTTGTTCGTCAAAGACGAGTCCCGCAACCCAACCTGGTCCCACAAGGACCGTTTCGCCTACACCACCATCAGCGGCGCGCTCGAGGCCAAGGCCAAGGCGGTCGTCGTCAGCTCCACTGGCAATCACGGCGCAGCCACGGCTGCCTACTCGGCCCGGGCGGGATTGCCCTGCATTGTCCTCACCCCACCCTTCTGCCCACCGGCCGTGCAATCGTTCCTTTTGGCCTATGGAGCTGCCGTGCTGGTTATGTCCCGCAGAGCCGCCTCGAGTGTGATCGGAGAGGGGGCACACCAGGGTCGCTGGTACCCAGCTAGCACCTTCACCCCTACGCCCACCGGGCCGCCCTACGGCGGCGAGGGCTACAAGACGATCGCCTACGAGATCTGGCTCCAACTCGACCGCCGCCCACCCGGAGCCGTGTTCGTCCCCACCGGCTACGCCGAACTCCTTTTTGGAGTCTGGAAGGGGTTCAGGGAACTGCGTGATCTGGGCTTGGCCGATTCAGCACCTTTGATGGTAGCCTGCGAGCCAGCAGCCCTGGCCCCGCTGCGGGAGGCCCTCGCTTCCGGAACGAACACGGCCACGGTATCCTCTCAGCCCACCATCGCCTACGCCATCGCCGCCAACGTGAACGGCTACCGCGGTGTGGTGGCCGTGCAGGAATCGGGTGGCTTTGCCATCGGCGTCACCGACGAGGAGATGAAGGAGGCGCAGAAGCGACTCGCGTACGCCGGGATATGGGCGGAGGCCTCGGCTGCTGCGTCACTGGCTGGCCTGCGCAAGGCAGTGTCCGGAGACCTGGAAACCGAAGGTCCTGTGGTCTGCATCAGTACGTCCAGCGGCTTCAAGGACCTCGCCCTCGGAGAGAGGCTGGCGCCCGAGGCGGACGGAACCTGGGGGGGCGTCGAGGACGCCTTGATGAGGAACTACGGGATCGTTCTATGAGGAGAAACAAAGCGCCATGCCCGGTCTGTTCGATCGATCCGAGATCAATGGCCTGATTCTCGAGAACCGTCTATTCAGGTCCGCGACCTGGGAGGGTCTGGCCACACCCCAGGGAGCGTGCACCGAAACGCTCGTGGGCTTCGTTTCTCGACTGGCCGAGGGCGGCATGGGCCTCATTATCAGCAGCTTCACCTATGTGCTGGAGGGCGGCCGAGCGTTGCCCAAGATGGCCGGACTGGATCGCGACGACTACGTGTCGGGGTACCGCAAGCTAACCTCGGCCGTCCACGAGCGAGGCCCCAAGATCGCTCTCCAACTCGTCCACGCGGGCGCGCAGACCAGAACCAAATGGATCGAGGGGCACACTCCCCTCGCGCCGTCGTCCATCGAGGACCGGACCTACAGGACCGTGCCCCGAGAGATGTCTCTGGCGGAGCTCGAGGAGATCGTGGAGGCCTTCGGCCAGGCGGCCCGCAGAGGACTGGAGGCCGGCTTCGACGCCATCGAGCTCCACGGAGCGCACGGGTATCTCCTCAACCAGTTTATGTCGCCCCTCTGCAACGAGAGAACCGACCGCTACGGTGGCAGCGTGGAGAACAGAGCGCGCTTCGCCTGCGACGTCTACCAGCGCGTGCGCGACGAAGTGGGCCCCCACTTTCCCGTTCTGATCAAGATCAACTGCGACGATTTCCTGCCCGGTGGGGCTGCTCCAGACGATTGGCTGCACCTTGCGAAGCGACTCTCGGCCCTGGGCATCGACGCCATTGAGGTCAGCGGCGGCACCCCCGCCTCGGGCAAGCTGGGCCCCAACCGCACAGGTATAGGTAAGGTGAAGAAAGAGGCCTACTTCCTGCCCCAGGCCCGACGGATGAGGGAAGCGGTCGAGGTGCCGCTCATCCTGGTCGGCGGTCTGCGCTCGCCTCGACTTATGGAGCACATCCTCTCTGAAGGCACCGCGGACTACTTCTCCCTGTCCCGGCCCTTCATCAGAGAGCCCCACCTGGTCCAGCGCTGGCACGCAGGGGACCTCAGCAAGGCCAAGTGTATCTCCTGCAACCTCTGCTTCCGCACCAGCCTGGAGGACACCGGACTCACCTGCGCCTACGAGAGGAAGCTGGCTGCCAAACGGAGGAAGCCCACTTGAAGGTGGTCTCTCCCGAGATCAGACAGAGATCTTGGGTCCATCATACCGCAGAGCGCGGTGAGCGCGCGGGGACCTTTTCGCAAATGCGTTCGGTCTCTATCTTCTGCGGTGCATCACACATAGAGGGCACAAGGAGCACGAGCACATGACATCCCTTCAGCCACCTACCTTCACAGACGTCCTCGCCGCACGGAAGCGCATTGCGCCCTACCTGCGGCCGACGCCCCTCCATCACTATCCTCTCCTGGATGATCTGATCGGAGCCGAGGTCTGGGTCAAACACGAGAATCACCAGCCCGTCGGCGCCTTCAAGGTCAGAGGAGGCATCAACCTGGCAGCGCAACTCACACCCGAGGAGAGAGAGAGGGGCCTGATCACCGCCTCCACAGGGAACCACGGCCAGTCCGTTGCCTACGGGGCACGCCTCTTCGGAGTACGAGCCATCGTGGGTATGCCCGAGGGTGCCAACCCAGGCAAGGTGGCAGCGATACGGAATCTGGGCGCTGAGATCCTCTTCCACGGTCGCATCTTCGACGATGCCAAGCAGAAAGTCGAACAGCTAGCCCAGGAGAAAGGGTACCGCTTCGTTCACCCGGGTGACGAGCCCCATCTCATCGCCGGCGTGGGGACGTACTCCCTTGAGATCCTGGAAACACTCCCTGACACAGAGGTAATCATCGTACCCGTGGGCGGCGGCAGCGGCGCCTCAGGGGCCTGTATCGTCTCCCAAGCCGTCAACCCCTCGATCCAGGTCATCGGCGTCCAGGCTGAGAAGGCCCCGGCCGCCCAGCTCACCTGGAAGAGCAGAAAGCGCACGGAAGCTACCATGGAGACCTTCGCCGAAGGCCTGGCCACCGCGGCCCCCTTCATGTTGCCCCAATCCATCCTGTGGGAGTATCTGAGCGACTTCGTTCTGGTCAGCGAGGAAGAGATGCTGCGGGGGATAGTCCACTACCTGGAGGCGACTCACAACCTGGCCGAGGGAGCGGCGGCCGCCTCTCTGGCAGGGGCCATCAAGTTGCGCGACCGCCTGGCGGGGAAGAAGGTGGTCCTCGTCATGAGCGGGGGCAACCTCTCGCTCGCAAATCTGCGGCGGGCGCTCGAGCTGGTAGGGTAGCCTCAGCGGGCCTCGCTCGGATCCTCGAGCTTCTGGACACTCGACTCCTGGCATCTCAGAGGCAAGAAAAACGGGCACGGCAGCCGTGCCCCTGGAATGGATCCGCTTCCGCTCTGACCGTCACGGCTGCGCCAGCGGCACCAGAACGATGATGTCTGCGATCAAGCTGCGGCCATCTTCGCTGAACTCGCGAAACAGGACCACATTCGCACCTGATCGCAGGTCGGAGAAGGAGAGGCTGGGAGTCAGGGTCAGGCTGCAGACGACGAAGCAACACGCGAAGACCATGGTCCCCAGCAGGGGATCGGCCCAGCCCCTCACTATGCCTGCCTGACCTTTGGCCATCGGTACCTCGCAGGTTGATGATCGCTCGGAGGTGCTACCCTGGGTTTGGAGGCACGTAGGGGGTCTGTAAGACGTGGCTCTCAAACCCTGATCAGCTTCCATTCGTTGGTCCGGAAGCGATTGGCGGTGAGAACCCCCTGCACCACAGTGGCGAAAGCCATAGCATACCAGGCGCCGCTGATGCCCACACCTGTCATCATCACCAGCACGTAGGAGAGAGGCAGACGGATCAGCCACTGCGTAAGAATGGTGTAGTACAGGGGCGGCCTGGTGTCGCCAGCCCCGTCCAACGCCCCACGCATGACGATGGACAGAGCCAGAAACAGCTCCACGACGGCGTTGATCCGTAGATAGTCAACGCCGACCTCGGCCACCAGCGGATCTCCGGCCGAGTTGAAGACGGCGATGATCTGAGGGGCGAAGATGAAGAGTATAGCCCCCACCGTCGACATGGCGAGCGCCCCTATCAACCCGACCGCCCATCCGCGCCGCTCCGCCTCCGCTGAGTCGCCTGCCCCCTGGGCCTGGCCCACTAGTGTGGTGGCCACGATGGACAGGGCCATGGCCGGCATGAAAGAGAACGACTCAGATTGGAGGCCCACGCTGTAGGCAGCCACGTTGGCCTGGCGCTGGAACCCCGCGGTCGCAGCATTCGTGACCACCCACAGGAACGCTAGACTCGCCAGGGTCCGCACGATGTTCTGTCCCGCCACCGGAATACCGACCCGCAGCACTCGCCACATCAACTTCCAGTCAGGTAGAAAGGACCTGCCGAGGGTGACCTTCACGGCGAAACGCCCGCTGAGAAGCACCCCCAACCCGATGATCGTTCCCACGAAACGGGAGGTCATGGTCCCCAGCGCAGCGCCAGTCACCCCCATCTCGGGAAACGGCCCCACCCCGTAGATGAAGACGTAGTTGAAGAACACGTGGATGATGTTGATGAGAATCATGATCATCAGCGGCGTCTTCATATCCCCCGCCCCCTGAAGCATGCCGTTGAACATGTAGTTGAAGATCATGAAGATACACAGGCCGAAGTAGACCTGCATATAGGGAACACCTAGGGCGATGATTGGAGCATCGGCCCCCACAATGCGCAGAAGCGAGGGCCCGAGAGCGCTGCCTACCAGGCTGATGCCCACGGACACGAAGAACGTGGCCAGAATAGACTGAGCCGCCACCCGGCTGACCATGTTGCGCCGCCCGGCACCCGTAAATTGAGCCACCATGGTACGGGTACCGACTGCCAGGCCGGCGATGGAGATGATGACCACCATGATCAGCTGCCGGCTCATACCCACAGCCGCCGTGGCCTCAGTTCCCAGGCGACTCACCATCCAGATGTCAATGATGCCCACCGTCGCCTGCAACAGGTTAGCCAGCACCACGGGATAGGCCAGCTTGCCTATTAGGTTCAGCAGCGCCCTGTCGAGTCTAAGGTACTGATAGGGCCTCGAGCTCAGGATCCTCTCACGCAACATATCACCTTCGGTCACTCTCACAGGCACGCCCAATCGCGCCCTTCAGGATCCAAGGGCGCGCATCGAGCATCGCAGATCTTCGGCCAGACGGGGAGGTGCAGAGCGAGGGGCATCCGTCAATAGCGCGAGCCGTCAAGGCACTCGGCCCGTGACGCCGCAGCGGACCAGATGGCTGCCGGACGTCACGCGCGGGAACAAGGAACGACAGGAATCGCGAACCGGGTCGCCGCACTCACGGACAGACTCCGAAATCGACAATCTCGGGGTCGACTAACCTCTCATAGTCCGAGAACCCTATCTTCATGCTGGTGCTGTGCGAGCCGACCTTGAAGACGATTTCTCGGGCCTCTGCAAGCGAGGACTCCACATACACCGGAAGACCGTACAGATTGCCAAACGGCGGCATGGCACCAACCTCGCAGTCTGTGAAACTGCCGCCGAATTCCTCCTCCCTGGCCAGGCGCA
>CAZOBP010000187.1:0-5678 GCA_964577995.1 uncultured Anaerolineales bacterium
ACCTCCAGTTCCTCGATGGGCACGTACTCGTCAGGGCGGTGGGCAACCCTCACGTTTCCCGGGCCGAACAGCACCGTAGGCGTATGACCCACGTTGACCAACACTCCCATGTCCGCCCCGTAGGTCATGCCCTCTACCCGGGCACTTTCCCCCACGACCTCCTGAAAGGCCCCGGTTACGGTCTCCACCAGTGGATGGTCCACACTGGTCCGCGCCGGGAAGAACTGGCCGCCCCACCACTCCACCACCGGAGGATGCTCCCGCATCCAGGGATCGGTCCGCGCGGCTCCAGCCACCGCCTTCTCGAAAGCCCGCCGGGCCGCGGACTGATCCTCCCCCACAGCGATGCCGTACCGCCCCTCAAAGACCAGGCTCTCTGCAACGGAGGAGGCCCAGGTTCCAGCCCTGAGGTTGCCGATACACAGGGCATTCGGCAACCTGTAACGCGCATACAGGGGATCCTGATGTCTCTGGTTCCTCTCACGCTCCAGCGCCATCAGCGCCTCGTGGATGGGGAGGAACTTCTCGATAGGACTGACCCCCTCCTCTCTCACACAGCCATGGGCGGCCTTCCCCGGGATGGTAACGCGGAAGTTGAACGCCCCAGCCTGCGCAGGGGCCACGATCAACTCCGTCGGCTCGGCCACGATGCCACCATCGGCTCTGTACCCGCGCAGCACCGCGGCCAGGGTGCCCACCCCACCGTCCTCCTCCCCGATGACGCTCTCCACCATCAGCCTGCCCTTGAGGCGCACCCCCGCGTCGCGTAGAGCCTTCGCCGCGAACAGGGCGCAGCACAGGCCACCCTTCATGTCCACCGCACCGCGTCCGTACACCCGTCCCTCTGCCACGGTTGCCTTCCAAGGCGGGTAGTGCCACAGGTTCTCGTCGCCCACCGGGACCACATCCACGTGACCGTTGAGTATCAGGCTGCGACCTCCGGCATCCTCCCCCATGACTCCCACTACACCCAGCCCGCGCTCGCGCTGCTCCTCGATGCTGAAGGCAGGGTGCTGGCTAAGCTCGCCGAAGTCCAGCTCCCAGAGGTCCACATCCAGCCCCAATCGCTCCATCTGCTCGGCGACCAACTCCTGGCCAGCGGTCTCCTCGCCCACCAGGCTGGGCACCGCGATCAGGTCGCAGAGGAACTCCAACATGCCCTCCACGTCTATAGCTTCGAGGACCTGCTCTTCGACCTCTCTCATCAGCTTGCCGCCTTTCATGGGGACCTCAGCACCGGCCTGGTCAGACACGTAGGGCCTCCTTCCGCCTTCAAGGAGACCTCGTTTCCCCTGTAGGTGAAGACCTCACAGCCTGCGTCCTCCAACCGTCGCTGGGTGGTGGCATTCCCTTCCAGAATCACACAGCTCCCGGGACGGATCGCCAGCACATTGGTGCCCATGGTCTCGAACTCGTCGTCAGGCACCTCGACCAGCCGAAAGTCCCGCTGCTGGAGGTACTCCCAGAAGGGCACAGGAAGCAAGCGGGGATAGACCACCGCAGCGTCGTGGTCCACCAGACTGATCAGCGACATCAGGTGCAGACAAGCCTCCGGGCCGCCGTAGTAGGGCAAAGGCACCGGAAAAGCGGTCACCCCCAGTGGATCGAGGGCCTCACGTAGCTGGCTCAGCCCTTCTTCATTGGTACGGAAACCCAAACCCACAGCCAGAGTGTCGTGGTCGATCCACAGCAGATCGCCACCCTCTGCACGGGCGTCACCATGCAGCTCATAGTACACAGGCACACCCGACTCCTCCAGGCGGCGGGCGATGGCAGCTTCCTCACCGCGCCGCAGAGCCTTGCCCATCCGCAGGACGACGGTTCCCCGGTCAGTCACAATGGCCGGATCGTGGACGAAGATGGCATCGGCACGGTCGGGCTGGAGTTCGTCGTGGTAGATAACCTCGACTCCGGCCCGACGTAGAATGCCCACCAGGGCATCGTGCTCCTGCTGGGCGATCTCCAGGCGAGGTCGAGCTAGGTAGTGCCACCGGGCCGGGTCGTCCACGGCGAAGGCCTGGTCAGGTCTCTTCACCAGCACCCTGCGCAGCGGATCGACCATACTCTGGCTACCGTAATTGACACCCATCATTCCCCGCCAAACACGAATCATACCATCGCCGATTCCAACGTCGCAACATGGGGCCCCTCACCGTGCGGGACAGCCGGGGGTTTCACGTCACGGATCGTGCCTATGGGGTCCTGACTGCTCATCTGTGCTTTGCTGTATGCGATCTCCAGGGGTCTGCTTCGGCCTGGAGCCTGCGTACCCGTCTGGACCAGGTCGCGCCTCTCGCCTTGTGACCCCGGCGCGAGGGGGTTATAATCCCGGTCAAATGCAACTGAGGAGCTTCGCCTGGATTTTCGCCTTCACGATCCTCGTCGGATTGGCCCTGACCGGTTGCGCCCTCGCCACGAAGGCTCCCCCCAGGGCCGATGCTGGCCCGGATGTCACCGTGCACATTGGCGAGATAGTGTCCTACGACAGCTCGTTGTCCATCGATCTGGATGGTGGGAAGATCGTCTACTACCGCTGGAGAGTGGCTTCAGCGCCAGAGGGGCGCGAGGATGAGATCGGTCGTCTACTGCACGAAGGTCAGGACGCGGCGGTCTGGTCCAGCGATGTCCCCCTGGCCGAGCAAGATGTGGGGGAATGGATCATCGAACTCGAAGTGACGGACGACGAGGGTCAGTCGGCCATCGATGACCTGGCTCTGACAGTCGTGCGCTGAGAGCCGCTCGACTCTCAGCAAAGGCCAGCGAACAGAAGATAGGAGGATCCCGAAGTGTCTGGGCAGAGAAGCCTGCTCATCGTGAACCCGGTGGCTGCCGGAGGAAAGACCGGCAGCGTATGGCCCGACGTCGAGAAAGAACTCCGCTCCCTCGGACTGGCCTTCGACTACCACTTCACGGAAGGGCCCAATCACGCCACCGTCCTGGCGCGAGAAGCTGTTGACCGAGGATACCAGACCGTGGTAGCGGTGGGTGGAGACGGCACTATCAACGAGGTGGTCAACGGTCTGATGCCCCCCGGAGGCGATAGGGCCGGAGCGGTGCTGGGAGTCGTGATCACTGGGCGGGGCAGCGACCTCGCCCGCACCATAGGGATACCCTCGGACTACCGCGAGGCCTGCGCCCGCCTGGCCGGCGAACGCACGATGACTGTGGACCTTGGCCTGGTGACCTTCTATCATGAAGGACAGGAGCAGCAAAGGTACTTCGTCAACGTGGGAGGCGGCGGCTTCGATGGCGAGGTGGCTCACAGGGCAAATCGCGCCCCCAACTTCATGGGTGGCACGATACCCTACCTGACGAGCCTGGTCAGCACCTTGTTTGCCTACCGCAACAAGGCCATTGAGTTGATCCTCGATGACCAGGAGCCGATACGAAAGGTGGTCAACTCCGTAGTCGTGGCCAACTGCCAGTTCTTTGGCGGGGGCATGCGCGTGGCTCCCGATGCCGATCCGAACGATGGGTTCTTCGACGTCATCGTCATCGGCGACATCGACAAGATCGAGTACCTGATGACCGTACCCAAGGTCTACGACGGAACCCACATCACCCATCCTCAAGTGGACACGTATCGGGCCCGGCGGGTCGAGGTACGTTCGGAACAGCCTCTCTTGCTCCAGGTGGAGGGTGAGGTCTGCGGACAGAGCCCCATCACTTTCGAGATCATCCCCTCAGCGCTCCAGATTAGAGTGTAGGGAAGCACCAGGTAACGCCACGCAGCAGTCGGAACAGACGAGCGGACATGTCAGGGGTCAGAGTTCGAGCCTATGCCGACGACGACCGGGAGGCCATCGTCGAGCTGAGGCGGGCGGTCGCCACCCTAGATCGAGCGGACCACGGTCTTGTGGTCGCAGAGCCGCCGCCCGATTCCCTCTTCTCTGGTTCCACCCAGCACGAGGACACCTTCGTAGTCCGCAACGACGGGGGGCGGATACTGGCTACAGCCCAACTCCAGGCTGAGATCGGCCCCCAACAGAGCTTCGTCTGGGCCTTCCCCGTCGTGCACCCCGAGTGGCGCGGCACAAGGATCGAAAAGCTGCTCATCGACCGATTATGGGAACGAGCCAGTGAACGCCGACGGGCGATTCGCAGCGAGGTCGTCCACTTGTACGTACACTGCGGCGCGCACCAGGAGAAGAGGATAGCCCTCTACGAGAGCTCCGTCCTGCGGTTCATGCGCTATCGTCCGCACATGATCTACCGTCCACTGGAGAAGCTGGACCGCCCAGAAGCACCACCCGGCCTGACCTTGCGGCCCTGCTTGAGAGGCTTAGATGACGAATCGGCCATACGCACGCTCAACGAGGCCTTCGCCGACGACTGGGAGTTCGTCCCAGTGACAGAGGACGGCTGGTCCCTCTGCCTGGATTCTCCCCAGTGGCGTGAAGACCTGAATCTGGTGGCTGCGGATGGGGAAGAGGTAGTCGGCCTCTGCCTCTGTGTGATCAACGAAGAGCGTTCTCAGTGTCTAGGCCACGAAGACGGATACGTAGACACGCTGTGCGTGCGGCCCTCGCATCAGCGAAGGGGAGTGGGAGCAGCGCTTCTTCTCAACGGCCTGGGAGCGCTCTGCAGAGCTGGCATGGTCTCCGCCACCCTGGACACAGATGAAGACAACCCTACGCAGGCTGTCCGTCTATACGAACGTATCGGTTTCCGGGAGATCTGGCGCTGGGCGGCCTAAGGCACGAAGCTCGGACAGGAACACGCCGGCCAATGGCCGCCGCGCACAGCCCTTGAACGTACGTGAGCGTTGACAGCAGGTACAGACAGACCCTCACCTGCGGGTGTGAGGCCGCCCCTCCAATCCAGGCGAGGGTCTCTTGTACTTACTCCACCTATCCACGGGTGCTACGCCTCAGCCGCTCTCGTTCAGTCGCCCTACGTTTCCGGCATCTGGGCAAGTGCGGCGCACGCGGATCACGAGCACCCAGGCGCTCCCGTTGCTACTCCTGTCCTATCAGTTCGACGGCATCGATCTCGTTCCAGTAGCCTTCATTGCTCTGATCCAAAGTGATGCGCGCAGCGTTGACGCGAACCTCCACTCCGCTCACGGGAATCGAGAGGACACGCGGGCACTGCTCAACAGCCGCAGGGATTCCTTCCCAGACGGTGTGATAGAGCCCCCTCTCGTCCTTCACCTCCACACGAGCAATGAAGCCTGGCGAGTGCGTCTCACGGATGTTGATCTCCGTGGGGACGACCGCCGTGGCGAAGCTGACCTCCAGCCAGTCAACCCCGTCCGAAGTCTCAGTCGCCCAAGCTGTCTGGATGTCACCGCACTCCATTGTGTCGGGCGCCCCGGTGCCCTGCTGCGCAGACCAATCGTCGCTCCCATACTCCGAACTGGCCGTGGCGCCCGTGGCCCACTGGCGCAGCAACTCTGCGGCCGGGGGTTCCGTAGGCGTCGCCGTGGGCTCAACGACCACAGGTGTGTCTGCCGGAGCAGCCGGGGGCGTCGAGCTCGGCTGCTCGACCGGAGGCGATGTGGACACGCCCAGTCCCGGCAGAGTACAGGCCGATGCGACGAACATCAGCGTCACAGCGGCAAACAGCAGCACATGGTTTCTGTTTCTGATCCTCATCATCTTACCTTCACCAACTCCCCTCTTCGCAGTATTCTGTATTCTATGCCGCGGTCGCTAAGAAGGCAAGAGAACGTCCAG
>CAZOBP010000188.1:0-5655 GCA_964577995.1 uncultured Anaerolineales bacterium
GTGGAGGCGGCCAGGCCGGCGAAGAGCGCCGCCAGGATAGTGTACTTCGTCTCCCCCTTCTGCAAGAACAGGAAGCAGAACAGCAAGCAGAGCGCCACGAAAAAGGCCGTGGGAACATCGGTGGTCACGTAGTGGGAGTGCACCACGTGGAGCAGGTTGAAGGCCAGCAACGCCGCCGAGATGAGACCGGCCTTCCTGCCGAAGGCTTTGGAGGCCAGGGCGTAGACCACGGGCACGGTGAGCGCGCCCAGCATGGCTGTCATCAGACGACCCGCGAAATAGAACCCGTATGGTGCTGCGCTGGGTATGGCGTTACAAAAGCCTCGTGCCGCGGAGATGAGGAAGTAGGGGATGTAGGCCACAGCCTGAAGGTAGATGTAGGCCGATGGGTAATTGAACCAGTGAGGGCTGTAGTCGCCGGTACGCAGGATGGACGCTGCCCTCTCGACGATGGCGTGTTCGTCGGGGTGGAAGAAGGCCTCAGGCAGGCCGAACCGGGCGCCCCAGGCTCTGAGCAGGAAGGCCACCAGGAGGAGCGCCGCCAGGACCAGCAGCGCCATACGGCCTGAGTCGGAAGCAATAGGGGCCGAGCCCCTCGGCTTGGCTTTCTTACCCATGGGCAATCTCGCTTCCCACAAACAAGGACCGAACCAGCCGACTTGGTTCATTCACTCGGTCCCCAATCCTTGGCGCGGTCCACAGCATTGTAGCATCCTGAGCGGACCCGGGCAAGCCCCCCTGCGCCTGCCCGTGCACGCACAGCGCGGCGGGGATCAGGAGAAGCCGTCCCTGGGTCTCAGCTTCAGTCTGCTGCACGTGTTGGGAACCGCCTTCCTTTATGTTATAATCTTCTGCTAAGTAGGAATTGACCGGGGTACGGATGGGTAAGGACAAACAGGAGCAGAAGCTGCATGAAGGGGGCCTGCTGACCCTGGAGGTTAGGCCCGTCGAGTCTCGCGTGTGGCTGGGTCCCATGTGGGCCGTGCTGTGCGGCGCCGTGGCCTCAGGGGGGTTGGAGTTGGAGTGGTGGGTCCCGTTGGTGGTGCTGTTGGCGGTAGTGCTTGCCGACCCCGTGTTGGGCTCGGTGTGGACATTGGCGTCCAACATCGGTGCGTGGCGTTTCCCTGAGGCGAGGGGTGCAAACCCGGGACACCACTCTTCGATGCCGGCATTGCCGTACACTCTCCCTGGTTCCGTCGGTCACCGGTTTTCCACGTTCGTGGCCCAGGCGAAGCAGCGATGGCAGGACACCATCTGGCCACAAGCGGGCACCTCGATTCAAGGCATGGGCTTGCTGTCTCTGGTCGCGTTTCTCTTGGCAGCTTTCCTGGGAGGCGGACCTCTGGTGGTGACAATGATGGGCCTGGGAGTAGCTGCCGGTGCTCTGCTGGATGCGCGCTCGAGGGGCACTGTGCGTGCGGGCCTGGCTAGCTGTTTCCTGGCCGGACTACCATGGCTGATAGGATACACTGCCCTGGGAGGCGCCGCGGTGGAGAAGCAGGGCTTGGTCGCGTTGCTCCAGGTCCTGGTGTGGCCTGCGCTCTATGCCACGGCCTGGTACGCGTACCGCTGGTTGCGCGAGCAGCAGTCGTACAGAGGCGCTCTCTTGCTGAGCATGGCCCATGTGTTGAGTGTTGCGGTGCTCGTTGTGATAAGGCAGCCCATTATGGCCGGGGTTGTCGCGCTGCTCTTGCTTCCGCAGTTGCTGTTGCAGCCTGAGCTGCTTCGCCGCGGCGACGGGATGTGGTACGTGCGGCGCGCACAGGTTTTCACCATGTGTGCTATGATGGCTATCTCGGTGGCGGTGGCTGTCTGATGGTCATAGTGCTCTTGCTGCTCGTCGTGGGGGTCGGGGCTGGCCTCGGGTATTGGCTTATCGTGCTTACAGAAGGGGCGTACCTGGGGCGGCGCGTTGTGGCCTTTCTTTATGACTGGGGCTCGCCCACGTACGACCGGATAAAGGACTTCGATGCCGTGGACGACGCGCGTGCCTTGGCCGTCCCTCTGGTGCATGAGCTACGGGGGACCAGGAGACCGCTGGTGCTCGACGTGGCGACAGGGACCGGGCGGTTGCCGCTTACCCTGTTGCGCAACCTGGAGTTCGAGGGTAGCATCGTCGGTCTGGACATCTCATTCCGTATGCTGGGGGAGGCTAGCCGCAAGGCGGCCCGCTACCAGGACCGGGTTATGTGGTTGTGGAAAGATGGACTCGATCTGCCGTTCAACGATGGCACGTTTGATGCTGTGTGCTGCCTGGAGGCGCTGGAGTTTTTGGCTGACGCCACACAGGCTATGAAGGAAATGGCCAGGGTGCTGAGACCGGGTGGCACGATGCTGATCACCAATCGCATAGGGATCGATGCCTTGCTTATGCCAGGGCGCGTGTTCTCGAAGGAGAGGCTGCAAACGCTTCTAGCTGAACTGTCGTTTGACTCGGTGAGCATCCGTCAATGGCAGACGTACTACGATGTTGTATGGGGCAGGAAGGAAGGTGTCCTGTCGCCCAGAGACAGAAGCTGGACGCTGGGTGAGGTGGTGCGTTGCCCCTCGTGCCGGGAGCTGGCGTTGTGCATGCGGTCTGCCAGTTACGTTTGCCAGAGCTGCGGTGCGACCTACGCCGTGGAGCGCGGCATCGTCCGCCTCGAAGTGCCTGTTGCTGGGCCAAGCCAGCTTGATGCAGCGCGCCGCAGGTTCCCGCGTCCGGCCTAGGTGCTGCAACAAGGCACGGAGGATTCTCACACAGTTAACATAATACCCTCCAGTCTCCCGGAGAGATACCTGGGAGATAGGGGATCACAGAGGGATTTCATGGGCGGTGTGGGTGGTGGTTGTAGTGACTGGACATAACAACAACGAGAGTGAACAGGTAGATGGTCGATAGGAATGGGGGCATAGCCGGTAACGGGCAGGCGGTGCACGGTCAGTCTGCTTTGGTGACCATGGGGACTCTGGAGCAGGACCCGGAGGTGCAGGCCTACCTGACCAGGGGCAACGAGCAGATGGCGGTGCTGGGGTACACGGAACATGGACAGCGCCATGCGCGATTGGTGGGGAGCATTGCCCAGAACGTGCTGCTGCACCTGGGATCGGCGGAGAGACGCGCTGAACTGGCGGCACTGGCTGGCTACCTCCACGACATCGGCAATGTGATCTACAGAGACGAGCACGACTGGGCAGGCGCTCTGATCGCTCGAGATATTCTGCTGCGGATGGGAGTGGATTTCGACGAGTTGGCACTGCTCATGGGAGCTATCGGGAACCACGAGGAGGAGAGGGGCGAGCCGGTGAGCGACATCTCGGCTGCGGTCATCCTGGCCGACAAGTCAGATGTCCATCGCTCGCGAGTGCAGAATCCGGACATGCTCAGTTTTGACATACACGACCGTGTCAACTACGCGGCTGAGCGATCGTTCCTACGGGTTGATGCGGCGGAGAAGAGCATCACCCTGGAGCTGGACATCGACACTGAGGTTTCTCAAGTGGGGGAGTACTTCGAGATCTTCATGTCCCGGATGTTGATGAGTCGTCGCGCAGCTCTCTTTCTCGATTGCAGATTCGCCCTGATCATCAATGGGAACAGTCTGTTCTGACTCACAAAGCCCAGGTACATAGGAGATGGGGTAGTGCTTAGAAGCCATACGTGCGGGGAACTACGAGCCGGCGACGTCGGGAAGAGTGTGACCTTGGCGGGCTGGGTGCATCGCCGTCGAGACCACGGAGGGCTGATCTTCATCGATCTGAGGGACCGCTGGGGCTTGGTGCAGGTGGTCTTCGATCCGTCCGCGTCTGAGCAAGCCCACGAGATGGCCTCGAGAGTTCGCGGTGAGTACGTGCTGCAGGTGTCCGGCGAGGTGACCAGGCGTCCCAGCGGCCAGGAGAACCCGGAGATGGACACTGGCGAGATCGAGGTGGCGGCCGGCAGCGTCAGCATCCTCAATGAGGCGCGCACGCCTCCTTTCCCCATCAACGAGGAAGCAGCGGCCGACGAAACCCTGAGGCTGCGCTACCGGTACCTGGACCTGCGTAGGCCGGAGATGCAGAAGAGGTTGATGCTCCGGCACCGCATCGTCAGCTTCATCCGCAGATTCCTTGATGACCGGGCTTTCGTGGACGTGGAGACCCCCATTCTGATCAAGAGCACGCCCGAGGGTGCCCGGGACTACCTGGTTCCCAGCAGGATACATGCCGGCCGGTTCTACGCCTTGCCCCAGTCGCCTCAGCAGCTAAAGCAGTTGTTGATGGTCGCGGGCATAGACCGTTACTATCAGATCGCACGTTGCTTCCGGGACGAGGATCAGCGCGCCGACAGGCAGCCCGAGTTCACTCAACTCGACATCGAGATGTCGTTCGTGGAGCAAGAAGACGTTCTTCGACTCACCGAGGATCTTTTCACGGCGCTCGTGGAGGACGTGTCGTCCAAGCAGTTGCTGTTCAAACCCTTCCCGCGGCTGAGCTACCGGGAGGCCGTGGACAAGTATGGGAGCGACAAGCCAGATATGCGTTTTGAGATGCTGCTGGTGGATCTCTCTGACCTGGTGGCTGATAGCGGCTTCCGCATCTTCTCGTCCGCCGTCGCCGACGGAGGCCAGGTCAAGGGCATCAGGGTGCCTGGGTGTGCTGGCTACAGCAGAAAGCAGCTTGATGAGCTGGGCGAGTTGGTGGGACAGTATGGCGCTCAGGGGTTGGTATCCATAGCTGTGACACCAGATGGCGTTCGCTCCAGCGTTGCCAAGTTTCTCTCGGCGCAGGTGCTGGATACGATCGTGAAGCGGATGGGCGCCGAGGAAGGAGATCTCGTTCTCATCCTCGCCGGTCAGCGGAGCGTGGTTGCTGAGTCCCTCGGTCAGCTCCGATTGGAGATGGGCGACCGGCTGGGGTTGCGCGATAAGGAAACCCTGGCTTTCGCCTGGATCACAGACATGCCTCTGTTCGAGTGGAAAGAGCAGGAGAATCGTTGGGATGCCATGCATCACCCCTTCACCGCTCCAGTGCCGGAGGACCTGCCGTTACTGGATTCCGACCCCGGTGCAGCGCGCGCTCAGCAGTACGATGTCGTGTGCAACGGCGTGGAGGTTGGCGGGGGTAGCATCCGTATCCATCGCCGGGACATCCAGGAGAAGATCTTTGGCATCATGGGTTTGCCGTTGCAGCAGATCCGGTCCCAGTTCGGCCATCTACTGGACGCTTTCGAGTACGGTACGCCGCCGCACGGGGGCATTGCTCCCGGCATAGACAGGCTGGTGATGATTCTGGCGGGAGAGGAGAGCATTCGGGAGGTTATGGCCTTCCCCAAGACGGGCGCTGCCGCTGACTTGATGTTCGACGCGCCTTCGCCCGTGTCCGAAGAACAGTTGAAGGAGCTGCACCTGCGGCTGGATCTGGACGAGTAGAGAAACGACTGCTGGTGGATACCGGGTAGGTAGAGGCGTTCTCGGTGGGATGCCGTGCTCTCAGCGGACGGAGTCGCGTCCCCTTCGGCTCGGCTCAGGACAGGCTTCGATACGCCGCTCAACTGCGCTTCGCGGCTACTCAGGGTGCTTTGTTGGGTGGCAGGGCAGGGTTTGCACGTAGCAGCGATTGATGGTACAATAGTGAGGTGTCAACCTAGAAACCTGGCCGAAAAGTGTCATGATGAACCACTTCCTGTGATATAAT
>CAZOBP010000189.1:0-5595 GCA_964577995.1 uncultured Anaerolineales bacterium
CGCGCAGGGGACGGTAGATCATGCCCGCCTGGCAGAAGCGGCAGCCCTGGGTGCAGCCGCGCAGGATCTCGATGGAAGCCCGGTCGTGGATGGCCTCCACGAAGGGGACCGGTACCTTCGTCGGTGCGGGGGGCAGGGAATCGACGATACGCTTGAGAACAACCGGCTTGGCGTCGGAATGGGTGGGCGTGACCTCTTGCACGGTGCCGTCGCCGTTGTATGTGACCTGGTAGAGACTGGGAACGTAGACGCCCTCGATCTGGGCGGCTCTGGTCAGGTATTCCTGCTTCTTGTGGCCGCACTCCCGGTATGGCTCCAACAGCTCCAGGGTGACCTCTTCTCCCTCGCCCACGACGAAGAGGTCGAAGAAGTCCGCCAGAGGCTCCGGGTTGTAGGTGCCGCTGCCGCCGCCGAGAATGAGAGGATGGGAATCGTCCCGCTCTTCGGCGAGGAGAGGGATACCTCCCAGGTCCAGCATGGTGAGCACGTTGGTGTAGTTGAGCTCGTAGGGCAGGGTGAAGCCCACGATGTCGAACTCGTGGAGGGGCTGCCTGGTCTCCAGGGTGTACAGCGGGAGCCCAGCGGCCCGCAAAGCCCCTTCCATGTCCATCCACGGGGTGTAGACCCTCTCGGCCAGGACGTCCTCCTGCTGGTTGAGGAGGTCGTAGAGGATGATCAAGGCCAGGTTGGACATGCCCACTTCGTAGACGTCGGGATAGGCCAGGGCGACCTTGATGGGTGTCGTCTCCCAGTCCTTGACGAGACTATTCCATTCCCCTCCGGTGTAGCGGGCGGGTTTGATCACGCGGGGGAGGAGGGACTCCACAGCAGCCCCAACTACGCTCACCAAATTGTCTCCGCGAGGGATTATAGGCTCGCGTATGGTTGGTGGCAACTTCTTCTGGATATGGATGGTTTCGGGAAGGGTATTGACTCGATGGAGCTGGGGGGTGCCGGCTGGGGAGAAAGATCCCTGCCTCCGCCAAACGACCACGCGCAAGTCGCACTCGCGAACCATGGTGGACCCGTGGCTGAGGATATCGAGGATGCCTTCGATTGTGGACAGACGCTGGATCGAGATCGCATCTACTCAGTCCGCCAGTATCGCGCCTTTCTGTGCCTCCTCGATCAACTCCCTCCGCCTCTTTCGGTAGGCCACGATAGGCCGGTCGGCCTGGAAGAGCTTCTCCCCCATGGCCAACTCCGTTCTCTTGGGCTGCTGCGTCAGCACCACCCTCTTGTCCTGCCCCAGGATGATCCTGTTGCCCAGGTTGCTCAGTTTGCACAGCAGCCTGTCCAGCACCGGCACGCCCAGGAAACGCCCGTAGAAGCGCAGGTAGAGCCTGGTGTTCTCCTCGTTGATGGGGACGAAGGCCAGCAAAACCCTCATCCTCTCCCCCAGCCTGTTCTGCCAGATGTTGGGGAAGTGAAAGTGCAGCAGGGCGGGGGTCTCAGGCTCGGGGATGTCCGGGGGCTTGAGGGGAGCCGTACCGTCGTCCACCCTGTTGTAGACCCAGACCTGCAACCGGTCGTTCTCCAGTTTGACCACCGGCCCGTCGATGAGAGTGCGTCCCCCGCGACCGATAGTGTTGTAGTGGACGAAGGGCAGGTGGGCCACGTCGAGCTGGTTCTCGATGGCCCGGGAGTAGTGGACGGTCCAGTGGTCCTTGAAGGTGGCGTAGGGGAAGCTGTCGTCCAGGTCGTCGAACCAGGGCAGGGGCGGCAGATTCTCTCGCGGTTCGCCCCACCAGAGCCAGATGAAGCCGTGGGCCTCCTGGGTGGGGTAGGTGTGGACCTGGAAGCGCTCGGGGACCTGGGCCACCTTGCCGTTGGCGGGAATGAACTGGCAGCGTCCCGTGGCGTCGTATTGCAGTCCGTGGAAGGGACACTCCACGCAGTCGCCTACCACCTTGCCGGCGCTCAGGGCGGCGCCGCGATGGGCGCACTTGTCCCGCTGGCAAACGGGGCGGCCTTGCGTGTCGCGCCAGAAGACCAGCCTCTCTCCCAGACGAACCACGCCCACCGGTCTATCGCGGGGGACCTCGCTGGGCTCCAGCACAACGTACCACTGGTTGGGGATCATTCCGCACCTCCTGGGTTCAGTGTCTGGGAAGACTCGCCCGACCAGAGCCACCGAGAGCAGAACGAAGTGCGACCCGTCCTCGGGTCTGGGCCCGTCAGGCCTCTGGGAAGATCTTGCCCGGGTTCATGATGTTGTGGGGGTCCAGGGCCTTCTTGATGGTGCGCATGACCTCCACGGTGCCTTCGGGGAGGTCCAGGCTGAGGTACTTCTGCTTGAGCAAGCCGATGCCATGCTCGCCGGAGAGGGTACCACCCACGGAGGTGGCGACCTCGAAGATGTCCCCCGACGCCGCCTCCACGCGTTCCATCTCCTCAGGATCGGTCTGGTCGAAGAGGATGTTGGGATGCAGGTTGCCGTCGCTGATGTGGCCGAAGATGGCGATGGGCAGATTCCGCTGGGAGGAGATCTCCTGGATGCGCCTGACCACCTCGGGGATAGCCTCGCGAGGCACGGAGATGTCCTCGCCCAGCTTGTTGGGCCGCACGCGCGTCAGAGAGGGGGAGATGGAGCGCCGCGCCTTCCAGAGAGTCTCCTCTTCCTCAGGGGTCGTGGCCACCTCCGCCGTGGTGGCCTTGTTGTCTCGGCACAACTGGGCCACGATGCCCAGCTCCTGGTCCACGGCGGCCTGTACGCCGTCCACCTGGATCAGTAGCAGGGACGCTGCCTCGCGAGGGAGGCCGCTCTGCAAGTAGTCATCGACGGTCTGGATGGTCATCTGGTCCATGATCTCGATCACGGCGGGGGTGACTCCGGCGTGGAGGATCCTGTTGACCAAGGTGGCCGCGTCGTCTAAGTCGGCGAAGGCAGCGAGCACGCTACCAGTGGTCTCCGGCTGGGGAATGAGGCGCAGGGTGACCTCGGTGATCACGCCCAGCGTGCCCTCGGAGCCCACGAAGAGCTGGGTCAGGTTGTATCCGGTGACGTTCTTGATGGCCTTGCCGCCGGTGCGTATCACCTCACCGGAGGGGAGGACGACCTCCAGGCCCATCACGTAGTCGCTGGTCACGCCGTACTTGAGGGCATGTGGCCCACCGGCGTTCATGCCCAGATTGCCCCCGATGGTGGTGGCCTTGAGGCTGGCCGGGTCAGGTGGGTAGTAGAGCCCCTGCTTGGCCACCGCCGCCTGCAACTTGCCGGTGACCACCCCAGGCTGCACCACGGCTAGCATGTTCACGTCGTCGATCTCCAGGATGTCGATCATCCGGGTCAGGCTGAGGACGATGCCGCCCTTGATGGGGATGGTCCCTCCGGCGAGATTGGTGCCTGCCCCTCGGGGCAGGATAGGTATCCGCTCGCGGTTAGCCAGTGCCACTGTGGCGGCTACTTCTTGCGTGGTTCTGGGCAGGACAACGACCTCAGGAAGGTGCTGCAAGACGGTGCTGTCGTACGAGTAACAGAGCAACTCCTCCGGGGACGTGAGTACGTTCTCCTCCCCCGCGATTTCCCTGAGTTCTTCCACCAGTTTGGCTTGGATCATCCGTTCTCTCCGGGGCAGTAGTGACTGCGGCGATTATAGCACCGCCCTGCTGTGCTGACAAAAGCAAACCGGTAAGACAAGCTGTCAGTGTGTCCAGCAGGAGTGTCATGGCCGGTGCGTGGCTCAGGATGCGTCCGGCGGAGTCTGGCGACACTCTTGGGCGTGCGTCCTTGACAGCAGCCGGGTGGGGGCTTATACTAGCCCGTCGGACAAGCTCGAACTACGTGCCACAGAAGGAACAAATGCCCAGGAGACTGTCGCTTCTACTGTTGTTCGTGACCGCAGCCATGCTCTCGCTGTCGCCCCTGGTCGGGGTCGCCGACGAGCCGGTGGCCCGGTTCTTTGTGTTCGAAGCCCAAGACTGTACTCACTGCGAGGCGGTGAAGGAGCAGATGCTCGTTCCCCTGGCGGAGGAGTACGGCGATAGGGTGGAGATCAGATACTTCGACATCGGCGCCATTGAGAACTACGAGGTCATGGCGCGGCTGGAGAGGGAGTACGGAGTCCCCGGTCTGGCCATCCCCCAGGTGTTCATAGGGGATACGGTACTCGTGGGGGAGGGGGAGATCGGGGAGCGGCTGCGCAGCCTGGTTGACGAGTGCCTAGGGGCGGGTGGCTGTAGTTTCCCCAGCGATGATGAGCCCGCGATAGCTCCATCTTTACCCGCCGCGACCGCGACGGACCCGTTCTGTGAGGATCCAACCAATCCAGACGAAGCTGGCGTATGCGAAGTGGTTGGCGGAGAACTCGCCGCTCCAGTGTACGTTGCCTACTTCCATAGCCCGGGCTGTTCGGAATGCGACCGCGTAGCATACGATCTCTCGTACCTGGAGCAGAAGTATCCCAACCTGGAAGTGCGGTCCTTCGACATCAATACCTGTGCGCCTCTCAACGAGGCCATGTCTGAGCGGAGCGGTGTTCCTCCGGAGGAACGACTGCTTACTCCAGCGCTCTTCGTAGGTGATGAGTATCTCGTCGGCGACGAGATAACCGTCGAGCGGCTGGAAGCGGTGATCCAGACGCACAGTCAGGTGGGGTGCATCCCTCCGTGGGAGGGCCTGGAGGAGGAATCATCTGAGGCCATCAACCGCATTATCCAGCGCTTCAAGTCCTTCTCCGCCCTGGCCGTGCTGGGGGCAGGTCTTCTGGACGGAGTCAATCCCTGCGCTTTCACTACGATCATCTTCTTCGTATCCTATCTGGCCGTGATGGGCCGCAAAGGGCGCGACATCCTTTTGGTCGGTGTTTCGTTCACGGCTGCGGTGTTCGTCACCTATCTCCTGGTAGGCGTCGGGGTGCTGGGGTTCGTGCACTCGCTGGGCATCGTCAGGACCCTGTCACGCGTTGTCTACCTGGCGACTGGCGTGTTCTGTCTGGTGTTGGCCGGTTTCAGCCTCTTCGACGTGTACAGGATCAGGCAGGGCAGAATCGAGGACATCGCGCTGAAACTGCCGGAGCGACTACAGAAGAGGGTGCACCAGGCCATCAGAGAGGGGAGGAACGTACGCAACTACGTCTGGGCAGCCTGCGTCACGGGCTTCCTGGTGTCGTTGCTGGAGCTGGCCTGCACCGGCCAGGTCTATCTGCCCACGATTATCTTCGTCAGCGGGGTGCCCGAGCTGCGGGCGAACGCATTCGTCTATCTCGTTTTGTACAACCTGATGTTCATCCTTCCGTTGGTGATCATCTTCGTTCTCGTCTTCTACGGCACCACCTCGAAGCAACTCACGGGGTTTTTCAGGGCGAACGCGGCCTCGGTCAAGCTGCTCACGGCCCTCCTCTTCACCGCACTGGGCATCTGGCTGCTCTTCTCCATGATCTGAGAAGGGCGCTGCCGGCCTGCTGTGCTAGACCGTTCCTGCCAGACCGTCCCTAGCGACGAGAGCCGCCCCCAGCGCACCTACAATGTGAGTCTCCGGTGGGACGAGCTGAGGCTCGCCGATCAGTTCCTCAATGGCCTTGACCACACCTTTGTTCTCGGCCACGCCACCAGCCGAGTGGTGACCTCGCGGATCATAGCATCGCTCTCGCCGCC
>CAZOBP010000190.1:0-5590 GCA_964577995.1 uncultured Anaerolineales bacterium
TCACGCGGGTAAGCCCGGAACCCATCCACAAGCACTGTCAGATACAGCGGCCGGATATGGTCCTGGTCCTGGACCCCACCTTGTTGGAGGCCGTGGACGTCGCCGATGGCCTCAAGGAGGATGGTGTGCTGCTGGTAAACACAGAGGAGTCGCCGGCCAAGGTTCGCGACATGGTGGGCTTCCAAACAGGTAAGGTATTCACGGTGGATGCCACGAAGATCGCCCTGGAAACGCTAGGGCGTGAGATCACCAACACGCCGATGTTGGGTGCCCTGGTGAAAGCGACGGGCATCTTGACCGTTGACGACTTGATTGCGCAGACCCGCAAGCAGTTTGGAGACAAGTTCGGCACCGAGGTAGTGAACCGGAACGTGGAAGCTGTCAAACGTGCCGCTGACGAGGTGCAGGAGGGCTAGATGGTAGATCTGAACGCCGGTTGGAAGGAGATCCCCATTGGCGGCAAGATAGTTGACGCCGGCAACGCTCGGGAATACGAGACCGGCAGTTGGCGGGCCAAAAGACCAGTTGTCGACCAGGAGAAGTGCATCAACTGCCTACAGTGCTGGGTGTACTGTCCCGATGCCAGCATCGATGTCCAAGATGGGGAGATGGTCGGTTTCCATTTGAGATTCTGCAAGGGTTGCGGCATCTGCGCTTCTATATGCCCCGTTGAGGCCATCACCATGGTGGCAGAAGCAGAATCAGAGGAATAGCAGATCATACCGGGATCTACCTCGGACAGGAGGCCTTCTAAGAATGAGTAGATTCGAAGCGATGGATGGCAACACGGCTACGGCCGAGGCCATGCGGCAGATCAACCCCGACGTGGTGGCTGCCTACCCTATCACACCCCAGACTAGTACGGTCCAGACCTTCTCCCAGTTCGTGGCGGACGGGGATGTGGACACCGAGTTCATACGAGTGGAGAGCGAGCACAGCGCCATGGCGGCCTGCATCGGCGCATCGGCGGCCGGGGGCAGGGTGATGACGGCCACTGCCGCTAACGGCCTGGCTCTGATGTGGGAGATGGTGTACATCGCCGCCTCCAACAGAGCGCCGCTCGTGATGACGGTGGTCAACAGGGCGCTTTCGGGACCGATCAACATCCACTGCGATCATAGCGACTCCATGGGCGCTCGTGATGCGGGCTGGATACAACTCTTCGGCGAGAACCCCCAGGAGGGGTACGACAACTGCATCCAGGCGGTACGTATCGCCGAACATGAGGACGTACTACTGCCAGTGATGAGCCTGTACGATGGCTTCATCACCAGCCACGGGCTGGAGCGCGTGCAGATAGAGGACGACGAGGCGGTGAGAGACTTCGTTGGCCGCTTCAAGGCCCACGAGCCGTTGTTGGATGTGGAGCACCCCGTCACCTACGGTCCTCTGGACTTCTACGACTTCTACATGGAGCACAAGCGACAGCAAGTGGATGGGATGCAGCATGCCAAGGGCGTCATCCTGGAAGTGGCTGCTGAGTTCGAGAAGCGCTTCGGGCGTCACTATGGGCTCTTCGAGGAGTATCGATTGGAGGACGCGGAGCTGGCCCTGGTCGTCTTGTCCTCCACAGCAGGCACGGCACGCAGTGTGGTGGAAAACCTGCGGTCCCAGGGATTGAAGGTCGGGTTGCTCAAGCCGCGTGTCTTCCGACCATTCCCGGCTGAGGAACTGGCCGAGGCACTGCGCGACACGGCGGCAGTGGGGGTGATGGATCGCTCCGACTCCTTCGGGGCCCTTGGCGGGCCGTTGTTTATGGAGTTGTGCGCGGCCTTCAAGGTACACGACGTGCCTGCCAGGACGGTGGACTACATCTTCGGCCTGGGTGGACGGGACACCACGCCTGACCAGATAGAGAGGGTGTTTCGTGACCTGGCGGCCATCGCGGAAACGGGCAAGATCGAGCAACTCGTCACCTATCTTGGCGTGCGCGAGTAGCTGAGTCGTCATGGAGATCGCAGTGTGTTGTCGGGAAGTTTCGACCGCACTCCGCTTCTCCAGGGGAGAACAACATGGCAACAGCGCTGAAACTGAAGGAACTGAGTGAGAAGGAAGATCGCCTGACCTCTGGGCACCGGCTCTGCGCCGGCTGTGCAGCGCCCATCATCGTGCGCCAGATACTGACCGCCATCGACGAACCGGTAGTCGCGGCCAATGCCACGGGTTGTCTCGAGGTTTCCACCACCATCTATCCATATACGGCGTGGAACATCCCGTGGATCCACACCGCCTTCGAGACCGCTGCCTCCACGATCAGCGGTGTGGAGGCGATGTATCGGTCTCTGGTCAAGCAGGGCAAGATGAAGGAGACGGGCATCAAGTTCGTGGCCTTTGGCGGCGACGGTGGCACCTACGACATCGGCATCCAGGCGCTGTCGGGGATGATGGAGCGGGGCCACAGAGCCCTGTACGTCTGCTACAACAACGAGGCCTACATGAACACGGGCATCCAGCGTTCCGGGGCCACTCCGCTGGGCGCGTGGACCACGACCTCGCCCGTGGGCAGAGTCGTTCCCGGCAAGCCCAGACCCCGCAAGGACCTGACCGCCATCGCCGCGGCCCACGACATACCGTACGCGGCCCAGGCTGCACCCCACAACTGGCGGGACCTGATGAAGAAGGTGCGTAAGGCGGTGGCCGCCAATGGGGCCTCCTTCATCAACGTACTGTCCTCCTGCAATCGCGGCTGGCGCCACGAGACGGACCAGACCATCGAGATCACCCGTCTGGCGGTGGAGACCTGCTACTGGCCCCTCTACGAGGTGGAGGACGGCGAGTGGAAGCTGACCTACCGTCCCAAGGAGAAGCTGCCCATCGAGGAGTTCCTGAAGCCCCAAGGGCGCTTCCGGCACCTCTTCAGTCCAGAGAATACCCACATCATCGAGGAGTTGCAGGCCGGGATAGACCGCAAGTGGAGGCAACTGCTCGAGAGATGCGGCGAGGAAGAGTAGCCGCTTTTCTCTACAAGGTTAGGGCAGCATCGCCGGGAGGTGGTGCTGCCCTTTTTCGTGGTGCGCGACGCCAGAACTTTGCCTCTGGCTCATCGGATTGGTGCCCCACGAGGCTTGACTCTCTTTCACCGGTGTGGTATACTTTTACCGTACGGTGAAAATCGCCCTTAGAGTGAAAAACAATGGGCAATGAGAGCGAAATCGCAGAACAACTCCGTGACCAGTGGAAGGACCTGCTGCCGCATGTTCGGCTACTCCGAATGCAGAACGACTCCCCTCTGGGATTTGGAGGGGGGTATGATCTGTTGGTGGATATTCAGGTAGGAGATGTTCGGCGTCAGCTTGCCTGTGAGTTGAAGTCGGTGGGAGAACCCCGGTATCTGCACCAAGCCATCTCGCAGCTCAAGACGGTCTTGACTGGTCGGGATGGTACAGTTCCGGTGGTGGTAGCGCCGCACATCTCCGAGGAAGGACAACGGTTGTGTCGCGATGCGGAGGTGGGCTACATTGACCTGACCGGCAACGTGTTCCTCCAGTTCGATAGTGTTCTGATTGAGCGGACCAGCCCCCATACACCTGCCACAAGGATGAGGGCCACGTCTCCCAACATCTTCGCGCCCAAGTCTTCGAGGACGCTGAGGGTTCTCCTGGAGAACCCTGGCAGACGTTGGACGCTGTCGAACCTGTCGAAGGAAGCGGGGGCTAGCCTTGGCCTGGTGCATCGGGTGGTGAACGCCCTGACGGAGAGGGGGTACGTGGACAAGAGGCGGGGGGCGGTCTTGCTGGTCAAGCCCGGCGAGTTGCTGGACTCTTGGGCGGAGAGATACAGACTCGATGGGGACCGGGATCATACATACTACTCCTTCCGCCGAAGCTTTTCCACGTTTGCTGCTGATCTGGAAGCCCTGGCACAGCGCTCGGGTTTCGTGTACGCGTTTACGAGACACGCCGGCGCCTCTCTGATCGCGCCGTTCGTGCGCTTCACCGACGTGCACTGCTACTACTCGGGTGACATTGAGACGGTGGCTAGTGGCCTTGATTTGCGACCCGTGGAGATGGGTGGGGCCATTCATCTGTTGACACCCTACGATGCTGGTGTTTTCTACAAGGTACAACGTGTAGGTGGGGCATCCGTGGTCTGCAGCACGCAGCTCTACTTGGACCTGTTCAACTATCCGGCGCGGGGTCGGGAACAGGCCCAGTTCCTACGCCAGCAGACGATGTCGTTGTGATAGGGGGCTACTAATGCCGAGGTTGCAGACCGATTACCATTCGGAGGTGGTTCAGGCCTCTCTCTCCGTGCTAGTGGAACTGGCGACGATGCTGAAGCGCTACACAGACGCGTTGGTGCTCATCGGCGGTTGGGTTCCCTACTTCATCTTGCAGCAGTACGGGGAGGAGCAAACCGAGCTCACACACGTTGGATCGATCGATGTGGACTTGGTGATCGATCCGGACGTCGTTACGGAAGATGAGTATGCTACCATCGCAGAGCTTCTGCTTGACCGCGGTTACCATCCGTCACGGGAGATACTGTACCAGTTCTCACGAACAGTGACATCACCATCAAGCGGCAAGCACTATGTGATAGGAATTGACTTCCTGACACCGAGACCGCCCAGGGGCCAGGGAAGAGGGCACAGGCATCGACCCATCCAGCCTGGGCTGAAGGCGAGAACCCTCGATGGGGCAGAGATCGCCCTGCGCCACAACTTCCCTGTGCAGATTGCGGGCCTCCTGCCCGGCAATGGCTGGACGGAAGTAGTCATCAATGTGGCAGATGTGGTCGCCTGTCTGGCCTTGAAGGGTATTGCGCTGGGTGAACGGTACCGCGAGAAGGATGCCTACGACATCTACACGGTCTGCGCATACCATGGCGGAGGGCCAGTCGCCGTTGCCGGTAGACTGAGGGCCGCACTGGACAGCCCCGTGCTCGAGCGTGGTCTTGGGGCCATAGCAGATCGGTTCGATAGCCCCGATGCTGAAGGCCCCTGGTGGGCGGCGAACTTCCTTGCTCAGGACGACCCTGACCGGCACCTAAAGCTGCGTCAGGACGCCTTCATGACGGTGGGAGAGGTCTTGCGGTTGCTGAACTGAAGGAGCAATCAAGCTCTTGAGATCGTAGGGAGGAGCGAGAAAAGGGGTGACAGCGGGAGAGACGGGGATACGAGGGCAGCATCGCCGGGAGCTGGTGCTGCCCTTTCTTGTTGTCCACGGACTCCCGATTCCCCCTTCCTCCGAAAGGGCAGGCGGTCTCGACAGACCTGATCGCATCTGGCGGGCGGAGCGTAATTCCACCGTACGGTGAAAAACGGCTTCCAAGTGAAAGAATGCGCTGGCGAGTCGGAGTCGGGACCGGCCTGTTGCGAACAACACGACGATGAGGTACAATAGTTGTGGAGGCATGTTGCCCATAACTTCGCTCGGAGGAGGACGAAGAATGTCGGCACCCACGAAAGACGGACTGTCCCCGGACATCTGCGGGTCCAAAGTCATCCTGTTCCTTGGAGCTGGTGCATCAGCGCCGCTGGGCCTCAGACTCATGGATTCGTTCATGGATCTATTGGTGAAACAAATGGGCGCGGCCCTAGGAATCTAGCCGAAAACCCACGTTGGGTCGGGTCTGAAGGCGATTGGTG
>CAZOBP010000191.1:0-5502 GCA_964577995.1 uncultured Anaerolineales bacterium
CACGAAATTGCTGAAGAGTACATTGTACAGGAGCACCAGCAGGTTGAGCATGGGCTCCATGATCGCCAGATTCCAAAGCTCGGTCAAACCGGGCATTCAACTGCCTCCCGCTATTTGCTCTCCCCAGGCGCCGTCTCCCACTGCAGCTTCCCCGTCGCGGCATCGAGAACGTACACTCTGCCATCGTCGGCACAGATGTATACTCGATCGTCCGCAATTACCGGCGCGGCCAGCACTGGAAGGACGCCTTCCTCCGGATAGCTCCATATCTGGTTACCGCTCTCGGCCTCCAAGGCGTGGATGCCCCTCTTGTGCTCCGTGATGTACACCACGCCATCAGAGATCACCGGAGTGGCGGCAAGCATGTCTACAGCTTCGAAATCCCACTCCAGGGCGCCGCTCGCTGCGTCCAAGGCATACAACGTATGATCGAGGGAAGGCACGTAGAGCCTGTTCTCGTACATCACCGGTGTCGCCCAAACCCAGTTCTGCGTCGAAAACGTCCACACTTCCTCTCCGCTCTCCGCATTCAGAGCATATACCTTGTTGTCCAGAGCACCGAAGTAGACCACATCGCCAGACACGCTCGGAGTGCTGTAGATGGCTCCTCCCGCAGTGAAGGACCACTGCGTGTCCCCCGTCGCACCATCGAGAGCGTACAGGTTCTTGTCCGCGGATCCAACGTACACAGTCCCATCCCGCCAGACAACCCCTCCCCAAAGCGCGTCTCCTGACTCAAACCTCCACCGCTCGGCCCCAGTCTCGATGTCCAGAGCATACATCCTGCCGTCAGAGGAAGTGAAATAGACCAGATCCTCGCTTGTGGCGGGGGTGCCCATGAAGGGCTCCGTTTCCTGGGACGCGCCCACCGGGAAATGCCATTTCTCCGCCCCACTCGAGGCGTCCACCGCGTAGGCCCTACCCTGTATGTCCTGGCTCTGAAGTATCAGGAAGCTGCTGGTTTCGATCTCGTAGGAGCCGAAGAACACCACTTGCTCTCGTAGCACCGGTGACGAGTAGATACCAGCCAGGAGACGATCCGCCGGAAAGGCCCACAACTGGTCGCCGGTATCCACATCGAGGGCGTACAGCTTGCCCGTCTTCAAACCAGCGTACAACACACCGTCGTCGACCGTAGGACTCGACCATCCCAACGCAGCCTGGCTGCCGCAGCCGGACGTCAGCACCAGCAACAGCGGCAACAGCACCAAGAGGATCGCCTGCCTGGACTTCTTTTTCGTTGTCTTTGCCAAAAACGCCTCTCCTTCCCCGCGTCGGCCTCTAAGGTACCGGGTCATACCCACCCGGATGCAGTGGATGGCAACGCAGCAATCGCTTGATGCCCAGCCAGCCTCCCTTGACGACACCGTACCGCTCGATGGCCTGATACGCATACACAGAGCATGAGGGCACGAAGCGACATGAAGGGGAAAGAGCTGGGGATATGAATCTCTGATACGAGCGGATAATCCACAATACCAACGCTTTCATAACCAGGTCTCGGAGGCACGATTTCCACGGGACCTCAGGCACGTAGCAGGCCAGCCTGCGCCAGCAACTGCTCCACAGCCCGATCCACCTGACGGTAGTCTGCGTCACCGATAGGTTTGCGGGCGATGAAGACCACGTCGTACCCGGGCTCCACGAGGGCTTGTCGCGACCTCGCCGCCTCGCGCAACAGCCGCTTGACCCTATTGCGAAGTACGGCCTTGCCTACCCGCTTACTCACGGAGAAGCCAAAACGGCTGTACTCCAATCCGTTAGGAAGCGAACAAAGTACTAGAAGGAGATGCGACCAGGGACGTCCCTCACGCCTCACTCGTCGGAACTGCTCATCGTCCCTCAGCCGGAATCTCCTATCCATGACCCCGCTGCTGCCACAGTGGTGCGAACTCGCGGCAGCTCAGACCGTCAACCTCTTCCGGCCCTTCTGTCGCCGCGCCTTGAGCACTCTGCGACCACCAGGGGTGCGCATACGGGCACGGAAGCCGTGAGTCCTTTGCCGCTTCCTCTTCTTGGGTTGATACGTACGTTTGGGCATCGTGAGCCTCTGCTATGTCTGTAGGATATTCAAATTACAATTATAGCTTTTTCGGAGCCCTCTTGTCAAACAAGGCCCCTAGGTGAGCCTAGACATCGTGACCACTTTTTCAGGGTTCCGAGATGTCTCTTCTTCGTTCACCCCATGCGGGAGATCGACACACGCCCGATCAACGTGCTGCGAACTGTGCTCGCGACGTAGATGCACGCTGATCGCTGCGGGGGTCAACTCACGCCGAACTGGCCGGTGGGTACCAGCCACACGTAAGGGGATGCCTCTCTACGAGGAGACACGACAAAAAGGTAGCGCATAGGGGAGTCGAACCCCTGCCTCCGCCTTGAGAGGGCGGTGTCCTAGGCCACTAGACGAATGCGCCATACTGAGTTTCATTCTAGCAGGAATACGCCAGCTTGTCAAACTCCCGCCGGAGGGTGTGGAGAAGAGAGAGTTCGACCTACAAGTGACCCCGCTCCCGTGACCAAGGGTTCCGGCCTCGGCACGGCGGGGGGAAGAGTGGGAGCCGAACTGGTCCGGTATGGAGCGTAGAACGGGATTCCGATGTGGCTTGCCCGAACCGATGGCTTGACGGCCGCCACACGAGTGAAGGTGAAAACACGAAGGCTTACAGGTCTATGGGGCGTCATTGCCATGGCCTCGGCTGCTGGATCGATGCCTTATGACTCGCCTGAGGACATCCTCCGATGCCGCCAGTGGCCGATCCTTGGGCGGGCTCCTGATGCGCTCGGTGGCGGCCATCAGGTCATGTTTGCACGTACTCCTGGGCAACTCTTGACTACGGCCGCAGCGACGCCTATAATGCACATAGGCCCACCACTGTGTTCAAGCCTTGCCCTTTTCCAAGAATGGAGTCCGGATCCATGCAGGATGGACAACCCACCAGGCGAATCGGCCGCGGATCGATCAGCGGAGGGCTCATACTCATTGTGCTGGGTTTTCTGTGGCTGCTCAACAACCTAGGATATCTGCCGGGGGATCTCATCCGCAGCCTCTGGCGGTTTTGGCCTCTGATTCTCATTCTTGTGGGGACGGAAGTAGCCCTGCGAGGCTTCCCCGACCGGGTAGCCTTACCTGTCCTGCTTCTCGTGGCTGTGTTGATCGGGTCCGTGTTTCTCGTGCTGGCCCCGACCCTTCCGGCAGAGCAGATGCTCACTCACAGCTTCAGCCAAGAGATCGGTGGCCTCCAGAGCGCCAGCATTGAGCTGGACCTGGATAACGGCACCCTGAGCATCGATCCACTGCAAGGTCAGCCCCGTCTGCTGGCGGCTGGCCAATGGGATCACGTCAGCAACGTGTTGATCCAGAAGGAATTCACAGAGTCGTCCGGCCGAGGCAGCCTCAGACTTGCTGATCGCTACGAGGCGTTCTCGCCCTTCTACTTCCTTGGCGGCCTCAGAAACGACTGGGCTCTCCAACTCACGCCCTCCATCCCTCTCGACCTGGAGCTGGAGGGTGACGACTGCGACCTCGAGCTGCGCCTCGACGGTCTAACCCTGCATACGCTCAGGGCGCAGATCGGCGACTGTTCCGGCGACATCAGGCTGCCCGCCACCTCGGGCCTCGATGCCAGACTAGACCTTCGCGACAGCCGATTGACCCTAGTCTTGCCCGCCACCGCGGGGGCCAGAGTGGAAGTGCAGCTCTCCGATAGCGACTTGACCATCGACTCCTCCAGGTTCTTCGAGATCAAGCCTGGGGAGTATCTCTCAGAAGGCTACGACCAAGCCCAGACCCGGATAGGTGTGAGCCTCCAGGCCTCCGACTCTACTATAACCATCCAGTAGCTCAGACCGACCCCATGCCCACCAGGTCCCGGAAAGCCGGTGGCGGCGCCAGCCCTGCCACCGATAGCCGGTCTTCTCAGCCAGGTGATCAGAGCGTGGACCCAACCCGCGTGCGGCCCATCTGTCCAGCGTGTGGCTCGACAAACCGGCCACAGAGCCAGTTCTGCGCCGACTGTGGAGCGCCCTTACGCAGGTACTGCCCCCACTGCGGCGAGCGAATCCCCATGGACCTCGACTTCTGTCCACGTTGCTCAGACGCTCAAGGGCGGTCGTCCGCGCCAGCCTCACGCTGCCAACGGTGTGGCTTCGAGAACGAGAAGCAAGCAGAGTTGTGTCAGCAATGCGGTGCGCGTTTGCTAGCCAACTGTCCACGGTGCGGGGCGCTCAACCAGGCGTCCTTGAGGTACTGCCCCCACTGTGGCTTCGACTACTCCCGATTTGTTGCCGGTAGGCTCATCGGCAGGGCCACGAAGCCCGACCCACAAGCCGAGCAGCCGCGCCACCTTCACCCCAGCACCATCCTGATGGCGGCTCTGATTGTCCTCAGCGTATTCCTGATGCTCTACATCCTTTCGCAGATCTAGGACGTGGGACGGCCTGTGGGCGTCGTTCATTCAGTGGTCGCCGCACATCTCATGAACTCGCCATGCGCTCGACTCGGGCCCGCGTGTGGTCTGTACGTCGTCGTCACGGAGAGTGGTGGCCCCTGAAGAATGGTGCGGGAGATGTCTCCTCGTTCCTACAGTCCGACCTGCGGAGATCCCGCGGATTCTCCGGTGCAAGACCAGGACCTGCCTCACCGGCCATCAAAGTGGTCACGATGTCTAGGCTCACCTACGATTCTCCATTGCCAGACAACCGGTGGTTTGATAGAATATCGGTCGTGAGAGAGGCGAGCGGTGGAGACAACCAGGTGCCCAAGGTGCGGTGGTCCCGGGACCCAGACGAAGGACGTGGGAAGACTCTTGTGCGCACTCTGCGGACTGGTATTCACTGCGACTGGCGAGGAGACGACCACCTATCTCGAGTGCCCCCAGTGCGGCCTCCATAACGAGCCTCAGACTCGCGAGTGTAGGCAGTGCGGGGCGCGTCTAGCGAAGTACTGTCCACGTTGTGGAGCCGGACTGGAACTAAGGATGCGGTTCTGCGACCAGTGTGGCGCCAACCACGCGGAGCTATCCTCACCCGATGGGGGCTGTCACTGGTGCGGCCACCAGAACGAGGCCGACAGTGAGTTGTGTGAGAGATGCGGAGCCCGCCTCATCACAATCTGTCCAGAATGCAACTCCAGGATGAAAGCCGGTCTGAACTACTGCTGTGCGTGTGGCCTGGACTACCAGGCACTGATCACTGACCAGGAAGACTGACGTCGGAAAGAACCTGAGGAATGAAACAGAGGATGCTGCCATGAGATGCCCATACTGCGGTGCAGAAGTCTCGAGCGAAGACCTTTACTGTGGCGAATGTGGCAAGCGGCTGCCGGCGGTGCCCGGAGAGTCGAGACGGTCGCGGTGGCCCCTGATCGTCGCCATCCTCGGCGTGCTCGTCCTAGCTTGCGTTGCGGGTGGCGTGATCCTGATCCTGCTCGCCGATGGGACAGGCACCGCGGCTCTCTCGCAGCCCAGCCCTGAGCCCACTGCATCCGTGGTATCCCCTAGC
>CAZOBP010000192.1:0-5492 GCA_964577995.1 uncultured Anaerolineales bacterium
GGCCAGCCAGTGTCGGAAGTACGTCACTAGGGCACCGATCAAGGCTCCAGTAGCGAAGCTGAGGATCACCGACGTCCACTGGACATCCATCTGGCACTCCTCGGATGACTGTGCGCTGGGTGGGCTGCCTAGTGGCTATTCTACGCCCAAAGCGACCCGTGGGCAACCCGCTCTGCGGCCTGGTGCGAGGGGAGGGGACCGCGGGCATCTCGTCGGGTCGGCAGACTGCAAGGAGGCCAACCCGAGGGGCTGGAAACTTGACAGTTCTGCATAGCTCTGAGAGTATAGAGAGGATGGCCCATCGACGGTTGATGCGTGTTGGACGTTGTTGAACGCCACGCAGAAAGGAGAAAGCTCAGTGTCGCAGAGAGGCAGACTTTGCTTGCTAGCGGCAGCGGTCGTGACGTTACTATGGCTGGTGGCCTGCGATGGAGTGGGGGTGCCCTCGACGAGCGAACCGGCCGAGGTGGCGCAGACGTCCACCAGCGTGCCCCCGCCGGCGGCCACCGCGACGGAGGCCAGCGAAGCGACACCTGCTATCAGTCCCAGTCCTGTCCGCAGGGGGCGCTGCGGGCCGGTGGTCTTCAGCAGCGACTTCGACGACACGGCAGGAGAGCCGGTGGACGTCGGTTTGACTTTCGAGCAGGGCATCTTCAGACTGTACGCCTACTGGCCCTACGAAGATGTGGAACCGGGCGAGCGCTTCCGGTGGGACTTCTATCACGACGGAGCCCACTTCTACGGAGAGTACGGGACCTTCGAGTTCGAGTTTGGCAACGAGTGGCAGTGGATCTTCGAGACGGACGGAGAGCCTCTGGAGTCTGGCACCTACGAGCTAGTGGTCAAGGTTGGCGACGAGGTGGTCCTTCGGGACGCCCGCGAGGTTCGAGAGGCACCCGCACCCACCCCGACTCAGGTGCCCACGCCAACCCACACCGCTGCTCCAGTGCCCACCAGCGCACCCACGACTCCGCCTCAACCGACGCCGACCTTCAGTCCCACCAGAGAGGCCAAGCCGGCGGTGGGATGGGTGGAGGTGATGAACTACTGCGGGAGCGATATGACAATCACCATAGCGGGGCAGATGTACACCGTGGGAGCCAACTCCAGTCAGCGGATCGAGCTGTTTCCTGGCGAATACACCTACACCGCCAGTCTCGGTCTTGGTCGCTACGGGGACATTAACGGGAGCGTGACAGTGGAGGCGGGCGTGATCAATCAACTCTCGTTCAGCGCTGACGTCTAGCGATGCGCTGGCAGCACCAGGGCCGAGACCGACTAGCTCGGCTGCCGACGAGCAAGCGCCCAGCGCTGGGCGGCGGATGGTAGCTAGTTCTCGTGCGACTTGCCCAGCGTTTCCGCCATGGCGGCGATGTGCTCGGGAGTGGAGCCGCAGCAGGCACCGATGATCGTCACCCCCATCTGGGCGAAGCGTCCGGCGTACTCGGCCATCAGTTCCGGGGTGGCGTTGTACTCGGTGCGACCCTGGACCAGACGGGGCACGCCGGCGTTGGCCTTGGCCACCAGGAAGGCGTGGGGAACTGCTTCCTTCATCTGCTGTAGTACCTGCTCCACTTCCTCCGGGCCGGTGCCGCAATTGGCACCCAGGGCAGCCGCGCCCCAGCTAGCCAGTGCCTCTGCGGCTTGCCGTGCGCTGGTGCCCATGATGGTGTGAAGCTTCTGTTGGAAGGTCATGGTACAGACCAGAGGCAGATCGGTGGCTTGTCTAGCTCCCTGTATCGCGGCCTCCATCTCACTCAGATCGGACATGGTCTCGATGACCAGGAGGTCCACGCCGCCGTCCGCCAGCCCCCTGGCCTGCTCTGCAAACGTCTCCTTCGCTTCCTCAGGAGTGAGTGTGCCAAGGGGGGCGAAGAACTCTCCCGTGGGGCCTATGGAGCCGGCCACGAAGGAGGCGCCAGCCTTCAAGGCGATCTCTGCCGCCCTACGGTTCAGATCGTAGACCTTCTCTCCGAGCCCATACTTGCCCAGCCTGTACTTGTTTCCACCGAAGCTGTTGGTCAAGATGATCTCCGAGCCTGCATCCACGTATCCCTGATGTACCGCCAGCACCTTCTCGGGATTCGTGAGGTTGAACTCCTCTGGGGCGTGGCCCTTCTCCAGCCCGGCGGCCTGGAGCATGGTGCCCATCGCGCCGTCCGCTAACACTGTCTCGCCGGTGGCGAGCCTTTCCGCGAAATCCATCTCCGTCCTCCGCCCGCTACTGTGTGTCGGCGATTATACCATCCCCTGGCTGCGCGAGACAAGGACTGTCGCGCCCTGGCGGAGCAAGGGCCTATCCCAAGGTCTCTCTGGCTGTGCGCAGAGACGACCCAGCGAGGATGTTGACAAGCGGGGCATTGCCTGAAAGTCTAGCCTGGGCTATAATCGTCACACTTTGCACGGTGAGGAGGCAGCAGTCGATGGGAACTCTTGAGAGCTTAGTGGAAGCCGTAACGAATGGCGAGGATGAAGAAGCCGAGGCTCTAGCCAGCCAGGCCATGGCGGACAAGATGGATCCGCTGAAGGTGGTGGACGGACTGACTGAAGCGATTCGCGAGGTGGGCGACCGCTTCGAGCGCATGGAGGTCTTCCTTCCCGAGCTGATGTTGGCGGCCAAGGCCATGCAGAGGGCCTTGGAGCCGGTGACACCCTATCTGGAAGAGCGCAAGATAGAGCGGGAGCACAAAGGCACCGTGGTCATCGGCACCGTGGAAGGAGACATCCACGAGATCGGCAAGAGCATCGTGGCATTGCTTCTCGAGGTGAACGGCTACGCTGTTCACGATATGGGGCCCGATGTCAACGCCCTCGATTTCATCAAGAAGGCACAGGAGGTTGAAGCTGACGTCATCGGGGCCTCGGCATTGATGACCACGACGATGCCCGGCCAGCAGGAGATAGTCGAGTTGCTGAAGGACATGGGGCTGCGCGAGCGCTTCATCGTCATGGTAGGAGGCACGCCCGTGACGGATGCCTGGGCGGAGGAGATCGGCGCCGATTCGTGGGCGGAGAGCGCCATGCAGGCCGTGACAGTCTTGGACAAGGTCATGGCGTTGAGGAGGGGGGATGCCAGCGCCACCCTATAAGATGTGGGAGATCCTGGAGCGGGCCCGCACTGGACCCTTCTGCGAGGATGAGGCCTTCACCATGGAGCGCTTCATGCCCAAGATGCAGGAGGTGATCAGCAAGTACGGCATCAAGTACGATCCTGCCACACCCATACCCAGTGAAAACAAGCTCGCCGACGCGGTGTGGCAGGCGGGCCTGGAATTCTTCTTGGCGGTGGGCGTCCTCAGCGTTGACACCCACCGGATTCTGACGTTCGACGAGGGGGAGTTGCGGGAAGCGCTGTACCTGATACCGGGAGAGTACCTCGTTGGTCTGGGAAAGGATGCTCGAGTCCTCAAGCGTCGCCAGGTGGAAGATGCCGAGCCGCCCTTCGTGATCTTCAGCCCGGACATCTCCTGCGATGAGGAACTCTTCCTGCCCATGTGCGTCGCCTATCTGAGAGAGCCGTTGGCCGATGGGTTCTGCGCTCCCATTCTTGAGGAGAGCATGGGGCTCAAGATCAAGGCCAAGTCGCCCACGGAACTGGCGGGCAGCATGGAGCACGTCATGAGCCTGCGTGAGGCAGCGAAACTCGTGGGGCGCCCGGGCGTCTTCCTCGTGGCGGCGGGAACAGCGGAGTCGGACGTAGGGCAGATATCGATCAGCAATTCTCAATGGGGTGTGAGGACCTCGGATAGCCGTCTCGTGGGGGGCCTGACAGAGTTAAAGATCGACAACGCCCTGCTGAACAAGGTGGCTCACTATCAGCAGTTCGGCTGTTTCACGGGAAGCTTGACGGGGCCGATCTACGGTGGCTACGCGGGTCGTGCGGAAGGGACTGCGGTGCTACAGGTGGCCTATCACCTGATGGGTCTGATGGTGCACCAGGCCCATTACCAGATGAACTTCCCCTTCCACATCCACCATACGTCGGGCACCACGCGGGAGCTGTTGTGGGTGTCGAGTGCCAGTCACCAGGCTGTGGCCAGGAACAGCAAGATCATCTCCGTGTCCAATGGCTTCCTCAATGCGGGGCCAGCGACGGAGATGGTGCTCTATGAGGCGGCGGCTCACGCTCTGGCCAGCACAGTGTCGGGCGCCAATCTGTGGGAGGCGGCCCCGGCTCGCAACAAGCACAAGAACAGGGCCACACCCATGGAGGCGCGCATGGCCGCTGAGGTGGGACATGCCTGCTCTCACATGAACCTGTCTCGTGAGGAGGCGAACGCTCTCCTGCTGAAGATCCTTGCCAGATACGAGGATCGGATCGCCGATGCCCCCCTGGGCAGCGAATTCCAGGAGTGCTACGAGGTGAGAACGTCCCTCCCCAGCCAGGAGTACCGAGAGCTCTACCAACGGGTCAGAGAAGAGCTGGCGGACTTGGGCCTCGAGTTCCCCTATTAGCCACCGGACAAGCGTAGCGCATTGCCTGACCCCGGCAGGGCACTCCCGGGCCGCGAATTCGCGTACCACGCAACTGCTGGTAAGGTGGCGCTCTCTTCTCGTACTTGTACTCCGTCTGCAGGACAGAGTTGGCCAGGGGAGCCTCTTGTCTTGTACCATTGTCACTTCTCTGTGGTATAATACTCCTCCTTGTCCAGGGTTCGCGCGTCCCGGCGTAGAACGCCCGGGAGTAAAGGGCAACAGCATGATCACGAGGATCAGAGGCACCATATCGGAATACCCTCTCCAGTTCTGGATCCTGTTCTGCCAGCGTTTCATCGGCTCTACCGGCGGGAGCCTGGTCTGGCCCTTCTTCACCGTCTACCTCCGACAGCGGCTGGGGATCCCTCTCACCACAGTGGGCTTTCTCTTCGCCATCAGTTCAGTCGTGGGCCTCTTCTCCCAGGCTATCTGGGGACCGGTCGTGGACAGGTATGGCCGCAAGATTGCCATGGTGGCCGGCCTGGGTAATGAGGTCGTGGTGATGATGGGCTTCGCTCTCTTGGGCTCGCTGAACGCCTACGCGGTGCTCATCGCCCTGAGTGGCCTCATCGAACCGGCGTCCCGCATCGGGTCCGACGCCATGATCGCCGACCTCATAGAGAAGGACAAGCGTGCAGGGGCCTATGCCCTGCTGAGGATGGCGGCCAACGCAGGTGTGGCTTTTGGTCCGGCGGTGGGAGGTTTTCTGGCCGCCACTTCCTACATGCTTACCTTCAGCACTGCGGCGGCGGCCGCTACCGTGGCCTTGCTGTTGGTGGTCTTCCTGGTCAAGGAGACCAAGCCGGAGTTGTCAGAGGCGGAGGAGTCTGAGGTGGTGGGAGGGGGCTATATGCATATCCTCCGTGATTTCCGCTTCATAGGCTTCTGCCTGGCCTCCATCCTGCTGTGGATGGCCTACGAGCCGTTCATGCAACTCCTGCCGGTGTACATGAAAGAGGGGTTCGGCATCCCGGAGAGCGGTTTTGGCCTGATCATGACGGTGAACGCGCTGATGG
>CAZOBP010000193.1:0-5406 GCA_964577995.1 uncultured Anaerolineales bacterium
CACACCGACGTGAAGAGAGAAGACACCATCTTCTACTTCACCACCTGTGGCTGGATGATGTGGGACTGGCTGGTGAGCTCACTGGCCCTGGGCGCCCGCGTGCTACTGTACGACGGCAACCCCTTCTATCCGGACGCCTCGGCCATGTGGCAGATGGCGGAGGAGGAGCAGATCAACATCTTCGGCACCAGCGCCAGCTATCTTGCGGCCCTGGAGAAAGCGGGTGTGAAGCCCGGCAAGTCCTTCGATCTCACACCGCTGAAGGCCGTCCTGTCCACGGGCTCGCCTTTATCGGTGGAGAGCTTCCACTTTGTGTACCGCGACATCAAAGAAGACCTCTGCCTCTCCTCGATCTCAGGTGGCACAGACATCATCTCGTGCTTCGCCCTAGGCAACCCCATGGGCCCGGTATACGCCGGCGAGCTCCAGGTCCGGGGGTTGGGGATGAAGGTGGAAGCTTACGACGAAGAAGGCAAATCCGTCGTCGGGGAGCAGGGAGAGCTGGTCTGCACACTGGCCGCACCCAGCATGCCCATCTACTTCTGGAATGACCCCGACAACCAGAAGTACCAGGATGCCTACTTCGATATGTATCCCGGCATCTGGCGCCACGGTGACTGGATCGAGATCACCGAGCACGGAGGCGTGATCATCTACGGCCGCTCCGACGCCACACTGAAGCCCAGCGGAGTGCGCATCGGCACCGCCGAGATCTACCGCCAGGTGGAGCTTATCCCCGAGGTGATGGACAGCCTGGTCGTGGGCCAGGACTGGGACAACGACGTGCGGATCATCCTCTTCGTCAAGCTTCGCGAGGGTGTCGAACTCTCGGATGAGCTGCTGAAGAGGATCAAGACCACCATCCGGCAGAATGCGACGCCCAGACACGTGCCCGCCAAGATCATCCCTGTGAGCGACATACCGTACACCATCAGCGGCAAGAAGGTCGAGCTCGCGGTGCGGAAGGTCATCCACGGGCAGGAGGTCAGGAACAAGGACGCTCTGGCCAACCCGCAATCCCTGGACCTCTACGTGGACTTGCCTGAACTCGTGACCTGAGGCTTCGGCGATCCTCGCACGCCAGGTGGCGCCTCTTATGGCGCTCCACGGACCTTACGTCCTTCGCCGACCTCCCTTGTTTCGAGGCCCACCCGTAGGGCAAACTGACAGCTCGCCCTACTCGCCAGCGTGCGGGGTCCCCTCGGCATCATCCTCATTTGAGTGAACCACACCTGTCTGGCAGCATTCCACGCGAGTGAATACGCACGCTTGACGGCATCCGTCGAATCTGGTATACTTTGTGTGTTTCGACGAGTTGCAGCCTACGGCAAATGCGAAGACCAAGTGCTCCGTCGTCGTCGCATGAGGTGGAGGAGCCACTTCAGGATCCTGCCAGGCAAGGATGCCGCCTTGGTGAATCAGAATCGTCAACAGCTCGCTACAACAGGCCAAACGAGCCCTGCCGGGGGTCTGGTTTGGCCTTCTTTGTGCACAAGTAGTATTCGGGTATCTGCACAACCAGAGCACGTAGGGATGAGGGAGATGGCAAGATGAGAGAAGTGACCAGGAGGGATTTCTTCAAGCTGTCTGGTGCCGTGGCAGGCGGCTTGCTGCTCCCCAGTGATCAGGGTGTGATGGAGGAAATCCCGCGGTTCCCTTTGCACAAGAGGATCGGCGAAACGATCACCATCTGTACGTACTGTGGGGTAGGGTGCGGCCAGATTGTGTCTGCAACAGACGGCAAGCTGGTGAATATCGAGGGCGACCCCGATCACCCCATCAGTCAGGGGCATCTCTGCCCGAAGGGCGTCTCCTCGCACCAAGTGGCCACGGTGGGTGAAATGCCTAACCCACACCGTCTCCAAACGGTCAAGTATCGCGCTCCAGGAAGCGATGGTTGGGAAGAGAAGTCCTGGGACTGGGCCATCAACGAGATCGCAGGACGGATCAAGGCTACTCGCGACGCCCACTGGATAGCGGAAGATGCGGAAGGGCATGTCGTCAACCGCACCGAGGCGATAGCTGCTGTGGGAACGGTCTTCGCCAACAACGAAGAGGCCTATCTACTAACCAAGCTGGTGCGCAGCCTGGGTGTCGTTTTCAACGAGAACGAGTCCAGGATATGTGTGACGTCTGCGGTGACAGCCGGCAGCGAGTCGGTGGGCAGGGGTCCCATGACCAATCACTGGATAGACCTGTGCAACAGCGACTGCATCATGAGTATCGGTTGCAATGTGGCTGAGACCTTTCCCGTCTCCTTCAGGTGGGTGGAAGAGGCGAAGGAGCGCGGCGGGAAACTCATCAGCGTGGATCCCCGCTTCACCCGGACATCCGCTGCGGCTGATATACATGTTCCACTAAGAACGGGAAGCGACGTAGCCCTGATTGGGGGCATGATCAACTATACCCTCGAGAACGAGTTGTATCACGACGAGTACGTAAGGGAGTATACCAATGCCAGTTTTCTGATCAATGAGGGGTTCGGCTTCGAGGATGGTCTGTTCACGGGCTGGGACGCAGACAAGGGGAGCTATGACAAGTCCACCTGGCAGTACCAGACTGATGAGGATGGCATTCCCAAGATGGATGAGACGCTTCAAGATGAGTACTGCGTGTTCCAACTCTTGAGGACGCACTTCAGCCGCTACGATCTGGACACCGTATGTGCCATCACTGGTACTCCGAAGGATGTCTTTCTTGAGGCTTGTCATGCCTTCACCGCCACCGGTGCCCGGGACAAGGCTGGCGCGATCATCTGCTCCTCAGGTGCCGCGCAGCATGCCGCAGGCACGCAGATGGTCAGAAGCTACTACATCCTGCAGTTGCTCCTCGGCAACATCGGAGTGGCTGGCGGTGGGATAAACGGCATCGCCGGGGCCAGCAATGGTCTGGGCTGCACGCTGCAGGGGCGGCTCTTCCACGTGCTGCCCGGCGACGTGCCCATGCCCGCAGCCGCTGACGAGAGCCTGGAGGCTTACCTGGACCGGGTGACGGCCGCTCCGGCAACCATGGAGAACGTGATCAGTCCCTGGACCAGCCGCCCCAAACATGCTGTCAGTGTGTTGAAAGCCTGGTATGGGGACGCGGCGACCGCGGCCAACGGATTTGGCTGGGAGTACCTACCGAAACTCGGTGGCAACTACAGCTTCGTCCCCCTCTTCGAGGCCATGAAGGGCGGGACGATAAAGGGTCTCCTGGCTTGGGGGATGAACCCGGCTGTGAGTGGGCCTAACAGCGGCGCTTTACGAGCGGCGCTGCAGGAGTTGGACTGGCTGGTGGTCGCGGATCTCGGCGAGACAGAGACGGCGGCGGTATGGAAGTCGCCCGGGGTAGACTCAGCCGAGAACCAGACCGAGGTCTTCCTTCTTCCCGCGGCGGCCTCCTTGGAGAAGGAGGGCAGCCTGATGAATAGCGCACGCTGGATGCAGTGGCGATATCGGGCGGTTGACCCCCCGGGAGAGGCCCAGAGCGATCTCTGGATCATCAATCGTCTCCTGCTCAAACTGAAGGAACTCTACGCTCAGGAGGGTGGGCCTCATGCGGAGGCAATCACCAACCTGGTCTGGGACTATGGCGATCCCCCCGATGTTCATCTGGTAGCCAAAGAAATGAACGGCTACGACCTCGCCACGAGAGCACTGTTGGCAGGCCCTGGCGCGCTCAAGGATGACGGGACTACAAGTTGTGGAAACTGGCTTTGGTGCGGAAGCTATACCGAGCAAGGGAACATGATGGCGCGACGAGATCCCGTTGACCCGTCGGGGATTGGTCTCTTCTCCAACTGGGCCTGGTGCTTCCCCGTGAATCGGCGCATCATGTATAACCGAGCCTCAGTCGACCTTGAAGGTAACCCCTGGAATCCAGATAAAGCGGTCATCACGTGGGATGCCGCCGCTGAATCCTGGGTTGGAGACGTGCCCGATGGTGGTCCTGCGCCGGGCGCCGCCTACCCCTTCGTGATGAAACCGCACGGCCGGGCCCTTCTGTTCGGCATGGGAAGGGTGGACGGCCCGTTCCCCGAGCACTACGAGCCTTGGGAAAGCCCGGTCAGCAACCCCATGTCTTCTATTCAGAGCGACCCGGCTCTGAAATCTTGGGAGCAGGAAAGTGGCTCGCGCGATCAGTATCCCGTCCTGGCAACCACCTACCGCCTGGTGGAGCACATGCATACGGGGACCATGACCAGGAACTCGCCATGGCTGGTGGAAGCGCAGCCTCAGATGTGTGTGGAACTGAGTGGGGAGTTGGCTGCGGAGAAGGGGATCACCAATGGTGACCGAGTGGCCATAGAGTCCGCGCGAGGCGCCATCGAGGCGGTCGCGGTGGTCACCAGCCGACTTCGCCCCTTTGAGGTCGATGGACAGGTCGTCCACCAGATCGCGTTGCCGTGGCATTGGGGGTACGTCGGACTATCTACCGGGGACAGCGGCAATCTGCTCACCGCCCGAGTGGCCGATAGCAACACCATGATTCCAGCATACAGGGAGTTTCTTGTCGACGTCAAGAAGGTGGTGTGACAACTACCGGGGCGATGCTGATCACTTGGCGTATGCTCCTTGAGGTCTATCTTGGGATAGCTGAGATCGCGGGGGGCAATTCTCCGAGGGGGCCTCTTCCTGCATTTGGCTGTCCTGCTGACGGGCCAGATGATGCAGCGCTCGGCTCCGGTGCCAGACAGTCCTCCCTGTGGGAGCAGGGGGGTTGTCCTGTCTCCTCTCGCCCTGCGCTGGCTGAGAGCTGACGGCTCTGGGGTGGACTAACTGTCGGTCGCCGACACCGGCTGGTCCAGCCAGACGGCCTTGACGTGCCGCGCGAGCTGACTCACCTGGTCTATCTCTTCTCTGGTGAGCCTGGCGACGAGGAAGCGCTCCGCCTCGCGAACCGGGGCTTGGGCACCCAAACGGTTGAGGGTGCCGCTGACCGCCTTCGCGCTGCCTGCGCTGCGCAGGCCGATGACCACCCGGACCCGCTTCTCACCGCGCGCCTCGGTCTTCTCAAGGGCGCGTAGCACTTCTTTGCGCACGACTCGAGCCATTGCCAAGCCTCTCTCGGTGATCGTAGCACCACAACTGCCATGCTTCAAGTCTAGCTCTGGCTTCTCAATAGCGAGAGATCGAGAGGAGGGGAGGAAGGAATCCGTTGCGCATTTGGCCCCGTGTGGGTTTGTATCGGGCACCGAACTGATGAGTTGTACGAGGGCTGGTCAGGAGGTACCGACATGGCGGACACGTACACGGCGGGCAAGCTGGCGGAGAAGCTCGGTGTCTCCCAGGGCAAGGTGAAGAAGATCATCGAGGCGGAGAACATCGAGCCCGACGAAGTGAAGCGCAACTGCAAGTACTACAGCGAGGCCACGGCGGAGAGGGTCAAGGCGCTGCTGGAGAAGAGCTAGCCTCACGCTAGGGC
>CAZOBP010000194.1:0-5343 GCA_964577995.1 uncultured Anaerolineales bacterium
GTCACCGCGCTCGTGGACGGCGGTGCTGGGTTGGGGCAAGTGGTGGGCGTCAGGGGTATGCGCGTGGCTATGGAGAAGGCGTTGAAGGCGGGTGTCGGCTTCGTGGCCGTCCGCAATAGCAACCACTACGGCATAGCGGGTTACTACTCTATGATGGCTCTGGAGGAGGACCTGATCGGCATCTCCATGACCAACGCCGCACCACTGGTGGTACCGACGTTCGGGAAGGACGCTGTGTTGGGCACGAACCCCATGAGTATTGCGGTGCCCACTGGCGACGAACGCCCCTTTGTCTTGGACATGGCGACCAGTGTGGTCACCAGGGGCAAGCTGGAGGAGTACGAAAGACGAGAGGAGCCACTCCTTCGCGGTTGGGCGACAGACAGCAGGGGGCTTGATGACTCGGACGCTGGCGAGGTCCTCCGCAACATGAGCGAAGGTCTGGGAGGCGGCATACTGCCCCTGGGAGGGTCCGGGGAGGAGCTTGGCGGGCACAAGGGGTACGGTCTTGCCTTGCTCGTGGATATTCTGTGCGGTGTTCTCCCAGGCGCTGGGTATACTACACAGGTCTACCCCAAGGACGAGGACGGCCGGCCTTTGCCGGCGAACATCGGGCATTTCTTCGGTGCCCTGAGGGTGGATAGCTTCCGGCCTGCTGAGGAGTTCCAGGACTCCATGGACCACATCGTTCGGGGTCTGAGGAGCTCGGCCAAGGCCGAAGGCCAGGGCCGGATCTTCATCCACGGCGAGAAGGAGTTCGAAACGGCTGAGGCGAGAGAACAGCAGGGCATTCCCCTGCATCCCAAGGTGGTGAGCGACTTGCGTGCGCTGGGAGAGGAGCTGGGAGTCCCTTGCCCCGTTTGAGACCGCCCGTTGTCGAGACCTGAACTGGCTCGACAAGCCTTGACTTCCGAAGAGGCACCATGTATAATGATAATGTAGAGTAATTCACTCTACATTATGCGACTGGGAAGTAGAGGGCTCAGGCCGCCGGTGGACCAAGAGACGCCAGGCGGGGGAGGAGGCGCGATGAGAGACGTGTACCTGGATTATGGGGCGACGACACCCGTGCGGCAAGAGGTGGTGGAGGCCATGCTCCCCTTCCTCAAGGAGCAGTTCGGAAACCCCTTGAGCCTGCACAGGTACGGAGATGGCCCTCGGCAGGCTGTGGACGAGGCTCGAGAGAAGGTCGCGGATCTGATAGGCGCGAGGGGCAACGAGATCTACTTCACGGCCAGTGGCAGCGAGGCCAACAACATGGCGGTGAAGGGGATCGCCCTCATGAACCGCAAGCGGGGCCAGCACATCATTGTCTCGGCCATTGAGCATCTGTCCGTTCTCAACGCGGCCCAGACCATGGAGAAGCTCGGCTTCGAAGTGACAGAAGTCCCGGTGGATAAGCAGGGGCTGGTAGACCCCACAGACGTGGAAAAGGCCCTGCGCGACGACACCATCCTGGTCTCGATCATGCATGCCAACAGCGAGGTGGGTACCATCGAGCCTATCGAGGAGATATCCCGGGTGGTGAAGGAGCGAAGCAAGGCGTACTTCCATACCGACGCCGTGGCCACCGTGGGCCACGTGCCCGTTGATGTCCAGGAGCTGGGCGTCGATCTGCTCAGTCTGGCGGGGAATCAGTTCTACGGGCCGAAGGGAGCCGGCGCGTTGTACATCAAGAGAGCCACTCGTATCATGCCGCTCATAGATGGTGGGATCCAGGAGGCAGGTCGGCGCGCGGGCACTGAGAACGTGCCGGCCCTGGTGGGACTCGGGGTTGCTGCCGAACTGGCCAAGTCGGATATGGAACAGTGGAGGGCACGCCTGTTGCCCTTGCGAGATCGTCTCATGGAACGGCTGACGAAGGAGATAGATCGCGTGTATCTTACGGGACATCCGACGAAGCGGCTGCCGGGTCATGTCAGCGTGGTGGTGGAGTACATCGAGGGCGAGGCGATGTTGCTTCTTCTGAACATGCAGGGAGTGGCAGCAGCGAGCGGTTCCACGTGCACTTCGAGGGCCTTGAAGGCCTCCCATGTGCTAACGGCTTTGGGCGTCGAGCCGGGGCTAGCCAACGGTTCGCTGCTCTTGACCCTGGGCCGGGACAGTACGATGGAGGACGTGGACTATGTCATGGAAGTGTTTCCGCCCATAGTGGATCGCCTGCGGCAGATGTCCCCCTTGTACAGTGGGGCGTAGGCGGCGGGGAGCTCCCGGGCGGAGAGGAAGGAGATAGAGATGCCTGCGTACAGTGAGAAGGTCATGGATCACTTCATGAACCCGCGCAACGTGGGCGAGATACCGGACGCCGATGGCGTAGGTGACGAAGGAAACCCGGTATGCGGGGACATGATGAGCTTTTACATCAAGGTGGACGATGACCGCTTGAGCGATGTCAAGTTCAAGACCTTTGGTTGCGGGGCGGCCATCGCTGTGTCCAGCATGGTCAGCGAAATGGCCAAGGGCAAGACGTTGGAGGAGGCCAAGAAGATCACCAATGCGGACGTGGCCGCCGAGTTGGACGGCTTGCCGAAGAACAAGCTGCACTGCTCGAACCTCGGGGCAGGTGCCTTGCATAAGGCCATTGAAGACTACGAAGCGAGGAGGAAGGAGGCGTAGATGGCGGCACAGGATGTTGGTAGCAAGGCCGAAGAAAAAGCTACGTGCGTGTGCCCGTTCTGTGAACAGGCTTTGGACCCCTCGGCGCCTTGGTGCGCCCCCTGCAAGGTAGAAGTACGTTTCTGCGTTTCGTGCAAGGAGCCGCTTCCGCGAGAGGCCACCGAATGCCCCAACTGTGGGGCGGCGTGCAAGGAGTGAAGCTTCTGGCTGATTATTGTCCCAAGACCACCCTTCGCCTGTGCGCAGGGATCACGAACCCTGCCGGGATGGATGATTCGGAGGCCAGGAGAAGGTTGGTGGTGGGAGGTTGATTCGAGCATGGAAGCAGATATGACTCTGGACTGCGTAGGACTGTACTGTCCCATGCCCATCATCCAGACCAAGGCCAAGATCGAAGAGTTGGAGGTAGGCGAGGTCTTGGAGGTAGTCGCCGACGACAAGGGTATCGAGGCCGACATGCCCGCCTGGTGCCGGAGCACCGGCAACGAGTTCCTGGGGCTGGAAGAGGAAGATGGGGAGTATCGAGTCTACGTCAGAAAGCTCAAGGGCTGAAGCGCGGGCAGCTCTGGTGCCTGGCGCTCTGCCAACGGTGGAGGCGGATCGGGCGATGGTGCCGGATGCACCGATCTGGGCTCAGCCGGAGCTAGCTTCACCGACTATGGAACACAGTAGGCCCAGAAGGACCTTTCTCACGACAGAGCATTCCTTCAATCCAGGTCAGCCAACAGCTCTTCGGCGTGCCTCAGGAGCACTTTGGCTCGTTCCTGCGGTACCTGCTGCGCCCTGAAGTAGGTCTCCAGAATCTGGCGTGTGGTCATCTCCTCGTAGTTGCGGCTCCCGATGCGCAAGCGAACCGGTCTTTCCACATCTTTGACCATGGCTGCCACGTGGAAGGCGCCCGCCAGGGTGCGCAAGACCTCGTTGTCCCTGAGCAGAGGTTCCTGTTCTGGCGTCATGTGGATGAAAAGGCGAACCACTTTGTCGCTGATGTCGTGGGCTGCGATGCTCTCCAGCACCTCGGCGGTGGGATCCTCACCTTTGGGCTTGACCTCTATGGTCAGGAAGTCACGGACCTGGAGGGGAACGAATTCGAACTCCGTAACTCCCTTGTCCAGTTGCACGAGCACAAAGCCCTTTTGTTCTCCCTCCTCCCCGAAGTCCAGACGCTCGATGCTACCCGAGTAGACGGCGGGCGGATGTGCCTTGCGGACTATCTGATGCCTGTGAAGATGCCCCAGGGCCACATAGTCGAAGGCCGAGCTGGCGAGCAGGCTCTGGGGGATGGTCACCTCCTGGCCGAGCCACACGCTGCTCCGGGCACCATAGGATGTCTCCGCACCAAAGACTGTGATGTGGGCGGCCAGAACGGCCGGCAACTCGGGATCTAGAGTCTCGATCTCCTTGTTCACCAATTCGGTCACGGCCTTGGCGAGCTCGTCGTTGATCTGCTCGGTGGTCAAACCCCTGAGCTGCGTCTTGGCCAGGAAGTGGCTGCGTATCGGCCATGGCAAGGCCACGATCTGGAGCCTGCCACTCCTGGTGTCGATGTGGTGGGTGCCGACTGTGTCGGCGACGAGAACGTTGGGCACCTCCAGGGTGCCAAAGATCTCGGTGCTGGCAGCCTTGCCGGTGGACAGAGGCAAGTCGTGGTTCCCCACCAGCAGGAAGACTTGTATGCCGGCTTCTGAGAGGCGGCGGATGCGCCTGGCGAACTCACGCTGGTTTGTGGGACTGGGGTGAACGGTGTGGTAGGCATCGCCGCAGAAGACCACGACATCGACGTCCTCGCCGAGGGCGCAATCGACCACGGAGTCGAGAGAACGCAGGAAGTCACCGAGGCGAGTGCTGAGCCCGGTCGCAGGGTCGAGGCGACCGTAGTTCTCCACTCCCAGGTGTAGGTCGGAGAAGTGCAGTAGCTTGATCATGGCGTTGCTGGTTTATTGTAGCATTGGCCTTCAAGCTGGTCAATCCAGTAGTCGCGGAGGGTTTGAAAGAGCCTCCGCCGGTATGTTACAATGGCCTTGGACCGGCAATGGAACGTTGTCTGGCGGGGTGAGGATGGGTTCGGATACCTGGTTTGAGAGAGAAGGCGTGATCGGGGCAGTGCGGGGACTGCTGGCGGAGTGGTCGTGTGAGGGCTACCTGGTGGGAGGGTACGTGCGCGACCTGCTACTCGGCCGGGATACTCGAGATCTGGACGTGGTCGTGGATGGGGATGCCATAGCCGTGGCCCGGGAGCTGGCCGACCGTTTGGACGGGGCCTTCGTCGTGCTGGACGAGGAGCGACACACGGCGCGGGTGGTACTCCGCGAACGGGGCGACAGATACTATGTGGACTTCGCCACCCTGAGGGGAGGAGGTCTGGAGGCAGACCTGCGAGCACGTGATTTCACCATTAACGCCATGGCCATCGACGTGCGGGACGTAGCACCGGACCTGCGGATCATAGATCCCCTGGAGGGACGGCAAGACCTCGAGAGCGGTGCGGTGAGAGCGGTATCCGACTCTGTCTTCCAGGACGACGCGATACGCCTTCTGCGGGGCGTTCGGCTGGCGGCGGAGCTAGAGATGGAGGTCGAGCAGAGCACCGAGGAGCTGATGCTCAGGGATGCTCATCTGATCGCCGGGGTCTCTGCTGAGAGGGTCAGGGATGAGCTGTGCAAGATCCTCGCTGTCGCGGGAGCGGAGGTACATCTGCGGCAACTGGATAGGTTGGGGCTCCTGGCG
>CAZOBP010000195.1:0-5302 GCA_964577995.1 uncultured Anaerolineales bacterium
CTACGGCCTGTTGACCCTGTTCTCTGACATTGCCTCTCTGTACTTCGTCTTTCGCGCGCTGGGGTTTGCCATCAGTCTGGACGTTCTGGTCGTGGGCTACGTGGTCACCAACTACGTCATCAGCCTGTTGCTCATGCCAGAGGGCATAGGGATCACAGAGGTCTCGCTGGCTACCGTCTACACCAGTCTGGGCGTACCATCCGCCACGGTGGTGGTAGCCACGCTGCTGTTTCGGTTCATCGCCTTCTGGATGCCCATCGGCGCAGGGCTCATTGCCATGTGGCACCTGCGCCGGAAAGCGTTGATCTGATCTGATGGCCCCGGGGGTGCGGCGTCCAGACTGAGAGCTAGCTGATTCTGGAAGTCTCCACCCCTCACTTCACTCTCGTCGCACTCCTGCTCCTCGTGTGCCTGGTACAGATGCAACAAAAGGGCGTCGTATCCACGTCTGCATAGGGAGAACTCTTCCAGAGATACCACTCGCTCAGTCAGAACGTCATCGTATCGACGTAGGAGCACGGCGTGCCGTCCCCATACTCTTCAGGCAGGTAAGTACGAAGGAAGGGCTTGGCTGGCGCAACTGCGTCCCGGATGGGGGTTACGCGCCTCCGGTCGGGAGGAAGAAGAAAGCCAAAGCCACGATGAGATACACAGCCAGCAGTTGTGCACCCTCTAGCCAATTGGACTCGCCATCTAGAGAGATGAGCGCCGCAATCCCAACCGCCGCCCCAAGCGCCAGCAACTCGAACTCATTGAAAATCAGCGTTAGTGGGTGCCCCATCGCCAGGCTGACGAATACGAGCAGAGGGGCGACGAAGAGGGCTATCTGCATGCTCGACCCGAAGCATATCGCCAAGCTCAGATCCATATGGTTCTTCCAGGCCATCTGCGCAGCAACCAGATGCTCAGCGACGTTTCCTACCAAAGGAATCAGAATCACGCCCAAGAAGAACTCTGTGATACCCATAGCCTCGACCACAGGTTCCACAGCGGAGACCAGGACCTCGCTCAGCCAGGCCACCAAGATGGCGGATACGGCGAGAACGATGGCAGCCCTGCGCAGGGACCACGCGGGCACAGTGTGGCCCTGAGTCAAGGCCCGGTTCTCGCTGGAAACGAAGGCGTATATCAGGCTCAGCACATAGATAGCTATCATCACCACAGCCACCCCCAGGCTCAGCCACTCGACAGCCGCGTGGTCCTTCGCCTCGATGGCGTGGCCGAAGATGGACGGTATGATCAGGGCGATGATGGCCAGGGTCATCAGAGTGGCATTCATGCCTGCCTCGGAGCGCTCGAAACGTTGAGTCTTGTTGCGCAGCCCTCCCAGCAGCACGCTCAGGCCCAGCACCAGCAGAATGTTCCCCACAATCGAGCCGGTGATGGACGCCTTGACCAGTTCCAGAAGCCCCTCGCGAATGGCGAAGATGGTGATAATCAGCTCGGCCGCATTGCCCAACGTGGCGTTGAGCAGTCCTCCGACGCGTGGCCCGGTACGCGCCGCCAGTTCCTCGGTGGCCTGACCCAGAATCCAGGCCAGCGGTACAATACCCAGAGCTGAGGCGAAGAAGATGAGACGCTGGTCCCAACCGAGGGTGGAGCCAGCGATGCTCAACGGCACGAATACGAGGAGGATGGCTAAGTATCTCATGTCTCTCGCGCTTCTACTGCCGAATGAGACGCAGTAACTTGGTGATGGCTGGACTCAGATCCTGGCTGGTGTCAACGACGACGTGATTGCGTCCGATGGGCTCCACTTCTCGGACCATACGTCGATACACCTCCCAGTCAGCTTGTGAGACCTCCCCATCGTCAGCGTCTCCCTCGTGGCGGCCTCGTAGTCTATCGTGCGCCACTCCTTCAGGGGCCACCGCTTTCACGATGATCAGCTTGACTCCCTCACCATCAGCCAGCCGGTAGACCAACTCTCGATGTCGCTCGTGAAGATTGGTGGCATCGTATATGACTCGCACGCCCTTCCTCAGAAGCTTCGCCATCAAGGCGTGACAGGTACGGTGGACCCATCTACTCTCCTCGCCACTATAGTCGCACTCAGGAAAGAGTATCTTGCGAACCTGGTCACTCTCAACGATCACGAAGGGCAATACCCCGGCCAGACCTCGCGCTAGGTGAGACTTGCCAGTGCCGGGTAACCCACAAAGCATGATCAGTATGGGGTCGGCAGTGGTCTGATCAGTGTTCGCCAGGTGACCTTCGACCTTGGCGACGTAGCGGGCTAACCTATCTGGCATGGGGGCTGACATCGCTGAGCATTATACCACATCCCTCCCGTTTGGCAAGATCGGGCGACGTCGCGAACCGTTCTCAGGGCTACTAGTGCGCAAACCACGCCTGACGAACGGCGAAGCGATCCCAGGACCTCGATGCTGGCCGCTGGTCCATCCCATACCTCGCTAGACGAAGTCCCAAGAAGGGGAAAAGACCTCGCGGCCGTACGTCCGGCAGCACCTCCACCAACGCATGGACATCCCCCACCAACGGTTGACACCAGGGCATGCCCAGCGTAAAATGGAGTCTGAGTCACCCAAGCATCATGTTCGAAACAGAAAGATGGCCGACACTTTGCTCAAGGGGCGCTATCGTCATCTAGCCGAGATTGGTCGCGGCGAGCACGCTGTAGCCTACAAGGCCCTCGACGTCTCACTGGATCGCACAGTGGTCGTGAGAGTCCTCCGCGAGCAGTATGCAGGAGATCCGGGATTCGTCGAGCACTTCCAGCGTGTTGCCCGCGCCATGGCTGCGTTGACGCATCCCAACTTGGTGGCGATTCATGACGTGGGGAGTGATCGAGATCTCGTGTTCGTAGTTTGCGAGTATGTGGATGGACCAAGCCTCAAAGCCCTCCTGACCTCGGAAGGCCCTCTCGAAACAGAGAAGGCTCTTGCCATCGCCGTTCCTGTCTGCAATGCGCTGGCAACGGTTCACCAGGCAGGCTTCATCCACGGGCAACTCACTCCCCGTAACGTGCTCTTGACGCTCGACGGGCAGCCGAAGGTCTCCGATTTCCGCGTCGAGGACGTGCTCTCCACAAAGTCACTACCCGGGCAAGAGCGCTCTCCATACGCAGCCCTCTACCTTTCCCCGGAGCAGTTGATGGGGCGTAGAGCGACGCCTGTTTCCGACGTTTACAGTGTGGGTATCGTCCTCTACGAGATGCTCTTGGGTCGCCCCCCCTTCGTGGGCGAAAGCTACGCGGAGATAGCGGAGCAGCACCTCCGACGCGAGCCTGAACCACTCCACACCGCCAATCCCCAGATACCGATTCCTCTGAGTTCTGCGGTCCACAGCGCCCTGTCCAGGGCCTCCACGGATCGCTATCGCTCCGCGAGCGAACTGGCGGATGCTCTACGAGCGTATTCGAGCTCGAGCGGCAGGACACTTCTCGTCGACCGCACGGAGGCCGTGGGGCCGCGGCAACCCTTCACGCCCGATCAGTTGGAGACTCCCACACTGGCGTATCCCGGAGCCGCTTCCCATGAGGCACCGCCCGCTCGGGAAGATCGAAGCCAGGGTCTCGACTGGGTGGGCTGCCTGATGACACTGGTGGCCGTCGTGGCCGTGCTGGGATTGATGCCTCTGTGGCTGGCAGTCTTTCTCCGCTACTTCATGTGAATGCGGCACTCCCCTGCCACTGAAGGCGCTGGCACCTGCAGCAACTTGAGTTTCCTCGACCTCAGGACTACGCCCATCCTGCGGTGAGAAGACCCAACATCGGGACTCGCCCTTTGTCCCATGGGACGAGGCTCACGACTCTAGCATTCCAGCCCATTATGTGGTATACTTGAGAATGCAGTCCTATGTGCAGTGAAGGCCCGGCGCGGTGCCTACAGCTCACATCGCGGCGTAGTCTTCTCGTGCGGAGGGTATAGAGTGAGTTCAAGATGGATCAGAAATGGGCTCATCTACCTCATTATTACGTTCATGGTAGCTGCCCTTTTCTATAACGTCTACAGTGCATCAACGAGCCTCGACACGGTGCCCATTACCACCGTGGCCCAGGATGCTCGTGACGGCAGGATAGCCAGGATTCTGGTCTCGGGTGACGAACTGAGGATCACGCAGAGCAACGGGTCGGAGGTGCTCTCTCGCAAGGAGCCCGGCGCTGACTTGACAGATGTTCTAACCAATCTCGGCGTGACTCAGGAGATGCTGAACGCCATAACCATAGAGGTAGAGAGTCCCAATGAGTGGGGTAGCTGGCTCGCTATTCTCTCCTCCTTCTTGCCGTTGCTGTTGATCGGTGGACTACTGCTGTTCATGATGAGACAGGCGCAATCGGGCAACAGTCAGGCTCTGTCTTTCGGGAAGAGTCGCGCACGCATGTTCTCGGGAGACCAGCCCACCGTCACCTTTGGCGATGTGGCCGGGGTCGAGGAGGCCAAGCAAGAGCTACTGGAGGTCGTGGAGTTCTTGCAGGAGCCCGACAAGTTCAGTGCGCTGGGAGCCCGCATCCCCAAGGGGGTGCTCATGGTGGGCCCGCCTGGATGCGGCAAGACGCTGATGGCTCGTGCTGTGGCAGGCGAAGCGGAGGTGCCGTTCTTCAGTATCAGCGGCTCCGAGTTCGTCGAGATGTTCGTCGGCGTGGGGGCTTCCAGGGTCAGGGACCTCTTCGAGCAGGCCAAGCGCAACTCCCCGTGCATAGTCTTCGTCGACGAGATCGACGCCGTCGGTCGCCACAGAGGAGCGGGGCTGGGGGGTAGTCACGACGAGCGAGAGCAGACCCTGAACCAGATCCTGGTGGAGATGGACGGCTTCGACACGGACACCAATGTCATCGTCATGGCCGCCACCAACCGACCCGATATCCTGGATCCGGCGTTGCTGCGGCCCGGCCGCTTCGACCGGCGGGTGGTACTGGATCTGCCCGACATGATCGGACGCAAGGCCATCCTGGAAATCCACGCCAAGGGCAAGCCTCTCGCCGAGCTTGTGGACCTGGGGCTCATCGCCAAGCAGACACCAGGCTTCTCGGGAGCGGACATCGAGAGTCTGCTGAACGAAGCTGCAATCCTTGCGGCGCGCCGTGACAAGAAGGCGGTCGACATGGCAGAACTCCAGGAAGCCGTGGAGAGAGTGATCGCCGGCCCGGAGCGGAGGAGCCGTCTCATCAGCGACGAGGAAAAGGAGATCATTGCCCATCACGAGGCAGGGCACGCACTGGTGATGAACGCGCTGCCAGGCTGCGATCCGGTGCACAAGGTCTCCATCGTATCCAGAGGTATGGCGCTCGGCTACACCATGCCGCTACCTGAGGATGACCGGTACCTCAAGCAGCGTTCGA
>CAZOBP010000196.1:0-5291 GCA_964577995.1 uncultured Anaerolineales bacterium
GGTCGTAGCTCTCTCTGTACGCCTGGTTGACCTGGCGGTACAGCGAGCCATCCTCCGCGAAGAGGAACCCGCTGGGATCGCGGAAGGAGCTGGGTAGGGCAGCCCTATTGCTCATCAGCGCTTGTGCTCTGCTCCGCACTCGGGGATCTGGAGAAGAACCCTTTGATCCTCCCCCAGTAGATTCTGACGGCGAAGGCGAGTCCGGCGATGGCGGCGATGATCAACTGAATGACGTAGCTGCCGGTGCCGGGGTCGACGTAGGCGTGGGCGACCTGCGTGGAAGCGAACAGCAGCAAGGAGACGAAGACCAGAGAGTCAGCCAGGCATTTTGAATGTCTCACCGAGAACCTCCCGTTTGGGTCACGAAGCATGCGGGTCCTGCCACGCGCACCTCGTATTGGCTCCTTCGAAGAGGGAGAGCTGACGTCTGTGTCGCCCTTGCCGACGCGCTGCGTGATACACCGCGCCGCCGTCTGGCCGGCTTCGCCATCCCCAGAGACCGGTGTCAACTATAGCACACTACTGCAGACGAGGTCAAGAGTTACCATGAGTAGGGAGGTTGAAGAGGGAAGATCTGAACCTCCCGGCGGATGGAGTGTAGCCGCACGGGACACCGTGCGGCTACGTCGGCTTCGCTAGATACCGTAGGGTCCAGCTATTCTCTGCTCCGGGCCTTCTCCAGCAGGAGTTTCTGCTCGGCAGAGGCCACGTTGCGGATTGTTTGCTCTATCACGTCCCAGTTCACGGAGATGGAGTCGATGCCCCACTGCACCAGCTTGCTGGCGTACTCCGGGAAGACGCTGGGCGCCTGTCCGCAGATGGAGCTCTTCATGCCCAGCTTTCGCGCCTTCTCCAGGAGCTGGCGGATGTGATCCAGAACCGCCTCGTCCATCTCGTTGAACAGTGGCGCCAGCACCTTACTATCGCGATCGATGGCCAGCACCAACTGGGTAAGGTCGTTGGAGCCGATGGAGATGCCGTTCACACCCAGCTTCTGATACTGGTCCATGTAGTACACCACGGAAGGTACCTCAGCCATGACCCACAGGTCGAAGAAGGGGTCGTCGAAGAGGCCGACTTTGTCGATGTACTTGACTAGCTGCCTGACCTCGCTGATGGTTCGCACGAAGGGCAACATGACGTGGAGGTTCTTGAGGCCGCTGTCGCGCACGCGCTTCACCGCCTGGAGCTCCAGTTCGAAGAGGTCGGGCTCTGTGACGTAGCGGAAGGAGCCGCGATACCCGATCATGGGGTTGGCCTCTGTGGGCTCGTAGTCGCTTCCCCCCTGGAGGTCGCGAAACTCGTTGGAACGGAAGTCCATAGTGCGGTAGGTGATGGGTCTGGGATTGAAGGCCCGTGCGAAGGTGAGCAGGCTCTTGTACATGCGCTCCACGAACATCTCGCTGCCGTGCTCTTCCACGAAGCGTCGAGGGTGGGTGCCCTCACAGGCTTCGATGATCATGAACTCGGCCCTCAACAGCCCGATGCCGTCCACAGGCATCTCAGCCACACGCTCGGCCATGCTGGGCTCGCCGAGGTTGACCAGCACCTTGGTAGCCGTGACAGGCAAGCCACGTCCCACGACCGTCTCGGCCGTCTCTTTCTTCTTAGTGGCCAGTCTGCCCGCGTAGATATCACCCGTACTGCCGTCCACCGTGACCAGGGTGCCGTCCTCCAGAGTGCTGGTGGCACCGTCGGTGCCGACTACGGCGGGGATGCCTAGCTCGCGGCTGACGATGGCGGCGTGACAGGTCATGCCGCCCTGGTCGGTCACGATGGCGGAGGCCTTGCGCATCAGCGGCACCCAGTCTGGTGCGGTCATCACCGTGACCAGAATGTCGCCCTCCTGGAGACGCACTCCGTCCTCGACGTTCCTGAGGATGCGGACCTCTCCGCTGGCGCGTCCCGGTGCCGCGCCCAAACCTCGAAGGAGCACCTCCGCGTCCTCGGCCGACACCTCATCCGCTCCTTTGGCGACGTCAAGGGTGGTGATGGGTCTCGATTGGATGACGTAGATCTTATCGTTCTCGATGGCCCACTCGATATCCTGGCCCCAGCCATAGTGATTCTCGATGTCGCGGCAGATCTTGGCCACGGCCTTGATCTCGTCCTCAGTCAACACCTGGCGCCTGCCTTCTTCGTCGGAGAGGTCTATGTCCACCGTGCGACCGTCGCGGCGAACTCGCATGAACTTCTTGAGCTTCACCTGTAGGTCCAGGACGTTGAGGGTGTCCTTTTCCACGAGATAGTAGTCGGGGGAAACCTCTCCCGCGACGACCGGGTCGGCCAAGCCAAAGGCTGCCTCAATGATTAGCTCGTTGGGGGCGCCGGTGGACGGGTTCTGGGTGAAGGCTACGCCTGCTTTGTCGGCGTCGGCCATCTTCTGCACGACGACGCCCATCTCCATACCCCAGCTATCGAAGCCGCGCTTCACCCGGTAGAAGATGACCCGCGCCCCGTAGAGGGAGGCCCAGCACTTCTTGACGGAATCGAGGACGTCCTTCTTGCCTCGGACGTTGAGGAAGGTCTCGTTCATGCCTGCAAAGGAGGCCTCCGCGGTGTCCTCCGCTGTGGCTGAAGAGCGGACGGCGACGTAGACTTCCTCTCCCTCCTGATCGCAGAGCTCCTTGTAGGCGACTGCGATCAGCTCGGCCACGTCTTTCGGCATCTTGGCGTCAATGACGATGCGCTTCGCGTCCTCCGCAGCTTGCAGCAGGGCGGCGTTGTCGTCCACGTCCAGGTGTCCTATGATTCCCTTGATCTGCTCCAGGATTCCGGTCGCCTCGGTGAAGCGCCGGTAGGCAGGGGTGGTCACCGTGAAGCCAGGAGGGACTGGCAGCCCAGCCTGGGTCATCTCGCCCAGGTTGGCGCCCTTTCCGCCGGCGATGCCGACGTCACCCTTCGATAATTCCTTGAACCATCTGATCCCCTCAGGCATGTTGACTCCTTTCGTGTTTGGATTCACCCGTTGTTGGATCGCCGTTCTCGGTGCTCTAGCCTGACATAGTAGTACGTTCTGGGTAGGGGGTCTTGAGTCTCGGCGGCGGGGTCATCAGCGCACCCTAGCCGGGTTCTATAGCCAGTGTGTCCACCTCCATCGACTGCCGGCCTGGTGACTCCAACAGGCCGTAGCCCAGACGTCCCCAAGGCGTCACCACCGCATACTGGTTGTCCAGCCACATCACGAACCCCAAAGGTCCTCCCGGTGATGATTCCGACTCCAAAGTCAGATCGCCATCGACGCTGAACCGCGCTTGTTTGGTACCCCATTCGACGACGTAAGTATGCCAATCGGTCATCGACGCTTGAACCGTCGCCTCGCTGACCCCGATGGCCCTCTGAGCTATGGGCCACAACCCTCGATACAATGGGCCGATGTTCATCAAGGGAACCGCCACAGGAGCGGTCGGCGCCAGAAGCAGGAAGGAGACTCGTCTTGCGTCGAGAGTGGCCGCTTTCCACCCTCGGCCTGGAGCACTGAGATCCAGCTTCATGTTCGACGGCGGCGAGGAGTAGAAGAACCACACCGCCCTGGGCAGGGCCGGCATCCGCCTGCTGGTCATGAAAAAGGGGTCGTTCCAGAACCCGAAGCCTGCGGTTCCCACCAAGGCCCCGGTCTCGTCCGAGAACCGGGCTCGCACCGTCATCTTCAACGGCGGACGCCATCTGAAAGACCTCCGGGGCAGTCCCTGATAGTCGTCTATCTGCGCGTCGGTGTACCGAAGCGCGGACGTCCTGTTGTTAATGAAAAGCAGGGTTCTCCCGGTTGCCTCAAGCGCTGCGTCGCCAACTACGTACCTCTTCCACTTCCCGCTGGGCTGTGGTGTGAATTCCTCGTAGATGGCGCGCTCACCGGCAACCATGGACCGACCTGCTTCAATTCCTTAGTATACCACGAACTACCGCCTATGTCAAAAACGACCGCTTCCCCGGACCACTTGCTGCAACAGGGCACGTCTTCGCTCTTGTACTCTGAGAAAGGGCCCTCACGCCGTGGTCTCGGTTCTGATCCACTCCAGGTAGTCCTGGTTTGCGGCAACGATGGGGAGGGCAACGATCTCCGGGGTCTCGTAGGGATGGTTCTGTTTGATCAGCGACTCCAGGCGGCCGTACGAACTGGCACGGGTCTTGGCCACGCACAACCACTCCTCCGCCTCTTCTATCTCGCCCTGCCACCAGTACGCACTGTGCACTGTTCCGACAACCTGCACGCAGGCGGCGGCCCGCTCTTCCAGGAGCACGCGCTGTAGTGTACGAGCCTTCTCTTCGCTGTCTATGGCAGTCAGTACCTGAAGATACCCTTCCATCTATCTGCCTCCGCTGCTGGAGTCCGATCCCTGCTTGAGCACGATACTGCCCTGGGGCGCGCCCACATCCTGCCCGATGACGTGGCACTTGGTCTGCAACAGGAAGAACAGGCGCTCTCCCTCGCCGCTCAAGGTCTCGTAGTTGGCCTGGCCTTTGGCGACGATCATCTGCGCCTCGTCGTAGCGGCGACGGAACTCGGCTGAGCACAGACGGAGCACGGTGCCTGGGGCATCGGAGCCGGTGCTCACCACCTCGGCGGCCTGGTCCAACCCGGCAGCGACGGCGTCCTCCACGGTAGCATCGTTGAGTACCGGCCCGCCCTTCACCGCGTAGGTCACCGGCTGGGTCAGAGTCTCGATCAGCATTCGGTCGAACACCGTCTCGCCTGCGTTGTCGGCCAGATAGAGAATCCCGTCCGTGGAAGCGAGGGCTTCTCGGAAAGCCCGACCGTCGTTTACCGCGAAGGGCTGATCCAGCACGCGCTCGACTGTCGCCCATAGATCGTATGAACTGCTGGGCGCCAGGTCTATGATGTTGCCCGCGATGGCCAGCCGCACGGCGGTTCCCAGAGGGTCTGGAGCCTCGACGACGAGAGCTTTCAGCCGGGGGTAGAGCGCTACGGCTTGTTGGGTGGCCTCCTTCTTCGCATGGGCGTAAGGGTCGGCGGCACCAGTTTCTCGACGCACGATACCGTGTATGACGTCGCCGATCTCGGGCGGCGTGCTTGCCGGATCGAGGGATCGAAGGGCGTCCAGCACCAGTAGCAGTACAGCGCGCTGCTGGTCGTCATCGGCTCCGCTGTAGCGGGCCGCGTCCAGCGCCTGTCGCAGAAAGCAGGGATAGCAGTCCAGGTAGGTCTTCATGACGCGATCTCACCTCCGGTGTAAACCCTTGGATGATACTATAAGAGTGAGGGTAGGGCAACGAGGGCTGGCGTCTGCGCCAGGACACATTCTCTGTGCCTGGTCTCCGCCACGCTGCTG
>CAZOBP010000197.1:0-5250 GCA_964577995.1 uncultured Anaerolineales bacterium
CCCGGCCGGAATGCGGACCGGGGCGCCACGCTCCGGTGCCAGCACTTTTCAGGATTGTGGCTGTCCACCGCTCGGCTGCGTCTCGGCTGTGACCCCGCTCCCCACGTCTGACCCCGGCAGGAGATGCACACGGGAAGCGTAGGGTTGTCGTAGGGTAAAGGTAGCTTTTTCGACGGAAATCGTAGGGTTCTCGAAGGTCAATCGTCCAGCACCCGCCCCCACAATGCGGTATCATAGAAGTGTCTGGGGATTTGAGTCTTTTTCCTCCTTTCGTTCTCCCTCCTCCTCACCCCAAGGAGGAGGGAGAATCGTGTCTGTCGCCGAAAACAGAGCTACTCGACTGGCGATTCCTCCTGCTTGGCGCTGCGACGTGACCCCGCTATAATCATCTCCAGTAGGAGGCCGTCCGTGGTGGCCCACAGAGTCCTCGTCCCCATGCTCTCGATAGCCGTCCTGGCCGCTGGCTGTTTCCCGGTGGGCACGCACTCTCCGGCCACACCCACCGTCCCGACGCCAATGACACGCGTTCCTACCGCACCATCGGCCAGCCCAACGCCCGAACGCGAGCCCGCGCCTTCCCCCACCACGGTAGTTCCCGACTGGGTGACTCACCAACAGACAGCCATGACAGAGGCTGCACGCTCAGATATCCTGGCGCTGGAGCATCTGTGTCGCTACGACATCGACCTGACCGTGGGCGTGGAATCATTGATTCTGACCGGCAGGCAGATCACTGTCTACACCAACAACGAACTCCAAGCGCTCGATGGGCTGTACTTCAACCTCTTCCCCAATTCCTCACGCTTCGCCGCCTCCATGGAGATCATGTCCCTGACGGTGGGAGACGCGGAACAAGAACCCGAGTACGAGCGCGGGGGCACGGTGTTGAAGGTCCCTCTGCCAGAACCGCTCGCCCCCGGCGAGAGTGTGACACTTAGGCTGGACTTCAAGGCCCGCGTGCCCCACGTGCAGAAGAACTACTACCTAGTCTTCGTGATGGCCCAGGGTGTGCTTTCGCTGGGCGATTGGCATCCCATGGTCGCCGTCTACAACGATGTGGGCTGGAATCTCGAATACCCTGAAGGCACCATAGGCGAGATCGTGTACAGTGAGAGCGCCTTCTACACTGTCCGCATCACCCTACCCCAGGGGCTTGGACTGGACGTCATCGCCACCGGCGTGGAGGCCGAGCGCACCACCAGCGCAGATGGCACCGAGAGCGTCGTCTACTATAGCGGGCCGGTCCGCGACTTCCACCTGCTGCTCAGTGACCGGTACGAAGTGGCCAGCGCCACGGTGGGCGACACGATCATCAACTCCTTCTACTGGCCCGAGCACGAGGTGTGCGGCAGAGAAGCACTGGCCTTCGCCAAGGCAGCCCTGAGCCTCTACGACGAGCTATTCGGGGCGTACCCGTTCACCGAGCTGGATCTGGCCGAGGCAGACCTCTGGCCCTGGGCCATCGAGTGGCCCGGGCTGATTCTGGTCGGCGAGCCTCTGTACTCCGACCCGGAGGAAGAGTGCGGCGAATGGCACGTGGTTCACGAGGTGGCCCACCAGTGGTGGTACAGTGTCGTGGGCAACGATCAGGTGGACCACCCGTGGCTCGATGAGGCGCTGGCCAACTACTCTACCGTTCTCTACTACCGTTTGCTTCGTGATCCAGAAACGGCAGAGGCTGCCTTCGAAGAGCACATCCGAGGGCGATACCTGGCCTACGTTCGGGCCTACGGCGACGGCATCGTGGGCGGCCCCACCAGACACTACACCAGAGCCAGTTACTACCCTCTGGTCTACGCGAAGGGCGCGCTATTCCTGGAGGCTCTGCAACGGCTCATGGGCGATGATGCCTTCTTCGACGGACTACGGAGCTACTACCGAGAACACAAGTACGGCGTGGCCACGCCCGAAGGGTTCCTTCGAATCACTGAGGGGGCGCATGGGGAATCGCTGGAGGAGTTCTACCAGCGCTGGGTGCAGAGCGCTGAGGGCACCTGACGCGGAACCCTGTGTCGCTGGCGGGGAACAACACGGCCCTTGACGGCGTCGTACCAGTGACAGAGAACACAAGGAGGACTTCAGACCATGTGTACGTTTCGAGTTCGTCTGTCGAATCTCGGCCGCGGCTTCCTGGCCTTGACGTTGGCCCTGGTATTGCTGGCCAGTTGCGCGCCCGAGCAGACCACCCTCCCCTCTCCTCAGCCGTCGTCGTCGCCAGCGCCGGTCTCCACGCCGGAGTCCATCGCGGGCATCGGCTTCATGACCAGCCCTGTCCTGGTCGAGCAGACGACATTTGCCAGCTACGAATCTGTGACGGCCAGCCTCCCTGCGGAGTTCAGCGGCTACACCCTGCCCCTGCAACTCGCCGAGGTCAGCAACCTCGATGTCTATGGGTTCAGTGGCATGCAGTTGGACTACCTGGAAGCAAACGGCTTCGTGGTCACGCCCACACAACATAGAGAGTTCTACACGCTCTACCAGAGCGCCCAAGGGCAGGGAAAGCCCCTGTTCGTGACCACCGACTCCGTGCTCCACGTGTATCACCTGCTGTTCGACAAGGTCCTGCGCACCGCCGAGGAGGAGTACTTCGTCTTCGATCTCCTCGATCTGACGCGCGGTATGCTGTGGGCCTCCCAGGATCAGTTCCAGGCCCTCCAAGGCACAACACTGGAAGAGGTGGCACGGCGTAACGTGGCCTATTTCGCCGTGGCTCTCAAGCTCCTCGACCCGCAGGCGGAAATACCCTCTGAAGTACGAGGAGAGGCGGAGGCGGAACTGGCCCGCATCGAGGCTCACCAGGGCTTCGCCCGGTCAGCGATCCTGCCCGGCTATGAAGAGGACTACAGCCAGTACGTACCCCGAGGGCACTACACTCGCAACGAGACCCGCCAGAGATACTTCAAGGCTATGATGTGGTACGGGCGCATCAACTTCCGCCTCAAGGAGCTGGACGAGACGCGGTCGGCCCTGCTCATCGCACAGGCGCTGTCACGAGTGGAGATTGAAGGGGAGCCGGCCTCACCTATATGGGAACGCATCTACGAACCTACGGTCTTCTTCGTGGGAGCCACCGATGATCTCAACATCTACGATTTCCAGAACCTCATCACCGAGGTGTATGGGACAATCCCGGAGGCCCCCGCCGCCTTCGCGGACGACAATCTACTCCAGGACTTCATCGAAGCCGCACGTGAGCTACCGCCGCCGCAGATCAACTCCATGTGGGTCTGGGTGTCGGAGGATCGCGAAGAGGCAACCCAGGGGTTCAGATTCATGGGCCAGCGCTTTGTCATCGACGCCTACGTGTTCCAGCAGCTCATCTACAGCAACGTGGAAGACCGGTTTCTGCCCAAGGGTCTCGACGTTCTCTCCGCCATGGGCTCGGACGAGGCATACAACCTGCTGGACGAGATGGGCGAGACGCAGTACCCCGGCTACGTCGAGCAGATGGAGAAGGTGACGAGGGAGATAGCAGCCCTGGAGATGGATAGCTGGACCCAGAACCTGTACTGGTCGTGGTTGTATGCGCTTCGCCCCATCATCGAGGTCAAGGAGGGACAGTACCCCGCCTTCATGCAGACGCGCGCCTGGCTCCGCAAGGACCTCCACACGGCCCTGGGGAGCTGGACCGAACTGAAGCACGACACCATCCTGTACGCCAAGCAGGCATACGCCGAGTTGACTGCTATGCCACCTCAGGCGCCCGTCCGGGGCTACGTGGAGCCGAACCCCGAGGCCTACGCGCGGTTGGCAGCTCTCACCCGTATGACCGTGGACGGCCTGGGCCAGCGCAATCTGTTGTCCTCGGATGACAGGGACAGTCTGGAGTATCTGGAAGCGGTGCTGCTCTCGCTGAAGACCATCGCCGAGAAGGAGTTGGGCGGAGAGAGCCTCACCGACGACGAGTACTACTTCATCGACTCCTACGGCGACGTGCTGGAGGGTCTCACCATCGCTGCTGCCGACAAGTCGGAGGCCGGTGGCTCCGTCGATGAAGAGGAGGCGGCCGTGGTGGCCGATGTGGCCACCGATCCCAATAGCGGCCAAGTCCTGGAAGAGGCCGTAGGCAGGGTCTTCGGGATCTACATCGTGGTGGAGGCGGAAGGAAGAATGACTCTTGCCCAGGGAGGCGTCTTCTCCTACTACGAGTTCGCCTGGCCGATGAGCGACCGGCTGACGGACGAGGCGTGGCGAGAGATGCTGGGGAGCGGCCAAGTCCCCTCCCGCCCGGAATGGACCTCTAGCTTCATCTCCGAATAGTCGACCCCGGCGCGGAATCCTGGACAGAGGGTCTCGACACGTCGAGCACCACGCGACCAGCGTCGGCGCGGGCCGCCCGCCCGCGCGGCAGTCCTTCCCCTGTGCCTGTACGCCACGAATCACACGGCCAGCGCGACAGCCGGTCCCCGCGTTTGACAGAGAGCAACTCCCTGGGCTATAATACCAGGTGCAAATTCTACCGCGGTGGTCCGATTTTCGAGCGGGGCGGCGTTCAATCGGGACCACCTTTTGCACGTGGGGACAACCGTCAGCGATCCTGGACACACAGTCTATCCGTCTCCGAAGGGGAAAGCATGAGCGCAACTCTGATCATTGGGGCGGGCATAGCGGGCATGCAAGCCGCTCTGGATATTGCAGATGCGGGGTTCAAAGCCTACTTGGTGGAGAAGGACCCGAGCATCGGCGGCAGGATGGCCCAGCTAGACGAAACCTTCCCCACCCTCGACTGCTCCTCCTGCATCCTCACTCCCAAGATGGTCAGCGTGGGCGGCCACTCCAACATTGAGTTGCTGACCTACTCAGAAGTGGCCGAAGTGGAGGGAGTGGCCGGTCGGTTCAGGGTGAAGGTCAGAAAGAAGCCACGCTACATTGACACCGATAAGTGCACCGGATGCGGGCTGTGCGCCGAGAACTGCCGCCTCAGGGATAGGATCGACAGCGAATTCAACGTGCAAATGGGGAAAAGGGGAGCCGCATACCTGCCCTTCCCCCAGGCCGTGCCCATGAAGTATACCATTGATGGTGACCATTGTCTGATGATACAGCGGGGCAAGTGCGGCAAATCCCCTCCTTGCCAGGATGCCTGTCCCGCAGGAGCCATCGATTTCCAGCAGCAGGAAGAGATCCTCGATCTAGAGGTGGCTTCCATCATAGTGGCCACCGGCTTCGACCCCTTCAACCCGCTCCTCAAGCCGGAGTACGGATACGGCATCTACGACAACGTGATCACCGGGCTCCAGTTCGAGCGCC
>CAZOBP010000198.1:0-5189 GCA_964577995.1 uncultured Anaerolineales bacterium
GGCAATATCGAGATCCGAGGGTACTGCTGCCATTGTCTACCTCCTTCTTTGTTTGATCTCTGTGCCGCCTGTACATACAGATCGAGGCAGCGACCATCTCTGGACCTGCCTCGATTATGATACCCAGCGCGTGCGCTCTCGGTCTCCGCGCGGATGAAAGACTCTGGCGATGCTTAGTGTCCGAGACAACGTCACTTCATGATCTCCGTCCTCTACCTAATTCCTGATTATAGTGCGGTTTGGAGCACTTGTCAAGTAGAAAACGCTCCAAGCTGCAAGAAGAGCATGAAGGATGCTGGAGCGTGAATTTCCAGAGAGTCCCATCTCGACCTCGAGAAGCGATCGAGTGGCGTGGCACATCTCCATCAGGCCGCCGAGAGTCTCGCCGGGTCCCGCCGCCAGCACCGCATTCGCCATTGTGGACGCTCCTTCTGTGGTGGTCGATCATTCCTCTAGATCGTACTCAGCGGGGAGCACGCCTCCCCGGCGCTTGGTGGCTTCCAGAACCTTCGCGAGGCACACGGCGGGCGACCGGGTGGGATTTCGAGTGTCCAGGCGAAGGACGGTCCAGCCCTGGGCCGCCAGCTCATACTCATCTATCCTTTGGTCCTCTCGCACGACACGGACGTTCTCCACCACGGGTTCGCCGTCTAGACAGATGGCGATCTTGCCCTGCCTGCACAGTATGGCGAAGTCTACCGTGTACCCTTCTCCGTCTTCCCTAAGAGGGTAGCGGCGTTCGGCGCTGATCCCGTTGTCCTTGAAGATCTGCCACAGTCGCTCTTCGTCCGGCCCGCCGCACCACAGGTCATTGATCTCCTGCGCCTCGAGCAGCCGCTCCAGAGTGGTGGGGATGAAGGTGATCCGCCGCAAACGGAGGCTCGGAATCGGTCGCGGCAGGCGGCGCAGCGCTCCGATCTCGATCTTGTAGTAGAGAGCGTCTGCCCGGGGATGGTCCGGCTGGCTGGGCAGCAGACTCCGCCTGGTAATCACACGGTAGCGTCTGACGGGTGCATAGTAGTTGACCGCCCAGCGCTCCTCGGAGAAGGCCTTGGTGTGATAGAAGGCCAGGTAGTCCGCGCCCACACGCGCTGGTGCCCGCTGATAGGGTATGCGGTACCACCCCTGGTCGCGCGCGATGTGGAAATCTCGCTCGTTGTTCATCACTGCAACCAGCACGCGACTGGAGTGGGCAGGACGGTCTTCCGTCGGCTCGTTCATGTCGTTACTCCGCTGTGGCGTGGGGAGCAAAGCGAGCAAGCTGCTCGCGAAGATGGAGCAGGGCCAGGTCTTTGGCCTTGACCTCCAACATGACATCGAAGTCGCGAAGAGAGTATCTCCTGGCCTCCTGGACGAAATCGGAAAACTGGAAAGGGTCCACGAAGTCAGCGTGCTGGTGGGGGCGAGGCGCGCGAAGTTGGTGGTCGACACCCTCGCCGCTGGAGCTCTTGCGCTCTATGAGGCGCATAGCCGTGCGCGGCGAACTGAAGTGGACCTTGGGTGTGACGTCAGGCGGCCAGCTTTGGAGGCACGTCTCCAGGGCTTCCCTGACTCCCATTCCCTATGGGTTGTGATTCAAGTGGTGAAGGTGGTCGAATACCAAGGGTATGCCAGTTTGCTTGTTCACCCACGAAATGTCGGCCACCGAGAACCGTTTGTCATCGTTCTCGAGGGCCAATCGCCGTCGCACCGAAGCGGGAAGGCTTTCGTAGCGCTCCACGAACCGCGCCAGGGCCGTGTCTTTGTCTCCATAGACCCCTCCCACGTGGGTCACTGCCACCGCCTCTGGACCAAGCAAGGCCCAAACGATCCAGGATGCTGGCGTGCGCCTCGGCCTGTCGCGCGGCCTGCGCAGCGACCCTCTCGTCCTCGGCGTTCAAGATGCTGACGAGTGGAAGGTGGAAGGAGAGGCGCAGGCGGAGGTCATCCGCCATCCTGCCCAACACCGCCAACTCTCCCGAGCAGTCCTCGATCTGGTGATGGAACTGGGGCATGTCGGGGTGGGTCACATAGGGGGCCAGGTCGGAAGCCATGCGATACATACGGATATCCTGCCTGTTGAGATACACGAAGACGTCACGCAGGTAGGCGAGGCTAACGCTGAGATGCGGTTGGTTCTGCCAGCGTCTGCTGTCGTGGGACTTGAGTCCCGATTGCCCCAGAACCTTGACGGGGAATCCAAGTCGCATACCTAGGTCCCTGCTGCTGCGGATTCTGTTGTCACGAGGATGCCATCAGTATTGTAGCTGAGGGCGAAGTCGAAGACAAGATGATGGCTCGCATAGGGTTGCCAGGAACCTCGAAAGGTTGTATAATGTATCGTACAGCACACAAGAAGCCATCGCTTGGCTGAGGATCGCCTGCACTGAGAGGCGTTTCCGGTCGTATTCTTGTTTGGTAGAGTCTCGCGGAGCGCGGTATAGGCGGCGATCGGTGCAGGCCTTCGCAGGCGAGGAGTCGAGATGGAGAGACAATTGGAGAACGCGAAGACGACGGCCAGTGGCCCTTTGACCAAGCCTCTATCCGTTGACGATCTGGGAGTCTCGAAGGGTCTGCTGATAGATCTCGCTCTGAAGATCCTCTACTTCGAGGGGGAGATGGATGGCTCGCAGATCGCAGACACTATGAGGACCCCACTCCCTGTGGTCGTGGATCTCCTGGACATGCTACGCAGGGAGAAGCTGTGTACCGTGCTAGGCAGCGAGAGAGCTGTGGTGCCGGTCTATCGCTACGGGATCACCGAAGCGGGGATGTCTCGGGCTCGGGAGGCTCTGTCCCGGAATGAGTACGTGGGACCCGTACCTGTGTCTCTGGCTGGATACGTGGAGATCGTCAAGAGACAGAGTGTGGGTATGGCTTGCTCCGTCATCAGGCGCGAAGACCTCGAGCGCGCTCTGGACGAGTTGGTCGTGAGTCCGTCGGTGATCAACCAGCTCGGCCCTGCGCTCAACTCGGGCCAGCCGATACTCCTGTATGGGGCGCCGGGCAACGGGAAGACCTATATGGCACAGAATATCGTGAATCTCGTTTTGGGCAGCATCTTTGTCCCCTACGCGTGTGAAGTCGAGGGTCAGTTGATCAAGGTCTACGATAGCGAGTATCACCACCCGGTGGATGGCGGAACAGAGGGCAGGGACGTCGATCGTGACGCTCGCTGGGCCCTCTGCAAGCGTCCCGTGGTGATGGTAGGGGGTGAGCTCACTCTCAGCTCGCTGGGCCTGATCTTCGATCCCATCTCCAAGTGCCATGAGGCCTCGCTACAAATGAAGGCCAACGGTGGCATATTCTTCATCGACGATTTCGGGAGGCAGTTGCTGCTGCCGGAGGAGCTGCTCAACCGGTGGATAGTCCCCCTGGAGGGGCAGGTCGACTACCTGGCGCTCCACACGGGCAAGCAGATACAGATACCCTTCGATTCGTTGGTCATCTTCTCGACCAATCTCGATCCGGGGATGCTCGACGAAGCGTTCCTGAGACGCATCCCTCACAAGGTCATGATTCCGAACCCCACACTATACGAGTACTACTACTTGTTCGAGAGAGTGTGCAAGGCCAAGGGTGTGGCTTTCGACAAGGACGGGTTCTCGTACCTGGTGGACAAGTACTACAGGAAGGCCAATCGACCGCTGAGGGCTTGCCATCCGCGTGACCTAGTGGAGCAGATCACCACCATCGCGCGCTATAACGAACAGGAGCCCTCGCTGACCACGGGGTACATAGATCAGGCCTGTAGCAACTACTTCGTGCACGGGTCCGGCAACGGCTTCGAGCGGTCGTAGAATTCGTGAGGTGTCCGTCGCGAGCTCAGGGGCCGGTGCTGGGCCATGGGCGGCGAGAGAAGAAGGGGTCACCTGTCCCGCGTAGGACAGTGACCCCTTTTGGGGACTGGAGATGGTGCAAGACAAGGGTGAGTTGACCGAGCGTGAGCTGGAGATAGTGTGCGCCGTGGCTACGGGCGCTACCAATCAGCAGATCGCGCAAGAGCTGATGATCAGCGTGAACACGGTCAAGGTTCATCTCAAGAATATCTTCGCCAAGTTGGAGATCCAGTCAAGGACGGAGGTGGCGCTCCATGCCGTGAGGGAGGGCCTGATCGAGGTCGAGCGGCCGCTGGTGTTTGACGAGGTGGTCAGTGAGGCAGGGCCGCCGGCCCATGAGCCGATCTCGCGGTGGAAGCGCCTGACGCTAGTGCTGGCAGGAGCATGCGCCGCGATGCTCGTGTGGCTGCCGCGAGTCGAACAGGTGCCGGCGTCAACGCCAGCTAGCGAATTCGAGGACGTGGCCGGTTCGGGGCGCGTGACGGGCCCCGAGTTGCAGGTACAGCGCTGGGAAACGATGTCTCCATTGCCCACCGCTCGCAGTCGCCTGGCTGCGGTGTACGATGGAGGACAGATCTACACTATCGGCGGCGACACTCCTGACGGCGTCACGGGCGTGGTCGAGGTCTACGATCCCTCCGCCAACAGTTGGCGAAGCGGGACCGCCAAGCCCACGGCTGTGCACAACGCCAGCGCGGCGCTGATACAGGGTAGGGCATACGTTCCGGGTGGCTACTCCGCTGAGGGCGGGGTGATAGCCGACCTGGAGATCTACGATCTTCAGGAAGACTCGTGGGCGCAAGGAGCTTCCATGCCGGTGGGGTTGTGCGCCTACGCCATCGCCGTCGTCGAGAACAAGCTGTACGTCTTCGGCGGGTGGGATGGCATGAGGTACGCGGTCTCCACGTACGAGTACGATCCCCTGTCTGACACGTGGACCGAGAAGACCCCGATGCCCTCTGCGCGCGGATTCTCCGCAGCGGGCGTGGTTGAAGACCAGGTCTACGTGGTGGGCGGCTACGACGGGCAGCAGGAGTTGGACCTTGTGCAGAGGTACGACCCGTCCGCAGAGGCCGCGGGCGATGCGTGGTTGGAGTTGTCGCCCATGAACGTACCGCGCGGCGGGTTGGGGGTGGCGTCCATCGCTGGCAGTCTCTATGCCATCGGTGGGGGTTGGAGCGGCTACCTGGCTTTCAACGAGCGGTACGATCCCCGGTCTGAAAAGTGGTCAACCGTGGAGACCCCGGTGTTTGGGGAGTGGAGGAACCTGGCGGTGGTGGTTAGCGAGACCAGAATCTACGCGCTGGGCGGCTGGAGCCGCGATTTCGTGGGTACCAACTACGAATACAGGGCTCTCTTCACCTACTATCT
>CAZOBP010000199.1:0-5174 GCA_964577995.1 uncultured Anaerolineales bacterium
AGTCGTTTGGTCTCGTGGGCGAGTCGGGGTCCGGCAAGACGACGGTGGGCAAGACGATACTACGGTTGATCGAGCCCACGGAGGGAGAGATTCTCTTCGAAGGCGAGGATCTCTGTCAGCTATCGGAGTCCCAGATGCGGGAGCATCGTTCCGAGATGCAGATGATCTTCCAGGACCCGTACTCTTCGCTGAACCCGAGAATGACCGTGAAGAGGATCGTTGGGGAACCATTGGTGGTCCACAAGTGGGCCAAGGGCCGTGCTCTGGATGAGAAGGTCCGCGAACTGATAGACGTGGTGGGCTTGATGGAAGACCACCTGTACCGGTACCCCCATGAGTTCAGTGGGGGACAGAGACAGAGAATCGGTATTGCGCGGGCCTTGGCGCTCGAACCGAAGATGCTCGTCTTGGATGAGCCCACTTCGGCGTTGGACGTCTCGGTCCAGGCCCAGGTGCTGGACCTGCTGCTGGAGCTACAGCAGAGGCTGAACCTCACCTACCTGTTCATCTCCCACGACCTGGCTGTGATACGGTACATCTGCGACCGGGTGGCATTGATGTATCAGGGCAGGATCCTGGAGTTGGGCTCGGTCGAGGAGATATTCACGGAACCCATGCATCCCTACACCCAGGCATTGCTCTCCGCGATGCCGGTTGCTGATCCTGAGTTCGAGGCGGAGGAGATCATCTTGGAGGGGGAGATCTCGACCTTGGGAGGTGAGGAGGGAGCGTGCCGTTTCGCCCCTCGCTGTCCCGTGCGAGAGGACGTCCGATGCACCAAGGATGAGCCAGCCCTGAAGGAACAGGGGGAGGGGCACTTCGTGGCTTGTCACCTATATGACTGAGTCCCTTGGGGAACTCAGTCTATCGTGGCGGGGAGGTTGTACTCAATGGACGTAATCGACGCCCTCAAGGGCAGAAGAAGCATCAGACAATTCACCGACAAGCCGGTGGGCAAGGACGAGTTGGAGAGGCTTCTGGAAGCGGGCAGGTGGGCTCCGTCGGGCGGCAACTTGCAGAGATGGCGGTTCGTGGTCGTCACCTCGCCATCGCAGAAGGAACTGATCAGGAAGTTCGCCCCCGGCATATTCGCTATGCCTGCCGCCTTCATCGTGATCTGTGCCGACAAGGAGCCGGATGCCAACCCTTGGAAAGAGGCGTTGTACCTGGCTGACTGTTCGATAGCGGCACAGAATATCATGCTGGCAGCCTATGAGATAGGTATTGGCACCTGCGTCGCCTTGTCGTATGCCAAGTCTGCCATCAGTGAGATTCTGGGTCTACCGGAGAACGTTGAGCCTATGCTCGTTCTCACGCTGGGCTATCCAGCGGAGGATCCCATACCACCTCCAAGGCTCGAGTTGAGGGAGCTGGCTTTCATTGACGAATACGGCAAGGAGTGGGAGTCATGACTGAACGCATGGTGGTGTCCGAAGAAGGTCTCTACGAAATCCTCGCTTTTCTTTTCTCCAGTGCGCATCTGCTGGTCAATGAACCCCACCTCTACGGCACGTTTCGGCTGATTGATGGTGCCAGCAGGCTCATCGGATTCGCGCTTGACTCCGGTCAACTGGAGGGCGACGAGTTCCTGCGCCGGTTGAAGGAAGAGGTGGACGAGAAGAAGTTCTTATTGATGACTGACGAGGACACATACTTCCAGCTTCTGGAGGACGCGACGCGCGTCATGGCAAAGGAGATGAAGGATAGGGCCGGCTCTTAGGAGGCTGGCTCTCAACTCCGGGCCGGCTACACAACGTTACACGGAGGAGACAGGGGCATGAGGATTGGGGTTGACGTAGGGGGCACCAACACCGATGCAGTATTGATGGACGGGGACAAAGTCGTTGGCTGGCACAAGACACCTACCACGCCGGACGTCACCACCGGTATCACTATGGCCATCAGGACCGTGTTGCAGGAGACAGAGGTGCCGGCGGGGCAGGTCAAGGCAGTGATGATCGGCACCACCCACTTTACGAATGCCGTGGTGGAAAGAAAGAGACTGATGGAGACCGCCGCGGTGAGGCTTGGTCTTCCTGCCACCGAGTGCCTGCCACCGATGGTAGATTGGCCCGCTGACTTGCGGGAGACCATAGGCAACCACACGTACCTGGTCCACGGCGGACATGAGTTCGACGGTAGAGAGATCTCGCCGTTGGATGTAAAAGAAGTTCGCAACGTGGCCAAGGACATCAAATCGAAGGGCATTCGGGCGGTCGCCATCTCGGCGGTCTTCTCTCCCGTGAACGGTTCGTTCGAGGAGCGGGCCGCGGAGATACTCCAGGGCGAGATTCCGGACCTATCCATCAGCCTGTCCCACGAGATAGGGCGGATGGGGCTGCTGGAGCGTGAGAACGCGGCGATCCTCAACGCCTGCCTCGGTGATCTGGCCAAGAACATCGTGCAGTCCCTCAGGAAGGCCCTCAAGGAGATGGAGATAGAAGCACCCTTCTATCTCAGCCAGAACGATGGCACCTTGATGGGTGCGGACTATGCCGAGAAGTACCCGGTGTTGACCTTCGCTTCCGGCCCCACCAACAGCATGAGGGGAGCGGCCTTCCTGTCTGGGGCCCAAGATGCCATGGTGGTGGATCTGGGGGGCACGACCTCGGACGTCGGGATGCTGCTGCGCGGCTTCCCTCGTGAGGCGTCTGTCGCGGTCGAGGTCAGCGGCGTTCGCACCAACTTCAGAATGCCAGACGTATACTCCTTTGGACTCGGCGGAGGCAGCCTGGTCTCAGAGGATCCTCTCAAGATCGGGCCGCAGAGCGTCGGCTACGAATTGACGAGCAAGGGCTTGGTGTTCGGCGGTTCTGTCCTGACGACCACAGACCTGGCCGTGGCCGGTGGGCTGGCGGACATCGGCGACCGCGGTGCGGTGAGGCATCTAGATGCCTCATTCGTGGACCAGGCTCTGGATGAGATGCAGTCTATGGTGGAGGTAGCCGTGGACAAGATGAAGACCAGTGCCGAGCCGGTACCGCTGATACTGGTCGGCGGCGGTACCATCCTGGTCTCCAGGCAGGTCAAAGGCACCTCGGAGATGATCAAGCCTGAGCACTTCCCGGTGGCCAATGCCATTGGCGCCGCCATCGCTCAGGTCGGTGGTGAAACCGACCGGGTCTTCGCCCTGGCCGAGCTGGGCCGGGACGAGGCCCTGGCCCAGGCCAGGCAGGAGGCCACAGACAAGGCCGTAGCTGCCGGTGCCAGGGAGGAGACGATAGTGATCGTTGATGTGGAGGAAGTCCCGCTGGCCTACCTTCCCAGCAACGCGGTGAAGATCCGTGTCAAGGCGGTCGGGGACCTGGCCCTCTGAGGAAGCGGTTGACAGAAAGGACGACTTGAGATGAGACTGCTACACACTGAGAACGTCGAGGATATCGCCCTGGGAGCAGCCGTCCTGGGCACTGGCGGCGGCGGTGATCCCTACATCGGCAAACTAATGGGCATATCGGCCATACGCGAGTTCGGTCCGGTGACTTTGCTCTCCCTGGATGAGGTGGACGACGACGCGCTGATCGTGCCCACCGCGATGATGGGTGCGCCCACGGTCATGCTGGAAAAGCTTCCCAAGGGTGACGAGATCATCAAGGCCTTCCACGCTCTGGAGAGCTATCTTGGCAGGGAGATCACGGCCACGATGTCTGCTGAAGCGGGCGGGTTGAACTCCGTCACGCCCCTCACCGTGGCTGCGCGGCTGCGGATTCCCATGGTGGACTGCGATGGAATGGGACGGGCCTTCCCCGAACTACAGATGGTGACGGCTACTCTGTATGGCATCTCGTCCACTCCCTTCGCCATTGGGGACGAGAAAGGCAACAGTGCCATCCTGAACACGATCAATAACCGTTGGACAGAGACTTTCTCCAGAAGCATCACCGTAGACATGGGCTGCGCGGCCATGATCGCTTGTTACGCAACCACGGGAAAGGAGCTAAAGGAGTGGGCCGTACCTGATACCATGACTCTCGTGGAGAGTATCGGCCGCACGATCAGGGAGGCTCGCAGAGCCAAGGCCAATATCGTCGAGACGGTGAGAGAGGCCGTGGGGGGCTTCGAGGTCTTCAAAGGCAAGATCGTGGACGTGAGACGTCGTACGGAGAAGGGCTTCGCCAGGGGCGAGGCGGTTATGGAAGGCGTCGATGACTACGCCTCGCAGACCCTCGAACTGCACTTCCAGAATGAGAACCTGGTGGCCAAGGTGGATGGTGAGATCCTGGTCTCGGTGCCGGACCTGATCACGGTCCTGGACACGGAAACTGGCGAGCCGATCACTACTGAGACTCTGCGCTATGGCTATCGAGTCACGGTGTTGGGCATACCCTGCAACGAAAGATGGCGGACACCAGAGGGGCTGGAGTTGGTGGGTCCGCGATACTTCGGCTACGACACAGACTGGGTGCCGGTGGAAGACAGATACGGATCGTAGCTCCCCGCCGGGGTCATCCCTGCGCCGAACTGGGGGAGGAAGAGAATGAAGATCAGAGCGGTGACACCGATCATCACGGAGAGCTTTGGTCCCATGATCATCGAGGAGTTTGAGCGCGTCGCGAGGCCTGAGACAGAGATCAGCAACGTCTTCCTGGATGCTGGTCCGGCTTCAGTGGAGTCGTTCTACGACGAGGCGATAGCGGTGCCGGGCGTGGTGGCCAAGGTGCGCGAGGCGGAGAGAGACCGCATGGATGCCGTGATCATCAACTGCTTCGGCGATCCCGGCCTAGATGCCGCCCGCGAAGTGGTCTCCATCCCTGTGATCGGACCCTGCGAAGCATCCATGCACCTGGCATCCATGCTCGGCCACAAGTTCTCAGTGGTGACGGTCCTGGAGCGCCTGATCCCGGAATTGGAGCTCCACGCTCAGAAGTATGGAGTTGGCTGGAAGCTGGCCTCCGCCAGATCGGTGGACCTGCCGGTCCTGGATCTCGAAAAGGGGCGCGAACAGTTCGTCGAGCGTATGGTGGAGAGGGCCGTGGCGGCCGTCAGAGAGGATGGCGCTCACGTCATCGTGTTGGGTTGTACCGGCTTGGCCGGTCTAGCCAAGCAGGTTAAGGTCGGCCTATCGAAGGCAGGGTATGAGGTCCCCGTCATCGACCCAGCCGGCACCGCTCTGAAGGTGGCGGAGGCCCTGGTGGACCTGAAGCTGGCGCACAGCAAGAAGACGTACCCCGAGCCGC
>CAZOBP010000200.1:0-5174 GCA_964577995.1 uncultured Anaerolineales bacterium
CTGGACCACCAACTCCACCATACCGAACGGGATAGCCAGGGGAACAGGCATGCCAGCCAGGATCCCGGCTCCCACGATGGCCCCGATCACTCCGATCACCCAACCCCACCCCGAGAACCACAGCACGAAGGGGATGAGAAAGCCCATGCCGATGTAGAGTGCAGAAACGCTGAGGAATCCCATCGGCAGAGCGATCACGCCCAACCATGCGATGATGGTGTACACCGCCGCGGCCACAGCGTAGGTCACCAAGCGGTTCACGCCCAACGGAGGGTTTGGATTCCACTTGAGGCTATAGGTTTGCTCTTCCATTTGTGTTCTCCTTATCACTCGTCATTGTCGTGGACATCACAGTCTACGGATCACCTTCAACTCGCGTCTATCACCTCCCTCCTAGCTATGTCTCTTCAGGGCCTCCAACCACTCTCTCTCGTTGAGGAGAAGAGGAAACTCGGCTCGATCCCTCCGGAGTTCGCAACTGAGGGATATCGCCTGAGGAGCTCGCAACTGAGCTGTCTCCAGCAGTTCAGGCGAAGAGAACAACTGACGCGCCGTACCCTCAAAGACGGTGCGACCGTCCCGCAACACAGTGACTGTCTGACAGTAGTTGGCCACCAAGGTCATGTCATGAGTGATGATGAGCACCGTGCCGCCAGCGTCGTGCAGTTCCTCCAGGAGGGCCATGATGCTGGACACCATGCGGTAGTCCTGTCCCGTGGTGGGCTCATCGACGATGATCACCTCTGGCCGCATGGCGAGCACGGCCGCCACGGCCAATCTCTGCTTCTGCCCTTTCCCCAGGAACAAGGGATCCTCGTCGGCCAGGTCAGCCAGATCCACGCGCTCCAACGCGTCGCGCACCCGAGGCTCGACCTCCTCTTTTTTGACGCCGACACAGCTCAGGCCGTACGCCACTTCGTCATACACCCGCCGGGTGAAGAGCTGATGATCTGGGTTCTGGAAGACGTAGCCTATCTTCATGGGTAGTCCTCTGCGTACCCTTCGCTGAAACACGTCTTCACCGAGGACTTTGCACTCGCCTTTCCACGGCGAGTAGATACCCGTCAGTATCTTGGCTAGCGTGGTCTTGCCCGAGCCGTTGTTGCCCAGCAACCCCCTGGTCTCGCCACGACGGAGGAGCAGGTCGGCGCCCAGCAGGGCCACGGTGCCATCCTCGTATTGGTACCACAGGTCATTTACTTCGATCACCTTCTCGCTGTCTGGATCGACCAGATCATCCTTCGGCTCACCCGACACCTGGGTCAACACCGACCGCGCTTCCACAACGGACCTGGGCACCTCTTTCTCGCTACATACCCCGGCACGGTAGGCTATACGTGAGACCTCGAATGTATAAACTCCCCTCTCGTCCAGGAACTCGAACTGTGAATAGAACTCCTCCGGGTCCGCCACCAGATCGACCTGACCATTACACACCAGCGCGATGCGGTCACAGAAGTCGAAGAGGATCTCCGGATCCTGCTCCACCAGTACCACCGTCAGGTCATGCTCCTCCTTCAAGCGGCGAACAGTGGCGATCACTTCGCTCTTCCCGATCGGGTCCAGGTCTGACGTGGGCTCGTCCAGAATCAGCAGATCCGGTCGCATGGCCAGAAACGACGCTATCGCCACACGCTGCTTCTGTCCTCCCGAGAGGTCGGCTGGATGTATGTTCTCTGCATTATCCCACAAGTGGCCCAAACCTACCATGTGCAGCGCCTCGCGGACGCGCTCATCTATCTCGTCCGAGCCGAGCCCCAGGAGCTGCAAGCCAAAGGCAACCTCGTACAGCAGGCTCATGGTCAGGAACTGGTTCTCAGGGTCCTGGAACACCATCCCCGCCAGCGGTGGCCGCACAGGCTCGCCCAGCAACTCTCCACGAGCCGCACCATCTACCACGTTGCCTTCAGGATTCACGCCACCCACCAACTGGTCCATGACGCGCACCGAGCCAGTGAAGTGTTCGTTGACCATGTTCGCGGGCACCCTCATGGAGTGCGGAAGCAAGCCCATGATGCTCTTGCAGACGGTAGTCTTTCCCGCACCGCTCGGGCCGGTGATGCCAAAGAACCCACCCTTCTCTATGTCTAAGTTAACACCCTGGAGTGCCCAGGGATTCAGTTTCCCCACAAACGCGGGGTATCTCCAGTACAGGTTCTCGATCTTCACTAAGCTCATTGCATTGTCCTCAGCTTCCTGTCTATGCCCGCAACCCAGATACCAGACCCAACACCAACTCTGTGATGTTGAGTCCGCCCGCCAGCACGCCCACGACCAACACGGTGGTTCCCACTATCAGTAGGTAGTCCACGAAGTGGAATGGCTTGACCTCGCGATAGACCGTGGGCTTGGAGCCCATCTCATAGCCGCGAGCGGATAAAGCATCCGAGATCTCGGTGGAGCGACGCATCATATTGGCGATCAGAGGCACAGTCAGATACGCCATGTCTCTGATTCTGGCCAGGATGTTCTTCTTTTGCACATTCACGCCACGGGCAACCTGTGCCTGACGAACCGTGGAGAAGTCGATCATGGCAATGTTGAGAGAGCGGAGCATCAAAGAAGAGAACAGGCAGATCACGTAGGGCATCCGCGGCACCTTGCGGAGCGCGCCGACGACCTCGATATCCCTAGTGGTCAGCACCAGGAGAAAAGTCATCAGGACCATGGCACCATAACCGAGGACCTTCGTAGCAGCCACGTAGACTGTATGATCGGAGATGACCAGGGTCAGGGGCTGGTGGAAGGGAAAGGAAACGAACGTCCACGACAGGTTCAGCGGCGTCTGACTGATGATCAGGGCAACCACCACCGCACCGAGTATGCCCCAGTAGAGTTGCTTCGTGAACAGATAGTACCCCATGATGATGGCCACGAAGACGACCATCGCCACTGATACACCGATATTCAAGACGCCAGAGTAGGTCTGGCGCGAGAACAGAATACGACTGCCGGGGTTTGGATTGAAGACAATCCAGCTCAAGAAGAGGCTGAAGAGCATCGGGAAGATGACGACTAGATATGAACGGAAGAGCCATCTGATCACTCCACTCAGCCACAGCAAGAGGAAGGCCAAGGCCACCAGCACCACACAACCCAACGGATCAGGACGCGCGGTCGATATCATGCCCATCAGCACCAGGGAAACCCCTAGCACGAGCACGAACTTGGTGATGGCGTGTAGTCCTGCAAGAGGAGAATCTATGCGCATCGAAAACAGGAAGGTCCGGACCCATTTCTGCCCCCTACCCGGGCCTGTGGAGTCCACTAACGTAGCTTCGCTCATCTTATCCTCTCTATCTCAACTCCATAGTTCTTTGGCAAGGTTATCGCCTCGTTACCTCCACCAGCAGATCCGCTGGTCTCATGCCTGGCAGTGTGTCATCCGGGCATGCGCTGACCGCCAGGGTCATGGGCCGTAACGCCCTCAGCACCAGATGCTCGCCAGGTTTGATGTCGAGCGGACGGAACATGTAACCATCCTCGTCAACATCGCAAGTTACCCAGAAACTGGCCATGCCGGTGAGATCCTTCCGTTTCACACCTAGTGCCGCAGACAGGAGATCTCGGCAACCCGCACGACCGTCTTCGTATATCTCTCGCCAACAGCCGGGGTACATGATGTCTACCCGGCCGTCCGAATGCACTTCCGCGACCTCGAGATACGCTACCCCATCGCCATCATACAGCTTCATGCCAGGGTCTGCATAGAAACTGAGCTTCACGCTCCCGAACTTCTCCCAGCCGTTGATGTTCCTGGTCAGGGCCTGATCGAAGCCCGTGAAGGTGAAGTCGCCGCCTTGACCCCCGTGGGGTGAGATCACCTTGACCTCATCCCGCTCATCTAGTGGGAAAGCTTCTGCTGTTCCCGGTGCTAGCGTGAATGACTCAACCATGCTTCGTGCTCTCCCCTCCTGAACGCGAATGTTCGTCGCAGCCTACGCATGTGGAGTATCATCCCTACGGCCTACTTTGCACGAGTCTGAGGAGCATGCCCTCCCTACGGTGATGTACCAAAGAACAAGAGATGGCCTGGTCCCGGACGTTGTAGGCCACCTCGTCGAAGAGCAACAGTGGGGTACCCTCTGCACACTCAAGCCTGTCCGCCACAGTCCCTTGGGCGACTGTGGGCACCAGGTCGGCCACGTAGTACAGAGCAGTCTCTCCCGCAAACAACTCGAGGAATCCAAAAACGTGGTCTACAAGATCCTGGCGAGAGAAGGGTTTGCGAAGGAGTCGCCTGGGTATCCAGTCTTCACAGTGAATAACCGGCCTGCGGTCCGCGAGGAACACCTTTCTTACGGCCAGGACCGTCTCATTGGCCCCCAGTTGCAGTTTCTCCCTGACACGCTCGTCGGGCAGTACCTCTTCGTACTCCAGCCAGCCCACCCCGGGCTCAGAGCCTCGCGCCCGGATCATGTCCTCACAGTCCCACATGCCCTCCAGGCGAGAGTCGAGGTAGGCCGCAGCGTGGGTGACGTAGGTGCCCGCTCCCTGGCGGCGCACCACAGTGCCCTCACGCTGGAGATTCGACAGGGCGGCACGGACTGTTGCACGGCTCACGCCGTATCCGGTGGCCAGTTCGTTCTCTGGGGGAAGTTGCTCGCCTGGGGCGAAGCGTCCTTGACGGATTCGTTCCTTCAAGGCGTCTTCGACTTGCTTGGAGAGAAGCTCTCCACGTTCGATCGTCGCCATGGTCGACCTTGGCAGAGGAATTGTCAGACGATTGCCATTTGTCCTCATTTTACCACATTTCAGAACGCATGTCAAGTACTGCGGAACAGTCGATTCCTTTCATGCAACGCAATGGTGGCGAACGCAGGTCTCCTTGCGGAAACCACCGCGAGAGAGTCCTCGCTGCCCCTCTGGTACTGAACCTGGCTTCGCATCCGATCAGTGTCACACCAGTCAACGCGAGAGAGGGGCGGCTACTGTCCTGCGGTAGCCGCCCCTTCGGCAATTGCTTCGCGGTCAACATCGAGATAGAACGAATCCAACAGGGTACGGCCAAGAGTGGGGACTCCACAAACCGTGCGTCGCTGCCCCAGGCGAGCTGCTCTCGAGGCACCCCGTAGACAACAACAGGTCCCAGACAAACGCCTGGGACCTGCGTAGTACTCTGCGAGAGCGGGTGATGGGATTCGAACCCACGACATTCTGCTTGGGAAGCAGAC
>CAZOBP010000201.1:0-5149 GCA_964577995.1 uncultured Anaerolineales bacterium
GTGGATGGGGGTGATGAGCTTCTTCAACATGGATTTCGCCACCGTCTACTGGTACGACTACTGCGAGCCAGCCCGGTGGTACTCTGTTGCCTATCGGGAGAACCATCTGGATCCGGGCAACAGCCCCATCGTCTACCGTAAGGCCTACTACACCTTGCAGGGCATGGCCAGCGCTCTGGCGGGTGGTCCGAAGGCCTTCGTGCCTTTGGGTATGCGGAACCAGCGGTAGTCGCAAAGACCCGCGGCGCCGAGTCGACTTCTCGTTTCGGCCTGAACCACCTTGAGCACAGTCTTCCGCTCTTGACGACGAGTGCGGAATCGCATATCTTTCATGATACGCGCGGCGGTGAAATGCGCGAGTTGAGAAGGGGGAAGAGATGAAAGGTCTGTTGCTACGAGGCGTGTTGCTGGGCACGGCCCTGGCACTGTTGCTGCCGGCTGTGGCCTTGGCTTGGGGGACGGTCTACATCTACGGAGAGGTCAAGTACGCCGGGGTCCACAGCGGCGAGATCCACATCGTGGGCTTGCTTGACGGCGTGTCACCGCCTGTGATGGACACCACAATCCCAGAGCCGGGACCGTTCGTGCTGGGACTCGTGCCCGAGGCGGGTGAGTATCTGGTCTGCGCGCACATCGACCTGGACGGTGGAGGTGGGCCCCCGGAGGCTGAGGACCCCCAGGGATGTACGTGGGTCGATGCCACCATGGGTACCGTGCACGGGGTGGTGGTGGTGATGCAGGATCCGGAGGTGGAGGAGGAGTTCGTCCCCGAACCGATGACCGTGGTTCTCTTGGCGAGCGGGCTGGCCGGTCTTGCCGGGTATGCTACCTTGCGGTCGAAGACGAGGCGGCAGGGGGCGGAGTAGAACCAAGCGGCAGGAGGGCGGTCGCTTCTTTGCTGTCATCGGTGGACCGGGGAGCAACCCCGGCACCCTGTTCGCGTTCTTGCTCATCTGCCCGGAACGTGGTATGCTTCGCAAATGTTGAACGATGAGCCACTTGACATAAGGAGGTGCAAGAGATGAAGAGAGCATGGCGAAGAGGCTTGTTGTTGGGCGTGAGCCTAACGCTGCTGTTGGCGGGGGTGGCGACGGCCCGAAGTCTCGCGCGGCCCGGCATCAAGACCCCTCCAGAGCCGCCCAAGGCCAGCGAGGGACTGTACGTGACCGCTAAGGACAACGAGAACAACGCCGGCACGGGGACGCCGGACGGCGACATCGGCTCCGGGCCTGCCAGCTATGTGTGCACCGGCGACGAGAATGCACCGGTTGAGTTCAACGTCGTGGTGGGCGAGGAGATATGCTCCGACGGTGTGCTGACTCTCCAAGGCTTCCACTGGGAGGGCGGCGAGGTCTACCTGAACGGTGACCTGCTGGGGGCTGCTCCTGATCTCTGGGAGGCGGAATGGAGCGCCGTGCAATTCGACGTTCCGCTGGCGTCGCTCCAGCGTGGTGCGAACTTGGTGGAGATACTCTTCGACGAGTCGGGGTGCGCTGTCATCGCCTGGGGCACGCTCGAGATCGAACCATGCGTGGAGGAGGAGTTCGTCCCCGAGCCTGGTAGTCTGCTACTGCTGGGCAGCGGGCTGATGGGGATGGCAGGGTACGCTGCCTTGCGCTGGAGGACGAGAGAGTAGGGACTCAAGCATCATCTGGCTATGCATGGGGCTGCCCCTTGCAGGGCAGCCCTTTCTCGTTCGTTGGGCGCCAGCGGTGGCGGCTATGGCTCTGTGGTCGTGTCATGGCTGAGCCGAGGTACGTTGTGCTGCGCCCTCGCTCCGCTGGTGGAAGCCGCAGGGACGTCCTGCTCCTCACATCGTACCTACACGCCAGTGGGATTTGTCCGCCAGCGAGAGATAGCCCACGAAAGGAGGAACAACGCTCCCGGGGCCGCGACGAGGGCGAAGTAGGGGCCGCGCGGGAACTTGCCATCGGTGAAACGGAGGAGTGCATAGAAGGCGAGCAGGCTGCCCACCGTGATGCCGCCGCCGAGACCTTCCCGCCGCCAGGCCAGGATCATCCCCAGGGAGACAGCGGAGGGGAACAGGGAGAGCCCGATCACGTCGCGCGCCGTGGTGGGCAGCGCCTCCGTGGGGAAAATGAGCTCTCCGACGACAAAGAGCGCCACGAACCCCAGGCTGACCAGGCTCCACCCTCGGGCGATCCAGCGGACAATGAGATGGGCCAGGGCCCGTCTAGACCTCTTGCCAGCCACGAAAACCTCCTTCGGCGGTTGCGGGAACGGCGGGTGCCAGTGGAGCCGCCGCATACTTCGGCTGCTCGATTCTATGTGCGTACTCGATGTCTCGCTTGAGGCAGGTGGCCGCTTCCACATCCCACCTTGGGCCTGCTGATCGCGGACCGGCCCATCACCCTCACCAGAAGGTGACAATCGGAAGGTCTCTCATGGTCACCAGCCCTGGCGCGGCCTCCCTCACCCGGCGAATGGCGTTCACGGCGATGGCTACTGTGGCGATGTCGCCGTTGGTGCCCTTGAGAGTGACCTCCAGGTCGGGCGAGCCACTGATCTTGATGGTGTCGGCCTCGTCCCCAGCCTCGAGTGCGGCGATGAAGGTCAGGGTCAAGAACTCGCCATCCTCGGAGAAACCGCGGGCGACCTGCTTCAACCCCTTCACCTGCCCTGGCTCGACCTCGAAATAGTCGGTCTTCACTGTCTTGTCCGCCACTACGGGCTCCACACTCGACTCGTAGCGGGCCAGCTTCTTGCCGAGGGTGTCGAAGACCATGCCCATAGACTCGGGAAGGCCCACGTGGCCCATACGTCCGGCAGCCATCTTGGCCTCGAAGTCCTCCACCGTCATTCCCGAGCCGATCTTGGCCTGGAAAGGTCCTCGGCGAGTGGAAGCGTTGATCACTCGCGTAACGTCGATGCGGTCCACCCGCTGGCAAATGGAGGTGAGGTTCAAGGGCAGCGAATCCATGAGAAAGCCGGGGTTGACCCCCGTGCCCAGGACGGTCTTCCCCGTCCGTTTGGCGACCGCGTCCACCTCAGCGGCTTCCTCTGCATGGGCCAGCCACGGGAAGGAGAGTTCCTCGGACGTGGAGACGACGTCCAGCCCCGCCTCCAGGACCTCGAGAATCTGGGGCTTGAAGCCGTCGAAGTAGGAGCTGGTGGTGTGCAGGACGACATCGGCTTCTGCCCCCGCCAGGGCCTGGGATAGGCTCTCCACCACCTTGAAGCCCACGGCCTGGCCCGATCCGATCACTTCGCCGACGTCTTTTCCTACCTTGGCCGGGTCGATGTCGATGCCGGCGACCAGTTCCAGCCTGGCCCGCTCCACGACGTGCCGGGCCACGGCACTGCCGATGGGTCCAAGTCCGTACTGGATGACACGAATACTGCTTGACATGGTGTGCTCCGCCTCCTTAGAGTGAGTGTTTGTGATCGCACCGATTCTTCGTTCGCTAGCGCACACGGAGAGGGGTCAGGGGGTTCCCAACCGCAGTAAAGGGCAAAGCACTACAGGTGCTGTTTGAAGAGTCTTGCGACGCGTCCGTAGGCCTCTCCCAGCAAGTCGAGGTCTTCCGTCGTGTGAGCCGTGCTGACGGCACCGAGTCCGTGCATGGTATACACATCGTTGATCAGCAGACTCAACTGTAGGACCTCTTCAGCGAGCACGACGTCGCAGAGAGCAGGGTTACGCACGTCTTCAGGGCTGCGAAGCTCTCGCCCTTCTTCGTAGGGGAAAGCAACCAGACTCAAGGAGCTTCCAGGCAACACGCCGCCCCTGTACCTTGGGCAACGGGCATAGATGCCCTCTGCGCCGAAAGCTACCTCTGCTGTGCGCCGCGCTTGTTCCCCGAGAGTTGACAAGCGGGGGTAGATCTCGTCCTCGTGGGCCACGAGATACTCCATGAAGGTCTTGGCCGCCAGCATCGATGCGGGGTGCGCGGAGTAGGTGCCGCCGGAGAACTTCACCTTCTTGCCGCCCTCGCGCCCGACCAGTCTCAAGATCTCCTCCCGGCCAGCCAGGGCGGCCACTGGCATACCGCCGCCGATGGCCTTGCCGAAGGTGGCTAGATCAGCGCGTATGCCGTACAGACTCCCAGCATCGCCTGCTCGGAAACGAAAGCCGGCTATCACTTCGTCGAGGATGAGCACCACACCGTGCTTACGGGTCAGCTCGCGCGCGGTGTGCAGATACTCGGCTGTAGCGGGCAAACAACCCCCCGCACCGATGAAGGGCTCGACGATGAAGCACGCGAGCTGGTCGCCGTGTTGGCGAAAATCACTACGCAGCCTGTCCGGATCGTTGAAGTGCGTAACGATCACGTTGTCGGTAACGGCGGGAGGCAACCCCTCCGTATCCACGTACTGGAAGCCGTCATCTGTTTCGGCTCGAAAGCCTACCCCCTTCAGACCCCAGGGGTGTCCCCCGTGCCAACCGGCGCCCGCTTTCATCACCAGACCACGACCTGTGAACGCCAGGCTGAGCATGATGGAATTCATGGTGGCCAGGGTACCACTGGTGGTGAAGCGCACGCGTTCGCTCCCGGTCTGACGGCACAGGATCTCGGCCGCCTCGACGTGGAAGCGGTCCTCGAAGCCCGTTTGGAGGCCGAAGCCATCCTCAAATGCTGCGGCCAGGGCCGAAGTGACGACCTCTGGGTTGTGGCCGAGGATGTTGGCGAAGTGCCCTTGCCAGAAATCCAGAATCCTGTTGCCGTCCTCGTCGGTGATCCACGCTCCGTGGGCGGAGACCGGTCGCGGAGGGAAGGGCTGTGTGAGACGTAGCGAGTGGCTGCCTCCGTCGACCAGGTACTTGGTGGCCTTCTTGTGGACTGCCGCGGACTTGGGGGCGTGATTGGAGTACTCCTCGGCGAGCTTGGCGACAAGACGACTATGATCTCTTTTCTTCATCGATCTAACCTCGTGCCATGACATTCCGAAGAGGGCGCTTCTGGATGCGGTGCCCTCACTGGTCACACCGGCGTATTGTATGACACTGGCCGCCAAGTGTCCAGTGAGCGGAGTAGCTCTCGAGCCTGGCGGCAAGGCTACGTGGCGCGCTTGCCGTTCTTGCGGCCTGTCTCGAGCTTGTTCCTCACCTCGCGGACCACCTGTCGGGGAAGGGAATCCACGTTCTTCTCCAGGTAGGCAGCGACCTTCTCTGGGTGGTCCTTGGTCA
>CAZOBP010000202.1:0-5133 GCA_964577995.1 uncultured Anaerolineales bacterium
GGCGTTGGCGCCTCAGCCGACCCTCGCCGCCCACAAGCTCTGCTTGCCTCTCGCCTTCGCCACATTACCGTTGAGCCCCCAGTTTCGACCATTCGCCGGAAAACCATTGACCCAGGTCAGATCCTCTCCTATAATGGTCATGGAACACAGAGTACAGGCCCATAGCGAGACGGCCGCCCCCACAGGTCCTGGACTGAGTTCTGGACAGCAGCGGCCCGGCCAGAGGAACACAGCGGGGAGGGCCAGAGGATGATCACCCGAGGGGACGCGAAAAGGCTGCTTTTATGGGACGCCGCGGGCGCCCTGGGGGTGGGCCTCATTGTTGGCTTCTTCAGCAGGGACTACCCGTACTCGCTGGCCACGGGCTTCGCCATGGTCTACATGATCGAAGTCTTCTACATCCTGAACGGGTCCCTGCTCAGGCCTAGGATCGGAGGCCTCCCCCGCGTGCGGCGCGTGTTGGTGGAGATCGGTGCTTCATTTGGGAGCCACCTGACGGGTGGAGTCCTCGGCGCGCTGCTGGTGATGTTCCTCTTCGGCCGCTTCACGATCCTGGTGGTCCTCTATCTGGTAGCCTTCTCCCTTTTCTTTCCCGCTATTCATTCAGTGCAGTACGTCCGAATGTTCTATCGGGAGCTGAGGGAGACGGAGCTCCAGGAGGAACGCCTGAAGGCCCTGGCGGCTGAGGCGGAACTCAAGGCCTTGAAGGCACAGATCAACCCCCACTTCCTGTTCAACACCCTCAACACCGTCGCCCATCTGATTCGCACGGACCCTCCGAGAGCGGAGAAGACGGTGGAGAAACTGGCGGAGATCTTCCGCTACGCCCTCATCGCCGTGGAGAAGGACGTGGTCCCTCTGGCCGACGAACTCTCCTTCGTGGAGGAGTACCTGGCACTGGAGCACGAGCGCTTTGGCGAGAGGCTCCTGGTCAAGACCTCCATCGCACCACACAGCCTCCAGATTCTGGTGCCTCCCCTCATCCTGCAACCCCTGGTGGAGAACGCCCTCCGGCACGGCCAGAGTCCCCAAGGCCAAGTGCAACTGAACCTGGAGACCCATCTCAACGAGCAATCGCTCGTCATCTCCATCAGTGATCGGGGTCCCGGTTTGCCGACTCACACCACCCGGCAAGAGGGGACCGGCATCGGCCTGCGAAACGTCCGTGAGAGGCTGGAGAGGAAGTACGGGCAAGGGTTCGGGCTGGAGCTCGCCGAGAACGAGCCCAGCGGAGCCAAGATCACGATCATCATCCCCAAGGAGCAACCATGACGCTGAGGACCCTCATCGTCGATGACGAAGCGCCAGCCAGAGAGCGGCTTCGGAACCTGCTGGCGGAGAATGAGTTCGTGGAGTTGATCGGCGAGGCCAAGGACGGAGCAGAGGCTGTGGACAGAATCGAGCGGCTCTCTCCCGACCTCGTGCTCCTGGACATCCAGATGCCAGTGCTGGACGGATTCGAGGTCATCGAGACCCTGGACGCTCCCCCGGCCATCATCTTCGTCACCGCCTACGACGAGTACGCCATCCGAGCCTTCGAGGTCAACGCACTGGACTACCTCTTGAAGCCCTTCAGTCAAGAGAGACTCGAGAGAGCCATAGCCAGAGCCCACGAGCAACTCGCAGCGGGGCGCGAGTTCGCCAGCAGAATCGGACCGCTGCTGGAGAGCCTCCGTGAAGAGAAGCGGTTCTTGACTCGTGTAGCTGTGCGCAAAGCTGGTCGTTTCCTGGTGGTGGATGTCCGCGACATCGACTGGATGGAAGCCAGAGAAGGCGGCGTGCTCCTTCACGTCGGCGCCGCGGAGCACGCGGTCAGTCGAACGTTGACCGAACTGGAGACTAGACTGGACCCCAGTCTGTTCTTCCGCGCACACCGTTCGATCATCGTCAATCTGGATCGGGTGAAGGAGATCGTTCCCTGGTTCGCAGGGAGTCACAGGCTGCGCTTGACCACCGGCGCGGAGGTTGATCTCAGTCGCTCCCGGGCCAAGGAACTCCGCGAGATACTGGGGCTCTAGAAGCCCTGCTACACAACGAAGGAGGAGAGGAAATGCCAGCCATCGAAGTCCAGCAACTCGTGAAAACGTACGGCGAAGTGAGAGCCGTGGATGGCATCAGCTTCTCAGTGGACGAGGGAGAGGTCTTCGGGTTTTTGGGTCCCAACGGGGCCGGAAAGACGACTACGGTAGAGATCTTGGAGGGGTATCGCCGGCCCGATGAGGGAGAGGTGACAGTGCTGGGCCTGGACCCCTTCCGAGATGGCCACGAGCTCAGGGAGCGTGTGGGTATTCTCCTCCAGTCGACTTCCCTCTACCCGGACCTGAGTGTAGCAGAACTCGTGGGCCTATTCTCCGGCTACTACCGAAGCACCTTAGAACCTGACACCCTCGTGTCGGCAATGGGCCTCGACGAGAAGCGCAGCGCCCGCTATGGAGAGCTGTCAGGTGGACAAAGGCAGAGGCTGGCTCTCATATTGGCCTTCCTCAACGATCCTCAGCTCATGTTCCTGGACGAGCCTACTGCCGGGCTCGATCCTCAGTCCCGGCAGGCGGTCTGGGAGTGGATGATGCAAGCCCGGCGCAACTCGAGGACGGTTTTCCTCACCACCCACCACATCGAGGAGGCGGAGGAACTTTGCGATCGGGTAGCCATCGTGGACCACGGCCAGATCATTGCCCTGGACACCCCCCGGCGCTTGATGGCGGATCTGGACAACGGTCAGAAGATCGCGTTTCTGGTCGACGGGGCTCTGGATCTGGCGAAGCTCTCCTCCATACCAGGGGTGTGGGCAGCCACGAACGGTAGATCGGGTGAATACACGCTGCATGCAGAGGATTCACAACTCGCGCTCAAGAAGCTGCTGGAGATGGCCTCCGAGGAAGGCTTCTATCCCAGAGACCTAAGAGTCGAGGGCGCCACGCTGGAGGATGTGTTCATCAGCTTGACGGGCAGGAGGATAAGAGAATGAAGGTCCTTCGGGCAGAGGTGCTAACCAACGTGAAGCTCTACTCCCGCAACCGGCACGCCCTGGTGCCGACGGCAGGGCTACCCCTGATCTTCATGCTGCTCTTCAGCTACATGTTCCGAGGCCAGAGTGCAGGGGACGTGCCCATGGTGGCCTACGTCTTCGCTAGTATCGTGGGCATGTCGGTGGGAGGAACCGCCTTTCTCAACCTCTCGATCACTCTGGTCGAGGAACGAGACCAGGGCATCCTGAAGCGTCTGCGGGGCACCCCACTGCGAGAGTGGCAGCTCCTGGGAGGAAAGGTCCTCGCCGCCAGCTTGATCATCTGTCTGCAACTGCTCATTCTGTTCGCTGTCGGCGTCGCCCTCTTTGGACTGCGTCTGAAGGGCACCCCACTTCCATCGTTGAGCATTTTGATCCTGGGGACCCTGGCCTTCCTGGCTATGGGCTTCTGCCTGGCCAGCCTGATGAAGAACGCCAGGGCGGCGGAGGCATGGGCACTGGCCTTGTTCCTCCCCATGCTCTTCATCGGCGGAGGGTTTTTCCCCCACGAGTCGCTGCCCAAGGTGGTACAGCAACTGGCCCGAGCTTTGCCTCTGACCCACTTCTACGAAGCTCTCGTCTCGGTCATGGTGGAGGGCCACAGCATCGCCACCACCGTTCATCACTTGTTGCTTGTGGCTCTGTGGGCCATAGGCTGTTCCGCCGTGTCGCTCAAGGCCTTCCGCTGGGAATGAAGGAGATAGGAGCGGCCTGCGTAGACTGGCAAACGTGCAGAAAGGTTGGCGAGGTATTGAAGGCGAGAGGATGGATTCCGTTCGCAGCCGCGGCTGTATTGCTCGTGTCAGGTACGGCTCTGCTCTGGACCGTGGGTAATCCGATCTGGATACCGTTAGTCTACGTGGGCTGGGCCGTACTTCTTGGGGGCATGGCCTTGATGGCACTTCCCCTGATCCTGCTTCCCAGGAAGGGCCAGGCGCCACGTGGCGGCGGAGTTACCCAGACCACTGCGGTCGTGACCACAGGCCTCTACGCTGTGATTCGACACCCGCTGTACCTGGGTTGGATGCTGGCCTACGTGGCCCTGGTTCTGATCGCCCAGCACTGGCTGGTAGCCCTCGTAGCAGTCGCGGGCATTGGTAGTGTGTATGTCATCTGTGTGCACGAGGACCGTCGCCTGCTGGCGAGGTTCGGAGAGGAATACGCACGCTCCTCTTGTAGCGTGCCCAGGGTCAACCTCGTGTCGGGCATCGTACGCCTACTCCGGCGGAGTAAGAGGTCATGATGGAGTGCCCGGCCACTGCTGATACAGGAGGAAACATGGAGCAGAAAGCGACCGCGGACGGTTGGTTTGTCCGCCGGATGATGAAGCTGACACCCTTCGAGAAGTGGATGATGGACAGGCCACAGCGCGTCAGCCAAACACAGGGCGCTGCGATGGAGCTGTTCGAGCGAATCAGCCTCCCGGCCGACGCCCGTTGCCTGGAGATAGGCTGCGGCCAGGGGGTGATGACCCGACTGCTCCTGGAGCGTTTCGGAGCCCCCATAGTGGCCACTGACTTCGATCCCGACCAGGTGACAGCGGCCAAGAAGCGCCTGAGCAACCTCGAGGGAGAGGTAGATTTCCGCGTCGTCGATGCCAGAGACATGCCCTTCGACGATGCCAAGTTCGACGCCGTGTTCTCCTTTGGGGTGCTGCACCACCTGATGGGGGGCTGGCATCGAGCGGTGAGCGAGGCCAGCCGGGTTCTTCAACCGGGCAGCTGGTTCGTCTGCACCGATGTTCTTCCGCCATCGTGGCTGGAGCATCTGTGTGGGCCGCTGCTTCGACGACTCGATCTGCTAGGAGAGAGCCGCCTCCTGGCCTCTCTGGATGACAATGGGCTGCGCCTCGTCCACTTCGCGTCCGCGGGTGCACCTATGGCTGCACTGATGAGACATTGCTCTCTGGCGGCCCAGAAGCAGCGATAGAGGGGAGAAAAACGATGAGCGAGCCAAAGAAGGCATTGTATAGACTGCATCCCTGGCTCCTGTCCTCAGTTGCCAGCGTCCTGACTGTGCTCCAAATCGGGTTGTGTCTGTTCCGCTCCAATCCAGAGGGTGTAGGCGTGGTGAGATACGCCGGATACCTCCTGTGGGCAGCCGGCGTGGCCTTCGCCATGGTGCCC
>CAZOBP010000203.1:0-5133 GCA_964577995.1 uncultured Anaerolineales bacterium
CTTTCCAGACGGGGGATCAGCTCGTGGCGGATGCGGTTGCGGTGATAGGTGAGATCCAGGTTGGAGCGATCGAAGCGAGGCTCCAGGTTGTGCTGGCGACAGTAGGCCTCGATCTTTTCCCTGGGTACCTCCAGCAGCGGTCGGACGAGCCTGAGCGTGGCCCCGCACCACCACCCCTCTGGGCCCAGCGTCTGGACTGACAGCATTCCGCGCAGCCCACCCAGTCCTGAACCCCGCATCAAGTGCATCAAGATGGTCTCGACCTGGTCGTCTGCGTTGTGCCCCACCGCCACACACCGGGCGCCCACCTCGCGGGCCACGCGCCCCAGGAACAGGTAGCGGACCCTGCGAGCGGCCTCCTCGATGGCTAGCTTGTGTTCCCTCGCGTAGGCAGGGACGTCGCCGTACTCCACGGTGACGGGGACACCCCAGGCCCGCGCCAGCCCCTCAACGTAGACGGCGTCTGCCTTTGACTCCTCTCCGCGGATTCCGTGCTCAAGGTGACCGACGTGAAGAGCTACATCGGACTCGTGCTGAAGCTCCTTCAGAACGTGGAGGAGGCACAGCGAGTCCGGCCCGCCCGACACCCCGACAACTACAGTGTCACCGCGGACGAACATGTGCTGGTTCGAAACGGTCTCTCCTACGGTGGCGAGGATATCCACTGTCAGTGCACCCTGTGTATGATTCTATCACAGGTGGTTTCGAAGTAGCAGAGCCGGAGGTTGACTGACTGTCGCGTCGGCAGGTGTCGATCAGGGTGGGCAGGAGGAGAGGACCCGTGGCACCCGGGGCCCTCGGCGATCTGCCCGAAGGGTATCGGGCCAGCGGCTCATGGTTCAGTGAGGTCCTTCGCGCATGGTTGCGAAGATCAGCCAAGGGCGGGGGGCCATGGTGGGGTCTATCTACAGGGTTTGCTTGACGAAACCCATGAAGTGCCGTAGAATACAGGAATGTATGCCTAGTTGGCAGACCGGCAAGTCTGCCCATGATTGCTCTCTCTGGCTGAACTCAGATGTTCGAGACACTAACCGAGAAGCTGCAAGGCGCTTTCGACAAGCTGGCTCGCAAGGGCCGCTTGGACGAGAAGGATGTAGACGAAGGGCTGCGCGAGGTCCGGATTGCGTTGCTCGAAGCTGACGTCAACTTCAGAGTGGTCAAGGACTTCGTGGCCAAGGTCCGAGAGCGGTCGGTCGGGGCTGAGGTGACGCGCAGCCTGACCCCGGCACAGCAGGTAATCAGGATCGTCAACGAGGAGTTGATCGCTCTCCTGGGCAAGCCCACGACGGTCGATCTATCGGGGCAGCCTCCACACGGTATCATGCTGGTAGGTCTGCAAGGCTCTGGCAAGACGACGACGGCGGCCAAGCTGGCGCTCTACTTGCGGAAACAAAGGCAGAGGCCGCTCTTGGTGGCGGCGGACACGCGCAGACCGGCAGCAGTCACGCAACTGGAGATACTGGGCAAGGAAATGGACCTGGCAGTCCACAGCGAGGGAACCTCTGTTTCCCCGCCGGAGATATGCTCCCACGCCATCCGGAGGGCACGGGAGGCCGCCTACACGGTGGTCATTCTTGACACTCAGGGGCGTCTGCACGTCGATGACGAACTCATGTCAGAGCTGGAGCAGATAAGGAGCGCGGTAGAGCCTGCCGAGGTTCTGCTCGTGGCGGATGCGATGACAGGTCAGGACGCAGTGACGGTGGCGCAGGAGTTCAATGAGCGGGTCGGGCTCACCGGATTGATACTGACCAAGATGGACGGCGATGCAAGGGGAGGCGCGGCCCTCTCCATGAGAGCGGTGACCGGAGTCCCCATCAAGTTCCTTGGTGTCGGCGAGAAGTCCGGTGACCTGGAGGGGTTCTTTCCGGATCGTCTCGCGTCGCGTATTCTGGGGATGGGCGATCTGCTGACCCTCATTGAGAGGGCGGAGGAGGTCTTCGATCAGGAGCAGGCGCTGGAGATGCAGGAGAAGCTCCGCACGGCGACCTTCACCCTGGAGGACTTCCTGGATCAGCTCCATCAGGTGAAGAAGATGGGGCCGATGAGCCAGGTGCTGGACATGATACCGGGCTTGTCTGGGCTGGCAGGGCAGATACCCCAGGAGGTCACGGACAAGCAACTGGTGATGATCGAAGCGATGATCAGTTCCATGACACTCGCTGAGCGCGAAAACCCCCGCATTGTCGGCGGAAGCAGGAAACGTCGTATCGCTCGAGGCAGCGGTACCACTGTTCAGGAAGTGAACCAACTGCTGAGCCAGTTCAGACAGATACAGAAGATGATGAAACAGATGAGCAAGGGGCGCATGCCGGACCTCTTGTCTATGTTCAGGTAATTCGTTTCTTCACACTTGAGACCAGGTAATACTAGCGCGGAGAGGAGAGACAGGAGTACAAATGATCAAGATTAGGTTGCGCCGGGTCGGGGCGAAGAAGCAACCGTACTACAGGGTGGTAGTTGCCGACTCCCGTTCCCCGAGAGATGGGCGTTTCATCGAGATAGTCGGCAACTACGATCCACGTCAGGACCCGCCAGGGTTTACGCTGAAGGAAGATCGGGCGATATACTGGCTGCAGCAGGGGGCTCAACCCACCGAGGCAGTTGGGCGTATGCTAGACAAGCTTGGTACGCGGCGGAAACTGGAGCGCATCAAGGCGGGCGAGCCGCTGGAGAAGGTCCTCGCTGAGGTCATCGAGGAGCCGCCTGCTCCTGTGGAAAAGGCGGAGGTCCCTTCGCCGCCCCAGGAGGTCGAAGAGACGCCGGCCGTCGCTGAAAAGGTCTCTGAGCCCGTGACCGAGGTGTCCTTCGAGGATCTGGGACTCTCTACGCGGGTGGTCAACGCCCTCGACGGCGCGGGAATCCATACTGTCCAGGCTTTGCTGGACAAGCTGGATGAGGGCAGGGAGCAGATGTTGGCTATCCCAGGTCTGGGGGAGAAGTCCCTGGAGGAGATTGAATCGGCCCTGCGGACTCGGGGTTTCCTGGGCTAGCGAGACGTTGCTTTGCGAGCGCGGCTGACGATTGAACTCAGCGTATCCACTATTGGCTAGCACAAGTGCGGCGGTTTCCCTGGCTTGCCTGGGGCCGCCTTCCTGTTTCTCCCACCGTCGAACTGAGGAGGCGCGATGACCATGAAGGAACTGGTAGAATACATGGCCAGACTACTGGTGGACAATCCCGATCAGGTGGAAGTGACGGAGGTGAATGCCACCCGCTCCGTGATCTTTGAGCTTCGAGTGGCGCGAGAGGACATGGGCCGCGTCATAGGCAAGCAGGGACGTGTAGCCAATGCCATGCGTACTTTGCTGAAGGTTGCCGCTGCCAAGCAGGGGAAGCGTGCCATACTGGAGATCGTGTAGGTGGGACGGAGTCCGAGACCTGGAGGCTCACGCGACCGTCCAGAGCGACCTACTCACCTGGTGATCGGGCGCATTCTGGGTCCTCATGGTGTCGAGGGGGAGGTAAAGGTCGAGATCCTGACCGACTTCCCTGAGCGCTTCGACCTGCTCGAGACGGTGTACCTCGGAGAGGAGCTCGAGGCCGTGGCCGTGGAAGGATGCCGGACGCGCGTCGGGAAGGCTCTGCTCAAGCTCGAGGGCTGCGACAGTCGAGATGCGGCTGGCAAGTTGTGCGGCCAGCTAGTTCAGGTACCGATCGACGAGGCCGTGCCTCTTGGAGACGACGAATACTATGTGTATGAGATTGAGGGGCTTGAGGCGAGGACAACCGAGGGAGAGTACCTGGGCCACATTGTGAAGGTCATCGAGACGGGCGCCAATGACGTCTACGTCGTCAGGAATGGGGATCAGGAGATACTCATACCGGCGCTGTCGAACGTGGTGATCAAGGTGGATCTCGAGGCGGGACGTATCGAGGTTCAGCTCCCGAAGGGGTTGCGGTGAGAGCCTGGGTGCTCCAGCCCTCTCGCTGAGAGAGTGTGAAAGGACCTGGAATTGACCGAGGTCAAGTACTGGATCGGGTTCAACATCGTATCGGGGATAGGGCCAGCGCGCTTCAAGAGGCTGCTGGAACACTTCGGTGATCCCGGCGCTGCCTGGCACGCCAACGAGGCGCAGCTCCAGTCGGCGGGGCTGGACCGCCGATCCATGGAGTCCTTGCTGGCCGCGAGACAGACGCTCGATCTGGACGAGGAACTGGAACGCGTGCGTGCAGAAGGCGCCCAGGTCATTGCCTGGGAGGACGAGCGGTATCCCCCTCGGCTGCTCCAGGTTCACAACGCCCCCCCTGTGCTCTACGTCAAGGGTGAGATTGAGCCTCGGGACGAGTGGGCGGTGGCGGTGGTGGGCACGCGCTCTGGTACCAGGTACGGCAGGCAAATGGTGGACGAGATTGCGGGCGACCTGGCACGCGGTGGAATCACGGTGGTCAGCGGTTTGGCCAGAGGCATAGATTCTCTGGGGCATCGGGCGGCCCTGCGGGCTGGAGGACGAACGATTGCCGTGCTGGGATGTGGCATAGATATCATCTATCCCCGCGAGCATCGGGACCTGGCCAGGAACGTGGTTCAGAGGGGAGCCCTGGTTACCGAGTATCCGCTGGGCACTCAGCCGGAAGCGCGCAACTTCCCCGCGCGGAATCGGATCATCAGCGGCCTTTCTCTGGGTACTCTCGTGGTCGAGGCGGGCAAGCGGAGCGGAGCTCTAATCACCGCCGACTATGCCCTCGAACAGGGCAGGGAGGTTTTCGCGATTCCGGGGAATGTCCACAGCCGGAAGAGCGAAGGTACGAATCGGCTGATCCAGGAAGGTGCGGCCAAGCTGGTCATCTCAGTGCAGGACATCCTGGAGGAGTTGAATCTGACTCTGGTAGAGCAGCATCAAGAGATACGTATGGTGGTCCCCGAGGACGAGAAGGAGGCCAGGATTCTGAAGCATATCTCCGCAGAGCCGGTTCATGTGGATGAGATAGGACAGAAGACGAATCTGCCCATATCGGATGTGACCAGTACCCTGGCCATGATGGAGTTGAAGGGCATGGTGCGACAGGTGGGAGGCATGAACTATGTAGTGGCCCGGGAGCGGGGTGTGCAGTATGTCGTGGACTGACCGGAGGCCGTGATGTACGCCGTGATCTTGGCCGGCGGAAGCGGCAAACGGCTGTGGCCTCTCA
>CAZOBP010000204.1:0-5122 GCA_964577995.1 uncultured Anaerolineales bacterium
CGTGGTGAGAACGTACACTCCCAGCAGGAGCAGAGTAGGGGTGACCAGAGGCAGCCGGAAGAAGGAGGACACGCCGCCTTGGCCCTCCACAGGTGCAGTTCTGCGCCTGTCGATCAAGTCCTCCATGGCCTTGACCAGCCAGGCGGCGATCATGAGCAGAGCAATGGAGCGGAGAAGGCTAACCTTGTCGGGCTCGAACACCCGGCTGCTATAGACGTTGAAGAAGAGGGGGACGACGACGACCGCTGCCAGCCAGCCAGCCTCGATGATCCCGTCACATAGAATGGATAGCTTGGTCCGCATCGGTCGCCCTACCTTGATGAGGAGCCCGTTTCCTGGACACGGCCCATGGCCCTGTCCCTCCAGACCGAAACCCAGCTCCCCATCACTTGCCCACCTCAGACTTGGACGGCACTATCCCCTCGTAGTGCCTCAACATGAGGCGAAGACCCTCGTCAATGCTGACCCTGGTCTCGAATCCGAGCACTTCCTTGGCCAGCTTGGTGTCGGCCACCAGGCGCGATACCCCTCCGCTCTGAGTGGCGTTGTGCAGCGAGATTACGCGTTTGCCCAGAAGAGCCTCAATCTTCTTGAGCAACTCGTTAATGCTCACTTCCTGACCGGTGCCGATATTGAAAATCAGATCATTGACCCTGTCCGCCAATCCTGCCGTCTTAAGCGCGGTGACGACGTCACTGATGTGGATGAAATCTCTGGTCTGCTTGCCGGTGCCGAAGACGGTCGGCGTGCTCCCGGTCAGCGCCTGCCCGACGAAGTGGGGGATCACCGGAGGGTGCGACGGGGGTACAGCCTGGCCTGGACCATAAGCATTGAAGATGCGAAGCATGACCGTCTCGATGTCATAGAGGGTGCCGAGAGCGGAGACGTAGTATTCGGACGCTATCTTGGCCACCGCATAAGGGTTGGGTGGATGCACGAGTGCCGTCTCCCTGACCGGCTGGTCCTCCTGCTCCCCATAGACCGTCCCGGAAGAGGCCAGTACGACCCGGCGTACGCCCGCGTCTCGCGCTGCGGTCATCAGGCTCACCGTGCCCCCCACGTTGACCTCGTTGTACTCCACGGGGTACAGTATCGACTCTGAGACCGACACCCGCGCCGCCAAGTGGAAAACGACGTCCACGCCCCTCAGCAGAGTCCATAGCCTGGGGATGTCGCGCACATCGCCTCGCGTGAAGGCTACAGCGTTGTCCAGGACAGCCGGGTCTCCCGCACTGAGATCATCGATCACCCGCACGCGATGTCCAAGGCTGACCAGATGGTTGGCGAGGGCCGAACCTATGAACCCGGCGCCGCCCGTAACCAGGATCTTCATGCTTTGTTCCTGAACCAGTCTATGGTCTGCTGCAGGCCCTCGGCCAGGGCCACGCGGGCCCTGAAGCCCAGTATCCTCTCCGCTTTCTCCACGGCCGGAACCCGCCGCCTGGTATCCTCGAAGAACTCGCCATAATCCACTTCGTATGGCACGCAGACGACCTCTGATGACGAACCGGTCATCTCGCGTACGGCTTCCGCGAGTTCACGAACGCTGGTCTCCTCACCGCGCGCTATGTTCAGCACCTCTCCGTTCGCATCTTGGACGCTGGCAGCGAGCACCGTACCCTCCACGGTGTCATCGACGTAGGTGAAGCAGCGAGTCTGCTCGCCGTCCGCGTGGACGGTCAGCGGCTTACCGGCCAGCGCCTGACTGATGAATCTCGCCACCACGCTGCCGTACCCTCTCGGATCCAACCGTGGCCCGTAGGAATTGAAGTAGCGGACAATGGTGACCGGCAGTTCCCGCTGGCGGTGGTAAGCAAGAGCCAGATACTCGTCCATGGCCTTGGCCGTGGAGTAGCACCACCTGGCGACCCCCGTCGAGCCCAAGAGCCGGTCGTCATCCTCAGCCAAGGGACAGGCAGTGCTCTTGCCATACACCTCCGACGAGGAGGCCAGCACCACTTTGCGTCCTCTCCTGGACGCCTCCTTGAGCACGGTGCCGGTCCCCCACACGTTGGTCATCATCGCTTGTAGGGGATCGGTCAGCACATGTCTAACACCTACGATGGCCGCCAGATGATAGACTACTTCGCACTCATCCGTCATCTGCTCCATGAGGTGGGAGTCGAGGATGTCTCCTTCGGTGAAGCGAAAGCGCGGGTTGTGGAGGTTGTGCTCGATGTTGGCAACCTTGCCCAGGGAGAGGTTGTCCACGACCACAACGTCGTGTCCGTCAGCCAGCAGCCTGTCGGCTAGATGCGAGCCTATGTAGCCCGCTCCTCCAGTAACCAGAACTCGCATCGTCTCTCAGCCCTCGGCTCCGTCGAAAGGGTCGCCTACTCACCGTCGCATGCTGCTGTCCACTCACTGATCGTGGCGAGTCCGTCCTGCAACTTCCGCTTCTTCCCCCTGTAGTTGCCACGAGGCCATCCTAGATCATAGTCCAGTTCCCATTACTTATCAACCTTGCGTGCCTCGGCGATGCGAGGAACCGCGCGCGCACGACGGCAAATAGACATGCCGTGGCGGCTAGGGACGCCCACGTCTGCGGCGACGCTAGGAGCAATGTCCGAGGATCAACGAATAGAACGACGATCTGCGGTCGCGGATTGAGACCCTCACGGACCTGGCAGGAGACTGCTGTAGAGCTCGAGGACTCTGTCTATCATCACATCCTGGGAGAACTCCTGCCTGGAGCGTTCTCTCCCTCTCTCGCCCATCGCCGTTCGCAGTTGCTCGTCGGCGAGCAACCGGTTGATGGCCGAAACGAGTGCACCAGGATCGCGTGCCGGCACAACAAGGCCCGTCTGCCCGTCGACGTTCACGTAGGAGGTTCCGGTCCCCAGTTCGGTGCTCACCACCGCCTTGCCACAAGCCATGGCTTCCACCTGTACTACTCCAAAGGCTTCGCTCCGATGCGAAGCGGGGAGCACGAAGATGTCACAGGCCTGGAAGTGGGCCGGCAGCTCCTCGTCCTGCACACGGCCCGCGAAGAACACCTTCTCAGTCAACCCCAGCTCGGCGACGAGAGCCTGCCACTCCTCGGCCATCGGTCCCGACCCCACCACCAGCAGTCGTGCATCGATGTCGCGCATGGCTCTGATAAGGTGATCGAGACCTTTGTAGTAGCGCAGGAGGCCGACGAAGAGTAGCAGGGGAGACCCATACTGCTCGCGCAGTCTCCTGACCTCCTCGGTCCTGAGCTGGAGAAAGGGTTGCAGATCTATGCCCAACGGGATCACCGTACATTTCTCGGACATCTCGCTCAGGTACGGGGAACTCTGAACGTAGTTCGGGCTGGTAGCGATGATGCGATCCGCGCGGGCCAGAACTTGCCTGAGAAACGGTCGATACAGCTTGAGGAGGCCCTTCTGGCGAACGATATCGCTGTGGTAAGTGATGACCGTTCGTTGACTATGTCCGAACGTGAGGTGGGCCAGCTCGCCCCAGGGATAAGGGAAGTGTAGATGGGTGATGTCTGGCCTCAACCGGCTCATCCATGAGAAGAGAGCGAAGCTGATGGGGGTGGACGACACAGTGGCCAGGCGTCCGGCCTTGATCACTCTCACGCCCTCCAGCTCTGCGACCTCGGTCTTGCCCGTAGGACTGGTGACCAGAACCGTGATCTCGAGTCCACGTCTCGCCGCTCCCCGCGCCAGTAGCCTGATGTGGTTCTCCATGCCGCCTACGACAGGGTAGTAGTCCTTGTAGACATGCAGTACTCTCATCGGCTCTCCCCTGAATCCAGCGGGCTAGTAGGCCTTGACCGTGACGCCGGTTCTCTCTTGGGCCCGGCTGGCTAGCTCCTCCAAGTGTTGCCTGGATACCTGCCTCACGCCGCTCTCGGCGACAGGCCGCTCCGCCGTGTAGATCTGGACCATCTCCGGGGACAGCCGAGCCACGCTGGCTAGCCAGGCTTCGCGGGCTTCACCCTCGGCGTTCTGCACCTCTCCCTCGATGATCATACTCTGGATGATCAGACGCGGCATGGCTTCCAGACCTTCGAGTATTTTCTCCAAAGTGATCGCCGACGACGGGCGGCTCAAGCGCGAGAAGGTTTGAGGATCGCCTGCATCCAGTTTCATGATGGGATCGTCCAGTTGCGCAACGGTCTCCCTGATCTCCAGACGGTGCATGCGAGACGAGTTGGAAAGGATGGCTAGCCTGGACTGCGGGCACATCCTATCCTGCAGTTCGAGCATCCCCGACACGATGTCCGGGAAGTTCGGATGCAATGTGGGTTCACCGTTACCTGAGAGGGTCAAGTAGTCGGGCGGCGATGGCTGGCGTCTTATGGCCTCCTCCACTTTCTGCAGGACAGAATCCACGGACGGGAACCCGACCTGCCCCGCTGGTCCGGGTACCGTATGGGCGGTGTCGTACTGGCAGTACACACAGTCGAACGTGCAGACCTTGCGGCTCGGCGGTAGCAGGTTGATCCCCAGAGAGCGGCCCAACCTTCGGAAGCTTATAGGCCCGTAGACAACGTCTCTCTGGAGCTCCAATACGGACATCCCCTCCTCCTGTTGGCTGCTGATCGGCTCTGCCCGGTGGTGGCTGACAGGGCGGTGGTCATGTGATGGTGAATACTGTATAATAGTGCGGAACCGAACGGGGGCCTGCTGGACGTGTCGAGTAGCATCTCCAAACCATCTTCTATTGCACCCCAAATCATTATACCACAGACAACGGGGGACAGGAATGCCCCACCGGATTGAGATTTCCGCCGGTCAGGTCACCGTCACGGCTGAGCTGAACGACACGCAGACAGCTAAGGCTGTCTGGGCTGGGCTGCCCATCGAGGGCGTAGCCAACACTTGGGGGGACGAGATCTACTTCTCGACCCCCCTGTCTTTGGAGCTGGAGTCCGGTCAGGATCTCGTCGAGATGGGGGACCTGGGTTACTGGCCACCGGGGAAGGCCTTGTGCGTCTTCTTCGGACCCACGCCTGCCAGCAGAGGCGAGGAAATCCGCCCCGCCAGCGCGGTCACGGTCTTCGGTCGTGTAGTTGGGGACGCTACAGTGTTGAAGGCCGTCTCAGACGGCACGCAGGTGACGGTTTGCCGAACCGAAGGATAACGGCCCTGGTTGCGCGAGGTATGTCACGGACCAGGACGGTCAAGCG
>CAZOBP010000205.1:0-5092 GCA_964577995.1 uncultured Anaerolineales bacterium
CGCCCGTGCGAGGTCTGCTGCTCCGCCAGCACGGGCGCGCCCAGCCGCTCTGCCAGAGTGACCAGCTCCGCCACCGCGTTGGCCTCGGTCACCCGGCTGCCCGCCAGGATGGCCGGGTTTTGAGCTTGGGCCAGGAGTTCTGCCGCCTCAGAAACAGCCTCGAGTGGAGGGCGAACCCGCCGATTGGGAATGTGGGGGGGGAAGAGGTGGAGCCCCTCTGTCTCCTCGAGCTGGATGTCCACAGGCAGCGACAGAAAGACCGGACCGGTAGGCGGGGTCAAAGCGGTCTGGACCAGACGGCGGGCCACCGTCGGCACGTCCTCCACGCGCTGCACTTCTACCGACCACTTGGTCCACGGGCGAGCCACGGACACCATGTCGCCCTCCAGCGCCGGCTCGCCGAGCCGCAGCCGCCGGTCCTGCTGGCCCGCCAGAAGCAAGAGCGGCGTCCCCGCACGGTAGGCGTTGTAGAGCATGCCCATGGCGTTGCCCAGCCCGCAGGTGATGTGCACGCAGACCACACCCAGTCCCCCGGAGGCCATGGCATAGCCGTCGGCCATGGCCGTGACCGGCAGCTCGTGCAGGCCAAGGATGTACTTGAAACGAGAATCGTTCACCAAGACCTCGTTCAAAGGCAATTCGGTGGAGCCCGGATTGCCGAAGATGTGGGTCACGCCGGAAGCGGCGAGGATCTCCAGCAAGGCTTCAATCCCTAACATGACTGTCCTCCTGATACACTCTCACGGTGTCTTTGACGAGCGATGGGCCTGGGCGGCTTCCTGCGGGGACGCAACCAGGCGCAAGCCGTTTCCTCCGACAGCACAACCTTGTGCCTACAATCGTGCCAGAGTATAGTTCACGGATGCCCCTAGGTCAATCCCTGGGCAATGCCAGTCTTCGTGTCCGCGTAGCGCCGGACAAGGAGCCTGGAAACCGGGAGAAAAGGGGCCAACGACAGCGTACAACCTCTGCACCCAAAGGCGGCGCCGGCAACAACGGACGATACTGGTACTGCCAATATGCACCGTCCTGTTGAGGGTCATCCTGCTTGTATGGTCTTGCAGAAAGTGGTACAATGGGCATATACGGTTACTTGCTATGCGAACCGACCGCCGGACCAGGAGATAGGCGATGCAGGTGAGGATCTCGGGCGAGGAACGGAGACAACAGATCCTGGAGGTCACGCTAGGCGCGTGCGCCGAGAAGGGCTTCTCGGGCACCACCCTGGACGACATTGCCGAGGGAGCGGGCGTCAGCCGGACCCTGGTGTTGCAGCACTTCGGGAGCAAGGAAGGTCTATACCAGGCACTGTCCGAGGCAGTGGGGCGTGCCCACCCGTTGGATGAGGATCTTGAGGTTCAGCGGAGGATGCGGGACAGAGACGATTATGGCGTCTTCCGCGCCTGCGCAGCGCACGTGTTCGAGAACAACTTGCGGGCAGCAAGGCGGTCCAACCTCCGCCTGACAGCCTTCAGCATGTTGGAGTACCCCGAGTTGTTCGAGAAGTTCCGCCAGTTCCGAGACCAGGCTTGGGAGAGCATTGTTCTCTACGTCGAGACCAGACAGAGCGAGGGCGCTTTCAGAGCGGTGGACCCCCGATACCTGGTGGAGGGTTTCAAGAGCACCGTGGTGCACCTGGCCAACGAGATCATCCACAAGGAAGAGCCTGCACAGAGGGAGCGTTTCTACGAGGTCATCGACACCATGATCCGCCTCATGCTGGCCGGGCTGAAGGCGTAGACTGCCTCCACCGCGCTTCTCGCCTGAGGCCTCCCTAGGACAGCCGAGAGCTTGCGCAGCCTTCTGATACATCCGACTCCTGAACAGTAGGGCCTTCTGTCGTTCGCAAGAACGTGTGTTGCGCTCTTTTCACCGTTGTGATACAATCCACTGACTTCGATTCCCCTGCTTCATCGATCTGCTAACACGGCTCGTCGCAAGCGAATGTTGCCTAGCCTCTTCAGCCCGGAAAGAAGGAGCAAACCCGATGAAGTCGTTAGCAGTCATCGCATTCTCACTGAGCCTGCTGGCTGCCCTCACCCTATCCTGCCTCACTCCCTCTACACCAGTCGCGCCAACCGGGACCGTTGAGCCACCGCCTTCGCCTGAGCCTCCTAGCCCAACGCTTTCGACCACCGAGTCCCCAGTAGTTGAGGAGGAGTCACCGTCACCGGAGCAGACCGGGCGAGTGCAAGCTCGTGTCGTCAAGGTGATCGACGGAGACACCATCGACGTAGAAATAGACGGTCAGGTGTACACTGTGCGCTACTTGGGGGTCGACTGTCCGGAAACGGACTGTGACATGGGCCGTGTAGCCACCGACATCAACAAAGCATTCGTGGAAGGGAAGACGGTCGAGCTAGAGAAGGACGTATCAGAGACCGACAAGTACGATAGGCTCCTTCGGTATGTCTACGTGGGCGGCGTCTTTGTGAATGCTGAGCTAATCCGCCTGGGCTATGCCCATGCCGTCACACTCCCTCCTGACCTAGTCCATGCAGACGAGTTACTTCAGCTAGAGCAGGACGCACGCCTCGAAGGTGCAGGGATCTGGGATCAGGGTGAGTCGCCAACACCGGTTCCACCTACGCCGCAGTCCGCTACAGCGAGTGCCGTGCCGCCGTCTCCTACCCTTGTGCCACCGACTTCCACACCCATTCCACCGACAGCTGCTGCGCCGCCAGCCGCACCTGCCAACGTAGCGGTTAATCCTGACTGTTGTCAGTTCGACTCGCCAGGCAATGACAATTATAGCAAAGAGGAGGAGTATGTATGCCTGACCAATAGGGGCGGTCAGACCGCCGACATGACCGGATGGTACCTGCGTGATGACTACGGCTGGGGGTACACCTTCCCTCAGTTCACATTGGCCTCTGGGGCAACCGTTCGTGTTCGCACAGGGTGTGGGACGAACAGCGCCACTGACCTATACTGGTGCAAGGATGGGACATCAATCTGGAACAACGACGGAGACACGGTCTTCCTGTTCGACGCCGGGGGCAATTCGGTGGCGCAGTACACCTACTGACAGCGACCCAGGGAGGCTGAGCCGAACCATGACACCCAAACCCAACGCCGAAGAACTAGCCCTCCTAGCTCAAGAGATAGGCGCAGAGGTCATGCGACTGCGTGTGCGGCATCCGCGCAACACAGTCGCTAGAGGCCAATGACTGATTTCAACGCACAAGTTGAGAGGAATCTCAGAGGTATCGAACTGGAGAAATCCGGACGAGAGGACGAAGCTGTTCGGTTGTATGAAGAGAACGTCAAAGAGAACTCCGTCGGAAACCACCCTTACGACAGGCTGGCGATAATATATCGAAAGAGAATGCAGGTAGATGAGGAGATCAGAGTACTGGAGAAGGCCATTTGGGTCTTTGATGTCCTGTACCAAGGCCGAGGCGATGGGCTGCCAAAGCTGGGGAAGTTCAAACGGAGGCTAGAAAAGGCGAAGGCACTGAAGGCCAAAGTCCCTGAAGTGCCAGAACCCAGCGGCGCGGTCTGTCCATACTGCAAGCAGATTCTAGACAAGACGCCGAAGCGGAAGAAGAAGTGTCCTCACTGCGGCAAGTACATCTATTTGCGAAGCCTGCCCACTGGCGACCACCAGAAAGTCCTAGTCACAGAAGATCGGGCAAAGGAGATCGAGAAGGAATGGGAAACAGTCCAGTTCAGGAAGAAGTGGATGCAATCGTTGCAAGGCTACGGCCTATCAGCCCAGGATTTCGACACGCACAGGGAGATGCTGCGAGAGAGATTCGGCCAAGAGCCTGGTGACGGCGACATCATCTGGTCAATGTTCAACGACGTTGTGCACAAGTCCATCGCTGATGCAAAGTCAACGGAACTCAAGCTGCCGTATTTCGAGATGGCACTGTTTCTCTATCAGGAAGGTCGAGGTTTTGTCCATCTGCTTGAGCAGTCACACAGAATGGAGTTGACGGCGTATAAGCGAGATGGAATCTTGCACAAAGTATTCATAATCACGGCGGGTGACGCCTCCTGCGAAGCGTGTCAGAAGCTAGAAGGCAAGGTCTTCACGGTTGACGAAGCCTTGGAACAGATGCCATTGCCCTGCAAAGACTGCACCTTCGACTTTGCAGGCACTGGTCAGCGGGGTTGGTGCAGGTGCCTATACGGTGCTGTTGTTGACTAGGGTATAGGGAGTTGAGGTGGCAAGTACCGCCGAGCCGTACGGGGATTCGTACAAGGTTAGCAGCCGGCAGTGGTCGGTGACTACTCTCTGATGGGGGACGTGAATGGGGAAGAATCGGAGCAAAGAGAATGTCATAAAGCACGGGGATCTGGCAGGATTCCTAGCCGAGTTTCAAAAAGAAAGCGATAGGGCAGCCTCCGTTCTTGGGGCTGCCTACCTCGATGAATCTCTGGGACAACTCCTAGCTGCCTCGTTGATAGAAGACTCACGAGAGGTCGCAGCCTTGGTGGAGACGGGCACGCCGCTCGGCAGCTTCTCGTCCAGGATGCGTGCGGCATACTGCATGGGACTGATCAGCAGGGACGAATACGATGATCTCACCCGCATAGGCGCCATTCGCAACCGGTTCGCCCACGACCTCCAGGGATTGAATTTCTCTGATGATTGGGCAGTCAAGGTGTGCGACGCACTTCAGCAACCCGAGGAAGCTCTCAAGCTGCTGGAAACGTTGCCGGGTGTACGGAATCGGTTCAACGTGGCAGTAGCGATCCTGGTAATGGCGCTGGGTCTGAGAATCGACATGCGGAGGAACAAGAAGCGCCCTAGCGTAGCCCAAGGATTCACACTGGTGGAAACGGTCAAGTAGGCCAATACTTGCGCTCGCTGTGGTCTAAAAGGAGACCACCGCGGCAGATCCTGCATTGCGTTCCCCACGAATTGGGGCTAGATGCTGACAAGCTAGACCCAGCCCCGGTAACGGAGAAGCCGACTACCGCCAGCGATAGGACTTCGGGGGTCACACGGATAAGCAGTAAGGAGCCAGTAGGACACTCGCGCAAAGCCACGGCATCCGGCTATGTAGGGGCTACTCCGACAAGAAGAAGTCGGGGCGAGAGGATTTGAACCTCCGACCTCACGGACCCGAACCGTGCGCGC
>CAZOBP010000206.1:0-5066 GCA_964577995.1 uncultured Anaerolineales bacterium
TACTCGATGTGATGATCGAGCTGGCCAAAGGAGGCATGACTATGATCGTCGTTACGCACGAGATGGGCTTCGCCAGAGAGGTTTCGAACCGCATCATCTTCTTCGACGAAGGGAATATCGTTGAGGAGGCTCCGCCGGACAGATTCTTCACCGAGTGCAAGGAGCCGCGCACGAAGCTGTTCCTGTCCCAGATACTGAGCACTTGACAGCCAGCCTAGGATCGAATCTCACGGAATAGAAGGGGGACTGCGATCCCCCTTTCTTGTTTGGCGGTGCAAGAGATGGTCATCGATGCGCCGCGCCGGGTGCACGCAACCTCGAAGGCTGACGGCTCTGGGCGCGCTTTCTGAGAGATCCCTGTGGGCGCCCACCCTTGTGGAACTATGGTCCCCGGCTCATGCCCAGCGGCAGGTACGTCCACTCACCCCCCACGAGCAGATCAACACTGGTCACCTCCGTGGTCCCGCCGCCGGTCCCTGTGATGGGCACTCTGTACCACTGACCCGCCAGGGGCGTTGGCCCGGAACTCGTGTCTGTGATGGTCAGAGTAGCCTCTCCTGGGGGCGAGACAGCACTGGGGTCAAGGGTGAGATTCAAGCTGGCGGCTGGACTCTCGACTGCCAGAGTGACGCTGGCCGTGAAGACCCCCACGGGTTCGACCAAGATAGTGTAGGTGACTACTCCACCGGGCTCCACGGCGCGCAGACCCGGATTCGCTGCCAGAGTGAATCCGTAGCCGGGATACTCGTACGCTCCGACATCGGGGGCCGCTCCCACGTAGCTATCATTGATGCCGGGGATCAGCAACCCTGAGTCGATGAGATCGCTGTCCTGAGAGAGCGAATAGTCTCCGCTCCCCGCGTCGACGAAGCCAGGCTCCACAGAGAGACCGTGCGGCTCCTGGCCGGTGCCGCTGATGAAGGCAGCAAGCGTGGGATATTTCGTCCCGTCCCAGCAAACGAGGTCGCCAAGGTTATCGTTCCACAGATCATCGTAGTCTAGATCGATGGGCTGGCTGGCATTGTAGTTCTCCACCGCGAAGGCGGTTCCACCCCACACGTTGTTGCGCGCTACAATGCCTGCCCACGTACCCGGGGCTTTGACATACAGACCGTTGTTTCCAGCCAGGGCAGCGTCGGCGGTGTTGTGGAGTAGATACATGGGACCGGAGGTACCGTACCCGCTGTTGAACTTGAAGGGACTGCCTGTGTACTCGTTATTCCCCACGCCGGTATGGTAGATGACGTTGCGGATGGCATACACGGGACCGGTGTACGCAGGAGCCAGGGAGACGCCCATCAGGACATCGTGGAAGGTGTTGCTCCAGATCCGCACGTTCGAGCAGCGACCATCGGTCTCCATGCCATCATCGCCAGCCCGGTACACCAGGTTCTCATAGACGTCGGTTTCGTTGGTCAATCCGGCCGTCCAGGAAGGACAGACATTCAGACCGTCGAAGTAGTCATGGAAGACGTTGCGTCTGATGACGTTGCCCCTTCCGGTGGCGGGATCGTAGAACAGTACTCCACCCGCCTCGAGCCCACTACCTCCCTTCACCGCATCCCAGGGCCAGTCGAAAATGGTGTCGTAGAACTCATTCCCCTCGATCAGATTGCGGTGCGATTCTCTCTTGATGCCGATTCCGAGGTCGTTGACAGCGAACGTGCAACCTTGCACCAGGTTGTCACTGCCACCGTCCAAGTAGACGGCCTTGGCCCAGTCCCCCTGCCCGTAGTGTCGAAACGTCAGGTCACGAAAGTGGATGAAGTCTTGCTCCACGTAGAAGGCGTGGTTGTGGCGGGAGACGACCATTTCAGCCAAGTTGGGGTCTGCATCGGTTGCCAGCCGGACGTACAGCGAGGTCCCCTCGGCATAGAACCCCGGGATGCCCCAGGTCAGGTCTTGCAGATCAGAGAGGCTCCCGTACGGATAGAGGCGCTCGCCATCGGCGGTGACCAGGTGAGGGTCCCCTGTGTTGACGGTAGTCCGGTAGACTCCTCCACCCTGTGGTGTCCAGGTGAAGCTGTCCGGATCAGCGCCGTCCAGGATGGCTTGCTCGCCGTCGTACCCCACGATGCTGATCGGTGCGCCGTCTTCGCCAGATCTGGGCAGTGAGATCCCACCCTCGTAATACACACCGCCGCGCAGCACAACTTCATCGCCAGGCTGGGCCCGGCTCAACCCCTCCAGCAGAGAGCAGGGATCACCCACCGAACAGAGGCTGCCACCGCCGCTGGGGCTGACGTAGTAGGAGTGCACCGCTGTCTCGATGGTCGTCTCGGCGCGCGTGGTGGCCGAGCCGTACACGGCGGCCCCGTCCAGTGCGCCATCCGTATCTACGAAGGTAACGCGCACGTCGTAGGAACTGCCCGGCTCCAGCCAGAAGAGACTGCCCACGAATCGCGTTTCATCGACGCGGCTCAGTGAGTAGCCCGGTTTGTACGGGTTGGGGCCTTCCGTGAGCCGGTAGGCAACCTCCGCAATCGCGTCACCATCGGGGTCATCACCAGAGGAGACCTGCACGATGATGCCCATGGCATGGAAGGTCCCGTAGAGCTCCAGGCCCGGCGCCGAGTGACAGGGTTCGGCCGGCAAGAAGGGCAGGATGGCCATCAAGAGGACCATGGCAGGCCGCAGCAGCCTCATCCCCCCTCCTCTCGTGTAGCGCTTGACGGCTTCACTACGGCGACCGCGTGACGGAGGGATGCGCAGACATCTGCGTGCCCTGGGTGCTTGTCGCGCGCCTCGGCGAGGGTAGCATGGCCCGCACATCAGGCTGCTCGAGGGATTGCCCTGGCCACCCTGCTTGCGGCTCCCTGTTTCATCAGTGGATCATCTGTGGCGGCGGCTGTCCGTCCAGTCTGAGCGCGCAGTCATCGCCAGAAGCCTTTCCGGTGCTCTGTGACGACGCTTCCCCACGGCGCGCTGGCCTGCTGGCTACCGTTTCCATCCAGCGGTCAGGCATCCCCGTTCGACTATCGATCTTCGCCCACCTCAGATGGGCCTGGGACAGATTCGCGCCCAAGAGATCCGCACCCTCGAGGTTGGCGCCTCTCAGATTCGCTCCCCCCAGGTCAGCGCCTCGCAGGTCCGCACTCAACAGGTTGGCGCCACCTAGATCCGCGCCTCTCATCATGGCATAGCGAAGATCCGACCGCCGCAGGTCACACCCCAGCAGATTGGCGCCCCAGAGATTGCTCCCGGACAGCCTGGCTTTGGTCAGATTGGAGCGTTGCAGGATCGCCCCCTGCAGGTTCGCACCTTCCAGATTGGCGCCGCGCAGGTCCACGGCTTCCAGATTACGCCCCGTGAGATCGACCGCCCTCAGACTCGCTCCCGCCCGCAACTCGACCATGCCTACGCCTTGCCGCGCGTACAGGCGCCCTTTCAACAGTAGTGCGCTCGCGGGGTCTCCTCGTCGTCTGCGTCTGACCAAGCGCCGCCTGAGCCAGTCCCTATGGAAAGGCAGAGCGTAGCCCAGCACGCCCCCCAGGCACCCACTCAGGATGGCACCGATGATGCCCAACACCGCAGGAAGGATCACCCTGCTACTGTACGAATCCATCCACCGCTCCTCCAACCCACCTTATCACCACCGTTCCCGCGCGGGACGGACCCCCTTTGCAGGTTCGCCCCCGGACCGGGGCCTTCACCCAGTATAGCGGTCGCCCCATGAGCTGTCAATGGGAAGTTAGGGCTATGCACGCACCGTAGAGGACAACCGGCACCAGCTCACCAGCTTCGTGTCACCGGTAAGGAAAAAGGGCCATCCCAAAGGACAGCCCTTCTACTATCTAGGTTCTGTTTGGGCGCTTACTCCCTGGTCCTCCAGCGAAGCGTGGCGTACCCAGCGAGGCCAGCCACGCCGCTGCCCAGCAGCAGGATCGAGCCCGGTTCGGGCACGAATTCCTCCTCCTCCTCAGGCGTGCAGTCCTCGGCGAATCTGAAAGCTACCTCCCGAACAGGGCCGACGTATTCACCATACTGCTGCCAGGCCCTGAACACCCAGTCGCCGTACTCCGCCCCATATCCGGCCTTGCCTCGGCTGAAGCACTCCAAGTCCACGTGCGTGCTCATGTCGTCACAGTGGACCCACACCCAGACCTCGCAAGGAGGCTCGTGGACCGGAAAGTCACAGTCCGGGGTGTTCGTCCAGAAGAGTTCACCGTTTATCTCCAACTCCCAGCAGATTGGCATATCCATATAGTCGTCTGCGGTGATCACAACGGTGTGTTCCGCGTCCGGCTGCCAAGCCTCCGGCGAGCACTCAGAGCACTCCTGATCCACCGTCAGGGTCATTTGCGTTTGAGCCAGTGCCACCCCGCCACTCAACAGCAGCGCCAGGCTCAAACCCAGCAACACGCCTCTGAGCCGGTGCTTCTTCATCGTCTCTCCCTCCTCGTCTCCTAGAATGAGTCCAATCCCATCACTTGTCAGCCATTATAGCACAATTCTAAGCCCTTGTCAACCTTTGTCGCGCCTACTGCATGCCGGTGGTGAGCCTCTTGTCCACAGGCTAGGATACCACAGTGACCCCGCCAGGACATGCTAGGGTTGTCGAAATCCTCTGATACGTCCGATTCGCGAACGGCGCGGCCTCTTCTCGTCTCTGTGAGACTGACCCTGATCGGTCGTGACCGCCAATCCCTGCGCCAACGCCGTCCCACTCGGAAGCCCCGTCGGCAAACGAAAAGGGCCGTCCCGCACAGGCACGGCCCTACCATTAGCCAATCAGCAATCAGTCGGTTAACCTCTCGTCCTCCAGCGCAAGCCCGCATATCCTGCCAGACCGACCAGACCGCTGCCCAGGAGCAGTATCGACCCCGGTTCAGGGACGAACTCCTCCTCGCAAGGGTCAAGGGAGACCTCGCCGAGAGTATCGGGTGAGTAGAGAAAGGCCGCAGGCCATATCCCATCGCCAGCTAGCCAGTGGCCCGTGTTCGAACAGCCACTGCCCTCCTGGCACCCCGTGGCAGACACCCACAGCCCCAGCCGGAAGCGGTCGCCGGGTCCCACCTTGTCCAGTTTGGACGAGTTGAGATCGAAAGCATACTCCGTGACCAGCG
>CAZOBP010000207.1:0-5027 GCA_964577995.1 uncultured Anaerolineales bacterium
CCTCATCGAGTTCGACCGTCAGGAGTGCGAAGCTCGCCTTGCAGAGCTCGCATGTCATCAGTCTCGGCTTCTCTTCCGTGCTTGATTCGGTCAGCTTTCTCCCGCATGCGCAGACGAACCCCACAAGTCTTGCCGGGTTGCCTTGTACGAGTCCGTGATCGGGGACGTCCTTGGTGACCACCGCGCCGGCCCCGATCATGGCGTACCTGCCGATGACCACACCTGGCAGGACTACAGCTCGGGCACCCACAGACGCCCCTCGCTTGACGATGATGGGAACCACATCCCAATCCTTGTCCCCCTTCAGATCGCCGGCGGGGGTGATGGCGCGGGGGTACTTGTCGTTGGTCAGACAGGCACCAGGGCCGACAAAGACGCCGTCCTCCAGAGTGACTCCATGGTATACGTACGCTCCATTCTGTATCTTGACATTGTCGCCGATCACCACGTCACGATCTATGTAGACGTCCTTGCCAATGATACAGTTGCAGCCAACCCTGGCGTTCTCTCTGATGTGGGCGTGGTGCCAGACCCTGGTCGCGTCGCCTAGCTGTGCCTGGTCCGAGACCTCCGCAGTTTGGTGAATCAGGGCGTCTGCCATTTCTGTCCACCCTCCATCTAGCAGTGGCCCATCTGCCGGCGCAGGCTGGTCCAGGCCAGACGCGCCAACTGACGGTACAGGAGCCAGTCCGAGCTTTGCGGCAGGATCACGCTCGCCAACGAGTTCCCGGAAAGCTTCATGTACATCCATAGTCGAGCGGTCGAGGTGATGCCGTAGGAGATGGTGGTGGCCCACGCTGCCCCGGTGGCTCCGAATGAGGGGATCCAGGCCAGATTCAGCGCGACTTGGACCACCAGGCCGATCAGGCCCACGTAGGTGTTGAGCAGCGGTTTGCCACGGCCGGCGATGTCGTTGGCCAGGATTCGCCCAGCGCTCAGAAAGACGATACCCGGCAAGAGAATGCGGAACAGGGGGATGGTGGCCACGTACTCGGCCGAATAGAGCAGCACGATGGCCCAATGACTGACCACGTAGAGTGCCAGAGCGCCCACGGCAGTGATCAACAGAATGTTTCTGCTGACCAGTGGGGTGAACTGCTTCCTTTGCTGTTCGTTGGTCTCTGCGGACACGGTGGGGAAGAGCACCACGCTGGCAGACTCCGACACAAACCACAGCTTCTCAGCGAGTCCAACGGCTACAGCGTAGAATCCGACCGCCGCGACAGGTACAAAGGCTCCCAGGAGGAAGATCTCGATACGGTAGTTGAGGAAGCCCACGATGTTGCCAAGATGGGCTCTGACGCCGTAGCCGAGAGCGTCGCGCATGTATCCCAGATTGGGCCGGAACCGGACTCCTCCGGCTAGCTTCTTGATCCAAGGAAACAAGACGAGACAGGCCAGTAACGAACTCAGGACGGTCGCCCAGAGAGCGCCGGCGATCCCGAGCCCCAGGCCCACGGTCGCCAGGAGCATGAGCAGCAGCAAGAAAAGCTTGTAGAGCAGTGTAGCCGCGTTGAATTCCTTGATGCGCCTCGCCCCCAACAGGATCTGGTTGACATACTGCTGGCCAAACAGGGTGAGGGGCACCATGAGGATGGTCAGCATCAGATACTGTGGGGCCACTGTGGGAAAGAGACGGTCTTGGAACAGGACGATGAGGATCAGCCCCAGGACACTGGCCGCAGATCCTGTGATGGCGCTGAGCACGACGTTGTTGCCCAGGACTTCTCTCAGAGGGTACGCGTCCTGAGCCACGTAGTATACCGTTGCTGGACCTATACCCAAATTGGTGAAAGTGACCAGCAACAAGGGGAAGAGGGTAGCCAGGGTGTAGACCCCGTTCCCCTCTGGCCCCAGGGTGCGTGCTATGACCACGGAGGTGACCAGGGCCAGAAGAAGCCCGGCTATTCTGGCCACGAGGGTCATCGCGGTCTCTTTCGCGAAAGTCGCCGCCTTCATAGGTAGCCGAGCGCCCTCAACCTCTCTTCGATCTCAGCCTGATCCTCGTCGACATAGGGGACTCCCTCCTCCAAACGCGGCTCGGGCGCCTCCAGCCTTTCGAACCGGACCTCCCGTCGACACGCCTCGCAGTCGGGCTTGAAGATCTCGGTGGCAACCACGCGCCCGTCGCAGTCGTTGGGAACCGCGCTGCCCAGGTAGTGCAGAGCCGTGGGCATGACGTCCATGAGAGACAGGGGCGAGTCGAGCGTCACCCCCCGCTGGACGTCTTCCCCGAAGGCAACGAAGATGCCCTGGCGATGATGGCACCCGCGGATCTCATCTCGTGGAGTGCAGTAGTCGTCCGCGAAAAAGGCGTTGGTGACGTTGTAGCCGTCGCGCAAATCCAAGATGATGTCTGGGGCATGGTGAATGTATGGTCCCTCGTACAGCTCTTCGCGCCTGTAGGCGCGGCGCACGATGGGAGCGTTGGTCAGGGGATTGCAGAGCTGCTCCAGCCTTTCAACGAGCTCGCCGCGAACCCGCTCCCTCGTCCCGTGATCTACGCTGACGACCTGGATGGCCTTGCTCTCGGTGGCGTACAGTTGATAGGCTGAGGCCAAGCTCCTGTCCCAGTCCACCTCATACTCGAGGTCTTTGCCCGCGGGAACGTGGTCCCTGATACTTCGAGGCACCGCCTTCTTCAACGAGGTCCACCAGTTGCCAGGGATCAGCTTGCGGACATTGTGGCCTGTGATACCCAGCTTCAGAAGAGCGCGGGAAACGCTCGAGGGGTGAAGCCGGCCCTGCGCGAGCTCTCCCCGGCCCTCCAGGTCTGCGATCTGCTCCCAGCGAGAGAGCTCTGCCGTCCGACCTTTCTTGATGTGCATGTATCCTTGATCGAGGAGCCACTTGTTGACGTGAAAATCCCATTGTTGTCCCTGAAGCCCGTGATCGGAAACCAGGATGATGGTGGCCTCGGGGAAGGCATGGGCGATGTCCTCAATGCAGCGGTCGATCTCGCGGTAACACAGCTCTACCACGTCTCTTCTGTCCCAGAAGTGGTGCTGGATTACGTCCGTGGCCCTGAACATGAGCATGGCGAAGTCCCATTCGTCACGTCTCAGAAGGGTCAAGAAACCTTTCTTATGCTTCTCAGTCACGGCCAAGACATCATCCACCAATCGTTGGCCCGACAGGTGGCTCTGGCAATTGATGCGGTAACCGCCTGTTACCTGATGGAGAAGATCCGCCACTTCTTGCGGAGAGGTGAAGGGCGATCCTCTGGGTGTGAGCATGCCGGTCACCAGCACGCCGTTGATGGGGGCGGGCGGATAAGTGCCGGGGACGTTCATGACCACGCTGCGCCTGCCCTTCTCACTCAGGATTTCCCATAGGGTGCGAGAACGTATGTCGCGACTGCTCGTTAGCCGTCGCCTACCATCGTCTACGGTGAAGAAATCGAACACCCCATGTCGCCCCGGGTTCTTCCCGGTCATGAATGAGGGCCAGGCTGGTATAGTGGAGTACGGAATGGTGCTCATCAGCGTGGCTCGAGTGCCCTCGCCGATCAGGCGCGCCATGCAGGGCAGTTGCCCCTCCTCGAGAAGAGGATCGATGACATCGAATGTGGCGCCATCCAGGCCTACGATGATCAGTTTGCGCTTCATGGGTAACGGCTGCTCAAAGGCTCAGGCGATGGGACCAGGGTCAGGTTGAGGGTTGTGAGTTTATTGTAGATTACCCCATGCGCCTTGTCAAACATCGAGCGTCAAGAGGGCGGAACAGCCCCACGGGACCCACCGTGCGAAGGAAACTCAGGGGGACGGGAAAAAAGGAGGGACTCAGCGGCGCTGGGGGCGTGGATGGCGCGTGTGCGGGCGCGGGCGGGAGGCCGGATGGTGCCGGGGCGGTTGGTTTTACGAGGTGGCTGTCCCGCGCATCAAGTGGCGTCACGGGTAGCGACTTGGATCTGCTGCCGACGCAGGATCGCCGCGTAGACCTCCATGATCCTCGACGTGACGCGGTCGTAGCCGTAGGTCTCCAGGGCATGCCGACGGATAGCCTGGGGATGGAAGCGTTCTCCATCGGCAAGCACCTCCAGCAGCGCCTCGCTCAGGGCAGCATCGTCTGCGGGCGGGACCAGTATGCCGGTCTGTGGTGTGACGATGTCCTCGGGTCCGCCGCATGTGGTGGCCACCACTGGCTTCCCGCAGGCCATGGCCTCGGCCAGTACGACTCCGAACCCTTCACTGAGGCTGGGCAAGACCAGCACGTCAGAGGCGTTCATCCACAGAGGTATCTCGTCGTTGGGCCTCTCGCCAGCATAGGTCACGGCATTGGCGATATCCAGTTCGGCGGCCAGCGCTCTAGCGGCCTTCTCGTATTCCCCCTCACCCACGAGGATCAACTCGACGGGCCAGGCCGACGTGTGCCTCAACCTGTGGACAGCTCTCAAGAGGTATGCTATGCCCTTGGATTCGGTGATCGCGCCGACGTAGAGAAGCTTCGACCCCTCAGCGTGCAGTCCTAGCCTGGCCCGAGCCTCAGGTCGCGGTGTGGGGGTGAATCTGCTGACATCTACGCCGTTGGGTATGACGGTCACCTTCTCTGCTTCGATCCCGTGGCCCTGCAACAGGGCACGTTGCAGACTGCTGCTCACCGTAATCACTTGGTCCGCTTTGGAGAGAGCCGAGCGCCCGAGCCTTCTCACCAGGCGGTGCTTCAAGTGAATGGTCACATCGCCGCCGTGGGCGGTGATCACCGTCGGCTTGTGGAGGGCGCGTCCCAGCATCACCGCCGCGAAGCCATCGGGATAGACGGTGTGGGCGTGGATGAGGTCCATGGGGAAATCACTCTCGATCTCGCTGGCCCAGCGCCGCAGAGATAGATACAGTGAGCAGCCCAAGAGGCCGAAGAGGAAGTTTCGAGGGAGGAAGAGCACTCTGGGCCGTAGCACCTCCACGCCCTTTCGTGTCTCACGAAAAGGGAGTTGGGAGTATGAGTACCACTTCTTGAACGGCTTCAGCGGGGGGAACCAGGGGGCGGGCGAGACCACCTTGACCCGGCACGATCTCGAGAGGGCCATT
>CAZOBP010000208.1:0-4968 GCA_964577995.1 uncultured Anaerolineales bacterium
TGGGCACCACCCCCTCGGTCTTGCCGCCGATATCGACGATGATCTCATCATCGTCAATCCTCAGTACCTCAGCATACCTGATGTCGCCGCGCTTGGGCCGCTTGTAGTCATACTCCTCCTTGAGGAACTCCCACATGGGCGATTCAGCAGCTTCATCGTTGTTCGACTCTCCTTCGCCCACTATCATATCTACCATGGTAATCCAGATTTCCCCCTTCAACCTAGGCTTCTGTACCACCGGGCAAGCCGGTTCTGCCCGCACTAGCAGAGACTCCTCACCCGACCAACAGCGACAGCACCAACGTCAAGCCGCCGAGGGCTTGACGTACATCAGACAGTAGCCAACTCGGGCTCCGCCCCCACCTCCTCTTCTTCCCCCAGGGGTTCCTCCGCCGGCTCGTTTTCCTCCCCAACTGCCTGGAAGCCGGTCCCAGCAGGGATCAGTTTCCCGATGATCACATTCTCCTTCAATCCGCGCAGTTCGTCAGACTTGCCCTCGATGGCTGCCTGCGCCAGGACGTTGATGGTATGCTGGAAGGAAGAGGCCGACAGGAAACTCTCCGTGCTCAACGCCGCCTTGGTGATACCCAGTAGGACCTGGCGAGCCGTTGCTGGAGTGCCGCCCTCCTCCTCGACGAGACGATTAGCTTCCTCGAACGCCAGTCGATCCACCGTCTCGCCCAGCAGGAATCCGGTGTCCCCCGCCAAAGTGACGGACACCTTGCTGAGCATCTGCCTCACTATCATCTCGATGTGCTTGTCATTGATGGTCACCCCTTGAGAACGGTAGACTTTCTGTATCTCTTCCAGCAGATACACCTGCACCGCCTCTCGCCCCTGGATTCGAAGTACTTCGTGAGGGTTCAGAGGCCCCTCGGTCAGATGGTCACCGGCGCTCACCTGGTGTAGATTCCTCACCCGAATACGAGCGTTCGAGGCCACCTCGTACTCAATGTTTACTTGCTCTTCCCGATAGACGGTGATCTTGTCTCCTTCGATGATCAACCTGCCATCGTTCCCCGCGACCACTTGGTCGAAGCGCGGGCTGCCATCGCTACCCCGCTGGGCTAGCACCGTGCCTTTCTCGATCTCCGCCCCATCCTCCACCAGGACCCTGTATCCGTGCTTGACTTCGTGTTCCTCGCGGAAGACATCCGTGGCGGTGAGCACGATCTTGCGCATGCCATCTTCGTGCAAGATCTGTATGGTGCCATCCATGTCGGCAATCATGGCCTGACCCTTCGGACTCCGCGCTTCGAAGAGCTCCTGCACCCTCGGCAGACCGTGCGTGATGTCCCTGTGCTCCCCCTCTACCACGCCACCTGTGTGGAACGTCCGCAGCGTGAGCTGAGTGCCTGGTTCGCCGATCGACTGCGCCGCGATAGTGCCTGCGGCCTCACCAAGCTTCACCAGACCCTCCCTGGCAAGGTCTCTCCCGTAGCAGTTCCTGCAAACGCCATATCGTAGTTCGCACACTAGTGGCGAACGGACATACGCCTCCTGGACTCCAGCCTCTTCGATATGTACCAAGTGCGCCCGGCTGATCATCTCCCCCCTTCTGACGATGACCTCACCCGTCTCAGGATGGACGATGTCGTCGGCCGCCAACCTGCCCCATATCCGCTCGTCCAGAGTTTCGCCGATCTCTCCCGACCGCTCCGCAGTGACCCATATGCCGTTGTCGGTTCCGCAGTCCTCAGCGTTGATGATCGAATCCTGGGCCACGTCAACAAGACGACGAGTCAGATAGCCTGCGTCCGCCGTGCGCAGCGCCGTGTCCGCCAGTCCCTTGCGCGCGCCGTGGGTGGAGATGAAATACTCCAGTCCTGTCAGGCCCTCGCGGAAATTCGATCGGATAGGCAACTCGATGATGCGCCCGGCGGGGTCTGCCATGAGCCCGCGCATGCCGGCCAACTGCCGGATCGGCTGGAATCCGCCTTTGGTCGCTCCAGAAGCCGCCATGAGCCGAATGGACCCCATAGGCTCCAAGGACTTCGCCACGGCGTCGGTAACCTCGTCCATGGCCTCAGTCCACAGTTCGACCTTCTTCACGTACTGCTCGTTCTCAGTTATCAAGCCACGACGATACTGGCGCTCGATATCCTCGGCCTCTTGCGAGACACTCTTCAGGATCTCTTCCTTTTCCGGTGGGACGGTGATGTCACTCACCGCTATGGTCACTCCAGAACGCGTTGCATACCGGAAACCCAGCTCCTTGATCTCGTCCACCATCTGCGCCGTGGCCTCTTCACCAAGCCTGTGATAGCACTCGGCCACTAGCTGTCTGAGCTTGCCTTTGTCCATCTCCTCGTTGCGATACCGGAGCTCCTCGGGCAAGGCAGAGTTGAAGATGGCGCGACCCACAGTGGTATCAATGATCTTGGTGTACCTTCTCTTCGTGACCAGCACCTTCGCCCGCAACTTGATCTTGGCATGTAGGTCAACCTGACCCAGCTCATATGCGAGGGCTACCTCATCTGCATCGGAGAAGACTTTGCCCTCTCCCTTGCAGCCGTCGTTCTCGATGGTCAGGTAGTAGCAGCCTAGCACGATGTCCTTGGTCGGACTCACCGTGGGCTCACCGCTTGCAGGCAGCAGGAGGTTCCGACTCGACAGCATCAGCTCCCTGGCCTCCAGCTGCGCCACATCCGAAAGGGGCACGTGTACTGCCATCTGATCACCGTCGAAGTCAGCGTTGAACGCACTGCACACCGAGGGGTGTATCTGAATGGCTTTGCCCTCGACCAAGACCGGCTCAAAGGCCTGGATGCCCAACCTGTGCAACGTGGGGGCCCGGTTCAGGAGCACAAGGTGATCCTTGACCACCTCCTCCAAGACTTCCCACACCTCGGGGCGCATCTGCTCAATGATCCGCCTCGTCCCCTTCACATTGTGCGCGTAGCTATGCTCCACCAGCTTCTGCATCACGAAGGGCTTGAACAACTCCAGAGCCATACTCTTGGGCAGGCCGCATTGGTGCAGCTTGAGATGTGGCCCAACCACGATCACAGAGCGGCCCGAGTAGTCCACCCGCTTCCCCAGGAGGTTTCGCCTGAAACGCCCCTGCTTTCCCTTCAGCATGTCGGAGAGCGACTTCAGCTTCCTCCGACCCCTCGAAGAGATGGCCTTTCCTCGACGGCTATTGTCGATGAGAGAATCCACAGCCTCCTGGAGCATGCGCTTTTCGTTGCGCACGATGACGTCAGGGGCTCCCAGTTCCACCAACCTCTTGAGGCGGTTGTTTCGGTTGATCACGCGCCGATACAGGTCATTCAGATCGCTCGTCGCAAAACGCCCACCGTCCAATTGCACCATGGGTCGCAGATCGGGAGGAATCACCGGTAGGACTGTCAAGATCATCCACTCCGGACGATTGCCCGACTTCCGAAAGGCCTCAACCACACGCAACCGCTTCACGGCCTTCTTCCGCCGCTGCTTGGAGCGACTATCGTTGCCCTCCCGACGCAGCCGTTCGGCCATCTGATCCAGATCCAGATTCTGGCAGATTCTGTACAGGGCCTCTCCACCCATCTCAGCGGTGAAGAAGCGCCCCCACTTGCTCTCCAGATCGCGATACTGGGTCTCGTTGAGGAACTGCCCTACCTTGATTCTCCTGATCTCTTTGCGCTCGTCCTCTGCCGCCGACTTCAACTCGGCAATCTTGCCATCTGCCTCTTCGTTCAGCTCTCGGAGCTTGTTCTCCTTCTCACTCCGCAACTGATCGGTTTCCGCCTCGATGAGGGCGAGCTCCTTCTCCTGCTTCTCGCGTATCCCTCCTTCGACCTCTTCGATTTGGGCTTGGACCTTCTGGTTCAGCAAAGGCAGGTGCTCACGCGCGATCAGGGTGCCAGCAGGCAGCAGCGGCTCATCCAGAGGCTCAAAGTCGATGGGCTTGCGGATGACCTTGCCCATCGCCCTGCTGATCCTGGTCTGCACAGCGCTGGCCTCCCGCATCACGCGGTCCGTTTCCTCTCCGAGCTTCTCGTCGTACTTCTTCCTGATCCGCTCCGCCCGAGCTTCGAGTTTTGCTATCTTGCCGCCGATGTCCGATTCAATCTCGTCCGTTCTTGCCTTGAGCGCAAGCTGAGCCTCCTCCATGACAGTGGCTAGCTTCTCGTCCGACCTTCGCAAGACCCTGGCCCGAGCCTCGTCATCGATCTCGGTGATCATGTACTGTGCGAAGTACAGCACCCGGTCCAGGTCACGGCGAGAGATGTCCAGCAACAACCCGAGATAACTCGGCACCCGCTGTGTGTACCACACGTGCGCCACAGGGGAGGCCAACTTGATATGGCCCATGCGCTCGCGCCTGACCCGCGAACGAGTCACCTCCACGCCGCATTTCTCACATACGATTCCCTTGTGGCGGATCTTCTTGTACTTGCCGCAGTAGCACTGCCAGTCCTTGGTGGGGCCAAAGATAGCCTCGCAGAACAGACCATCTCTCTCCGGTCTCAACCGCCGGTAGTTGATCGTCTCTGGCTTCGTCACCTCCCCGTGAGACCAGGACAGTATCTGTGCAGGCGAAGCCAAGCTCACACGCAAGGCGCTGAAATCTGTGATCTCCAAGGTACCCTCCTGCGCTGCCCGTCTGCAGCTAGCGTGCGGGTGGGACAGTCGCTGCCCTCTCCGTTCAGGCCGGTGGCCGACAAAGAAAAAGCTCGGCCGCCCAACCCCCAGCTACGAAATGGCGGAGCAACCGAGTTCTCAACGTCGCCAGCCACATTGCCTACCGCGTGCCCCAGACCGAAGATTTGTAATACGTTGACTACACCACTCCCATATACAGCGTCCTTCCAGGTACACCAACTAGTACAAATCGGGAGCTGGGAACTCGATAGGCCGGCGCCTGGGGGGTTGCGTCAACCACCTGAAACATTATTATACACCAATGAGCTCCAGGTGTCAAATCGAGCCGCAAGTCAGGCCTCGGCCTCTTCTCGAGTGTATGCCTGCCCTAGCGCCGCT
>CAZOBP010000209.1:0-4898 GCA_964577995.1 uncultured Anaerolineales bacterium
CTTGTCTCCCTTCTGGAAGAGGCTGGCTAGCAGAAGGGGAGGGTTCTCTCCAGGCTGGCCGCCGACCTTGACGCCGCCAATGTCGCACACCTTCTGCTCCCTCTCGTAGCGAAACGTGAGAGCCACTGTAGTCTCCTTTCCTCCACTATGCCGTGTCGCTGTCTGGGATAAGACCCTTCAGGTGGGGGAACTTGTCCTTCATGTGGGGGAAGTACATCGCATAGGCGAACTGCTTCTCAAAGTCCCCCTCCACCGTCAGTTCTACATACTCCACTTCCCTGGCATACTTGTTAGCCTCTTTCCTCTTGTTCACGTTGAGCAGCGCGATGCGCGCACCATCACCCGCAGCATTGCCCACCGCGTACACCTTCTCCAGGTCGCAGTCGGGGAAGAGACCCATGATCATCGCTTGCCTGGGGTCTATGTGGCTCCCGAAGGCACCGGCCAGGATCACCCTGTCCAACTTCTCGATGCCCAGCCGTCGCATCATCAGCTTCGCCCCAGCATACATCGCCCCCTTGGCCAGTTGCACAGCTCTGATGTCTCCCTGTCCCACGGTGATATCCTGGCCGATGGACGTCTCATCTGCCCAGGCCAGCACGTACTCCCATCCGTCCTCGCCCTCTCGCATACGCGGGTGATCGAGGTCCATATTCATGCGCCCATTCTTCAGCATCACGCCGGCCACGTACATCTGCGCCACCACATCCATGATTCCCGAGCCGCAGATGCCTCTAGCTCCCATCTCCTTCAGCTCATCGCTCCATTGATCCTTGCCGATGACCTTGTAGCGAGGCTCCTTCGTCTCCGGGTCTATCTGTACCTTCTCGATGGCCCCGGGCGCGGCCCGCATCCCATGCTTGATGTGAGCGCCCTCGAAAGCAGGTCCCGTAGCGCAAGATGAGGAGATGAGCTTCTCCTTGTTGCCTAGAACCAACTCGCCGTTGGTGCCGATGTCAATGATGAGCATCAGATCATCGCGGCTGTAGGGTTCCTCGGCGATCAGCACACCCACGTTGTCGGCACCAACGAACCCCGCCTCAATGGGCAGAACGTGGATATAAGCGCCCGGGCTAATCTTCAGACCCATGTCACGGGCCTTCACATCGGCCGAAGCGTGGAGCGCGGGTGGGAACGGGGCCTTGCCAATGTACTCGGGGTAGATGTTCATGTAGATGTGATGCATGGCCGTGTTACCCACGATGGTCCAGTCCACGATGTCGCGCCTCTTGATACCCGCTTGAGCGCAGACCTGACCAGCCAGGCGGTTGAGGCCGTCGATGATAGCATCGTTCATCCTCTTGAGTCCGTCTTTGTGGGTCATGGCGTAGGTGATACGGGACATCACGTCCTCGCCGAAGGTGACCTGCGGGTTCATCATGGAGTCCGTGCCCAGCAGCTTCCCGCTGCTGAGCTCGCACAGGTACCCGGCCACCGTAGTCGTGCCCACGTCCACTGCGAGCCCATAGCTCTCCTCAACCTTCCCCGGATGAACCGCAATGACCTCCTTGCCCATCCAGACCGAGACGGTGACCTTCCAGTCGCCCTTTCTCACCGTGTCTTGCAGCGACAACAGTGCCTGGTAGTCTATGGTCAGGCCCTTGACACCCTGCTCCTTCTCCAGTGTCTCGGTGAGCCTTTCCCAGTCTCCCGTGGTGTCCTCCAGCGTGGCCGGAGTCATCTCCACATAGTAGTTGCGAACAGCGGGGTTCACGTCGATCTTCCTATCGGTCGCCGCCTTACGCACCACCTGTTTGCCCTTCCGGCTCTCCTCGGGCACGAAGATGAGTACGTCGCCGTGTATCTCGGTCACACAAGACAGGCGATAGCCCTCCAACTCCGTGTGTTTCTCGAAGAACTTCTTCTCTCGCTCCTCGATGGGAGAGAGATGATCCATGCTGGACTCGATGCCGAATCTCTCGAAGAAGCCCTCCTCGATTCTGACCTTGCACTTGCCGCAGGTCGCCTGCCCTCCACACACGCTCTCCAACTCTACGCCCAGCTTCCGCGAGGCGTCCACGATGGTCGTTCCATCCTCGACGCGTCCCCTGCTTCCCGAGGGTTGAAAGATGACCAGGTGCTCTGCCTTCTTCTTGTTGGTCATGATAACCTTACCCCTTCAACTACTCCTTTCTTCAGTTCTGCAACTCACCCACTCTCTACGTCCTCGAAGTGGATCACGACGTCCCTGGGCAAGGCCAGGTCGAGCTCCACCTCTATGGCCTTGAGAATACCTATGGGCACAGAGCAAGAGGGGTGCTGGATATGTGCGCAGGCACATTCCCAGACCACCGACTTTCCCGGTTGGCCCAGCGCCTCCAACCACCCCATGTCTTGTAGCTCCCCATCCATCTCGGCTACAGCCTCACAAGCGCTCTCCATCTCAATTGACACCCTGCGCTTTCCCGTCTTTGTAGCCTCTATAGTAGTCGTGAAACCGCAGATGCCGGCCTCTACTACAACGCTTGTCACCAGCCCCTCCTTTGCTGAATACGCTCACCCGTTGTGCCTGCCCTACTACTCGTCCAGCGTCGGCCCACCATCCGCAACTCTCTCCACAGCGTCGTGCCACGCATCCTTGCCTCGGAAGTCATCCCCGCCAAACTTGGACCCGTGGTCCCTGAAGTACTTCGCCACTTCCTGAGGTTTGGTAGCATCCACCTGGCTCAGTGCCTTGGAGCGGTCCTCGGCTTTGTCCTGAGCGGATCGCACCACCGCGACGGACGAGATCAGCTTTCGCACATTCTCGCTGCCGCAGCTCGGGCAGGGCGGCACCTTCTCGCTCTCCTTGATGCTCAGGACTTCGCTGTACCGGTTTTGGCAGGACTTACACTCGTACTCATACACTGGCATGATCGCCCTCCCACGGGTCTGGTCTTGAGCGACAACATCAGTCTGGCTACGCCGACTTCTCCACCAGTTTGAAGATGCTCAGATAATGATACCTGCCAACCTCTGCGCTGCTCTCCTGCTGGAATCCGTATCGAGCCACGAGGAGCTCGACCTCTAACGGGTCCAGCCTGCGCGACACTGGTGGACCCGGCGGCCTGTCCACATCTTTCCGAAAGTCCAGGATGGCCAGGATTCCTTCGGGCCTCAACACGCGCTTGATCTCACGCAGCTCGCCCTTGACCGCGCTGTTCTCCACGAACCCGTGGAACACGTTGGCCATGAAGCAGACGTCTACCGCATCCGCTTGAACCGGAATCTGCTCGGTCACGTCCGCTACGAAGGCCTCGATCTGGTCCAGACCCCTGTCGTGAGCTAGCCGCTCCACGGCTGCTATGCGCTCCGCCGAGGTATCGGCCGCGTACACTTTCCCCTTTTCTCCCAGCATCGAGGCAGCGGGAATGGCAAAGCGCCCCTCACCACAGCCCGCATCTAGAAGAACCTCCCCCTCCGCGACTCCGATTTGCTCGAGCACTTGGCGGGGATCGAACACGCCCTCTAGATGTGCCGGAGACCAATGGCCGTTGTCACGCGAGCTGCATGTCATGACTCCAGGCTCTCCGTTCGCCACTCATACGCTCGGTCAACAAACCCTTCGTTGGCCTGGAAGACAGACCTACGCCTAGCAGATCACCGAAAAGTCAGTCAGCGAACTATACGCCCGAACTGGTCGCCTTGTCGATTCTCTCTGACCCGGCACCAGGCAGACTGAGCAAGAAAAAGCGAGACAAACTGAACCTAGGCCTTGAGCCCACCCAGGACCAACCGGATCATGGCCTCGATCACGTCGTAGAAGGCTTCCCTGTCCGGAGGCTCCTCCCTGTACATAACCTCCGCCGCCCAATGGACGACCATGCTTCGGAAACCCTCTACCAGCAGCCAAGGGTCAACCGGCCGGAAGGCGCCCTCCGTCTGCCTGGCCTCGATGTATGCGACCACGCCATCCCATGCAGCGCTTCGGTCTTGACTGTATCTGCGGAACAAATCCGGATTCTCCAACATGCTGAACACCGTCAACCGCAGGTTGGAGTGCTCAGCCTCCCGCATGTTGTTTTCGAAGACGTGCTCTGCGCAGGCGCGGAAGACACCGAAATCATCCTTCTCTACGATGCTCTTGCTGACCTTCGAGTCCTCTTCGAGAGGATGGGCCCGCACAGCAACTTCTGAAAGGGCCTCGTAAAGGCCCTCCTTGGTGCCGAAATGCTGGACCACCAGCGCCCGACTCACACCAGCACCATCCGCGATGTCGTTAAGCGTCGTGCCAGCGAACCCCTTCTCCGCACACACACCTCTGGCAACTTCCAGGATCTGTTTCCTCCGCTCCTCGCCCGATATTCTCATCGCGAGCCTTCCTGCCTTGCCGTCTTGCGGCGTCTTGTCCCGGGAGGCGAGGCACTACAAGCAGTCCAAGCCCCTCTGACCCAGCTGGAGCTGTAGCACCGGCCATCATCAAACAGCATCTTCTCAGATCCCTATCATCACCACCCACCATCGGGCACGTTAGCGTGCGCACGTGGGGGCCTGTTCGCAAGAGCAGCGCTCGGACCCGGCTACGGCGCCCGGGTCCGAGCTACATATGCAGACTAGTCGTAGAAGCCGTGCTCCATCACCGCCTTCTTCATCACGTAGATATTGTAGGGCGGCGCCTGCACCGGCACCTCGCAGCCAGCCAGCAGCAGATACCCATTTGGAGCCATCTTGGCCTTGTCGATACAGGCCTTACACAGCTCGTACACCTGCTGGTTGGTGGCGTTCTGGATCACCTGCGGCTCCACGTTGCCCGCAATGGCGTGTTTGTCCCCAGAGTACTCTATGGCCGTGCTCAGGTCCACGTCATGCCCGAAGCTGAGGATGCCAGGATCTCCGTACTCCATCTGGGCCCAGCACTTCAGATTCAGGTTCTGCTCGCCACAGATGTGACAGAAGATATGCTTCGTCCCTCGCTCTAG
>CAZOBP010000210.1:0-4828 GCA_964577995.1 uncultured Anaerolineales bacterium
GGTGGACTCGGGAGCGGCCCATAGCGGCGAAACCTCGCTCCTGGTGCAGTACCGCATCGCGCCCGAAGGTTGGGCCGGTTGCGGCGCCACCTACGACGCGCTGCAGGACTGGGGCTCTGTGGACGGCCTCTCCATGTGGGTGCGGAGTGACGAGCCCGGCACGCTCCTGGCGGTGACCCTGCACATCGGAGATCCGCAGGATCCGACCCCTTTTCAGGCTGAGCTGACCACGCCGCTCGGGAGCAGCGATGCCTGGGCGTTGGTACAACTACCGTGGGATAGCTTTTTCAAGCCTGACTGGTATGGCGAGGGCGGCGTGTCCCAGCTCGACCCGGGTAGAGTAGTGGGTCTGAGCTTTGATTTCTCCGCATTGGAGGCGTCGTCTGAAGAGGGACGTTTGTGGGTGGACGACCTGGGTCTGTTGGTGGAGGGCCAGGAGAGGCCAGCGACCCCCATCGCGGAGGATGAGCCTGTCCAAGAAGAGGGGCGGGGTAGTCTGTGCCCTTGCTCCGGTCTGGCGCTGCCGCTGGCGGGCCTGGGTCTGGTCTTATGGCGGCGGGGCAGGTCCCGCTGGGAAACGGAAGTGTGATCGGTCGCGTGTGTCCCATTGGTCGGAGGTGGATGTGGAGATAAGCCAAAGTGACTTCGAGAGACTGATGGAGAACTGGTCCAACGGCACTCCCTCGCCCTTCTACAAGCGCAAGGGCAGGTTGCGCGGCGGCGAGCCCATAGCGGTGGCTACCTTCGCCGACGAGCGGGTGCAGTGGATCGGCAAGGTGGACACAGAGATGTTCTCCACACGCAATAACAAGGACTTCGGGGTCTACATGGGTATCTCCAGGTACCGCGTGGTCTTCTACAGGGTGGCAACGGTGTTCAGCGATCTGTGCAGGTCCTACTGGTTCGAGATCGATACTGGCGGCCGAACCTGGCAGAGGGGTAGGGTCAGGAAGAAGGAGTTTCAGGCCGCAGGACTGGCCAGACCCAGGTTCAAGAAGGGAGTGGTGGGGCGGCAGATGCTCATCGCCGGGAATCTGACTCGTGTGGACGGCAAGGTGGATACGGTCTTCGAGCACGAACTCTCTGGCCTGGAGTGGCTGAATCCCCAGAGTGGCAAGTTCGAGGGGCGCAAGGGTCAGGACCTCTACGACCAGTTGATAGAGGCCTATGACCATAGTTTGCCCATCTCGGCGAGCGACCTATGGCTCATGGAGAACGATACCAGGCGCGCCATCGTGACCCCTGGGAGTGGGGACGCGGCGGGCGGGGAGCAGCGGGCAGAGGCAGTGGCGTCAGAGGCGCCCGCTGCGCTTCTCGCCGCACCAGCGGATGGGAACGAAGCGGAGGAAGGCCCGATCGAGGTGGCGACGGCGGTGAGAGAGGAAGTAGGGGAAGGGGTATGCCCTCAGTGTGGCAACCAACTCCGGCCTGGGATCGACTTCTGCGGCAAGTGCGGCCACCAGTTGGGGGAAGAAGAGGCGGTTGCTGAGGTGGAAGTGGCCGAGAAGAAGTCGGCTGATAGTGCGTGTCCCGAATGCGGTCACCCTCTCAAGCCAGGCATTCGGTTCTGCGGCAAATGCGGGCATGGGTTGGGGGAGGAGGCGTTGGGTACGCGACAGGTGGAGGAGCCTACCGAGGAAGAAGGGCAACTGCCAGAGCCAGAGGAGTCCACTGAGGGAGCAGAGGCGCCAGTGGGTGAGTCCGCCGCGGAGTCAGAAGAGGGTGGCGGGTGCCCGCAGTGTGGCAAGGTCGTGGAGGAAGACTGGCAGGTGTGTCCGTACTGCGGGGCGAGGCTCGCCTCCGAGTGTCCGGAGTGCGGAAAGGTCACGCAACCTGACTGGGCTGCCTGCCCGTATTGCGGAGCAGCGTTGAAGGATTGACAGGCGCGTTTGTGTTTCGAAAACGCGCCGGGCAGAAAAGGAGACAACTGAGCATGGATATGGGGTCGTTGGGTGTCTCGGAGATGCTGATCTTGTCGTGTGGATGTCTTGTTCCGCTCGTCTTGGTTGTGGGTGTGGTGGTCGTCTTGCTGGTCGTCGTGGGCCGTAGGAAGCCCAAGGCTGCGCCCCAGAAGGCAGCCGCTCGGAAGCCGGCGCCGGGCCCCAAAGCAGAGCCCACGGCTGCCCCCAAGGCGGAGCCTGCGCCACGGGCCAAACCGGTCACGGTGGAGGAGATAGCGACGAAATCGTGCCCTTCTTGCGGTGCTGACAACCCCGCCGGCAACGCTTTCTGTGAGTATTGCGGGGCGTCTCTGGCGGAGGAGTGAACCTCGCGGGTCAACGAGCGGTGATGTAGTATGCAACAGGGGCAGGTCGAGCCGGTTCGGTAGCTCCGCGGCGCGATTCAGCGCGCGGGGCTGTCAGCACGCGCCATCGTCCCCGGTTGGGGGGCGGCGCAGCCCGCCAAGCCTCTGTACGCATCCACACTGCGTTGACAGGAGGAGGTCCGGCCCATGGAGAAGTACCGCATCTACGAGGTCAGCACCGCCAGGATCAAACCTGGCAAGAGCGCTGCCGTGGTGGAGTGGTGGCACGGGAAAGGCAAGGCCGCGTACGAGGTCTCCCCAGGGACCAGGTCGGTGAAGGCCTACGCTGTACAGTTCGGCTTTGGAGGCCAGTACCAGTTGGAGATCTGGCGGGAGATCGAGAGCTACGGCACGTACGATCGACTGGATGAGGACATCATTGCCCACCCCGAGAACTACTCTGCCTTTGGGGAGGTGAACGACATCCTGGAGTTCGGCCCCAGCCGACTGATGGGAGAGTGGCCTGAGTCCCAGTTCAGCCTGCCGGAGGAGTAGGAGGCGAAGAGAGTCGTCCTAGTGATCGCGTGGACGGCCATATCCTCTTTCCTTGCCGAACAAGCTGGTCTGATCGGGCCACAGGCTCTGGGGGTCCACGGTGGGCAGGCCCAGTAGTTCCGCCAACTGGTTCACCGTGGCGGGGGCGTGGCCTGCGTAGTGGTTGTTCACGTACACGTAGACTCGTTCCACACGTGCCGCAAGGTCTCCGATCCTGCTGGCCCAGGTGGCCAGGTCCTCCGATCGGTCGCGTTGTACCTCCCCCAGGTACTTGAACTCGCGGTGAAACCCCACCAGGCGAAGGTAGGCGAAGTCCGTCGTCGTCTCGACCACCGGCGGGAGGTCCTGCCAGTCGTTGATGCACCAGGCCACGTCGAACTCCCTCAGCAGGTCGAATACCTCCTCGTCGTTCCAGGATTCGCTGCGAAACTCGGCCACGAAAGACATGTCCCTCGGCAAGAGGGGCAGGAAAGCGCGCAGGTTCTCCTCGAAGCGCCTGGTGAAGGAGCGGGGAAACTGGATGACCACGGGTCCCAGCTTCTGGCCCAGAAGCTTCATCTTGTCCAGGAACACGCCGAGTATCTCTTCCACTCCCATCAGCCGCTGGTCGTGGGTGATCTCCTGGGGCATCTTGCAGGCGAACAAAAAGTGGGGCGGTGTACGAAAAGCCCACGAGTTGACCGTGGACGCAGAAGGGATAGCATAGAATGTGCTTTTCACTTCTACGGTGTCGAATACGCGAGCGTAGAAGGGCAGGAACTGCGCGGGAGAGAAACGAGGCGGATAGAAGGTGCCCACCCAGTCTTTGGGGCTGAACCCCTGAACACCAAGACGAACCTTTCCAGGAACGAGACTCATCGGCGGTACGCTATACTTCTCTCGGGGGATTGGAGGTCGGCAGTCAGACTAGCGGGCGGCAACCTGTACTAGAGCAGCGCTCGCGACGCTGCCGGGACGAGGACAGGCTTGGGCGGTAAGGATAGGCTCTCCGTCGGATGCCGTGGGCGGGGAGTAGCACCCGACGGAGACGTTAGAGCTGTTCGTGGCTCAGGAGCTTTTCTTGACGAATCTGGTTACCTTGGTGCCGCAGACGGAGCAGGTCCCTTTGATGGCGGGACGTCCATTCTTGAGCACTACTTCCTGGGGATTCGTGATCGGTCGCTTCGCCTTGCATTTGACACAGTAGGCTTCCATTGTTCTCACACTCCTTTCTTGTCCTTATTCTTGAACGGGGGGCTTCCGCGCCGTGGGGCGTCGCCCGAACCCGGCCTCGTGACTCACGGACACCCTGGCTTCATTCGCTCCCCGTCGCCGCCACTACTACCGTCGGATGTTGAACCGCATCTGGCCGGGGCGTGTGGCTGACCACGCGAAACCGCAGGGCCGATGCCCTGCGCGAGTCCTGGCGCCAATATAGCATACCCTTCATAGAGTGGCAAATGCAGCACTCGTGGCACTTGATGGCGAGGCCCGCAACGTATATGGGGTGCTCGCCCCACCCAGTGTGGGGAGCGAGAGCTGACACCGGGACTGCCTCTCAGCCTGTATCCTACGCGGCAATGACCCGGTGCCTCGAACAGGTTCACACGCCCGATGACAGTGGTGCTGGTCATTTGCTGCCTACCACACTTTCCCAATCCTTGGGCATCACCGTGGAGAAATCGAAGCTGGCGCCCCGTAGATGCGCGCCAGCCAGGTTGGCCCTTTGCAGGCGCGCTGCCTCCATTCAGATCCGCGCCGATCAGGTTGGCCTGCTGCAGGTTCGAGGTAGACAGGTCCGCGGCACTGAGGTTGACGCGCTGCAAGCCTGCCTTTGCCAGACAAACGACGGCCAGGTCCTGCTCTGACAGGCGGCACCCACGCAGGCTTTCTCTCATCCGCTCGTAGGCCAGGGCGCGGGAGCAGTGTTCACGCCTGATGCGGTCTCTCTCCTGGTTTTGGGCGAACTCTCGGCTTTCTGCTTCCCTGCGGCGGGCCAGCCAGTGTCGGAAGTACGTCACTAGGGCACCGATCAAGGCTCCAGTAGCG
>CAZOBP010000211.1:0-4801 GCA_964577995.1 uncultured Anaerolineales bacterium
TGCAACACCTAACTCTACCACAGTTGTCGCATTCTTAATGAGACTAACCGCCCCTATAGCCAATGCTGAGCAGGAAGGTCAACCAACAGTGGCCAGGCCACGGCCACCGCGGTTCCTTGCCGCAGCACTCGACCGCCGTGGCTGTAGTCTTCAGCGGTGCAAAGAGAAAAGAATGAATGCCGGACTTGCAGGAAGAGGAGGTCATGCTCGACGAGGAGCGGCCCGCAGAACCGTAGACCTGGCTCACCATCTCCATCCCCTGACGAGCCACGCGCCCGTAAACAAGAGGGCCATCCCCTGTTGGGATGGCCCCTGCAATCAAACCTCCGCAGGTTGGCAACCTGTGTGAGGATGCAGTGCCTACTCTCTCGTCCTCCAGCGCAGGGCCCGTCCTGAGTCCGGTCGAAGACTGGTGCACCTCGTCAGCCCAGCGAGACTCCACCGCGGAGGTATGATCGACCTTACTCACAAACACAAAACGCGCCTGGAGGGCTCCGGGTGCACGGAGCGGGCCAAGGCTGGCCCGCCTGATTGGGTAGGCGAGGCGTGGAGATCGAGCGGGCGGGAAGAGATGGCGGATGTTATCGAATGGTGATATCATCTGCCTAGACCGTTCTTGCACGGCGGCCTTCACCGGAGGAGGGCTGGGGTCGGAAGTATGTGGGAATTGCTTGGCGGGGCCAACTGGGAGTTCATAGGGGTGGTGATCGCTCTAGTAGGAATCGTCTGCACGATCATCCTCGGGATGATACTGTATCTCTTGCAGCGACGGCGGAAGGAACTCGGCTACCGTGTCGTATCGCATACCCGTTTGGTCAGCGTCGAAGCGGAAGTGGAGGACGAGGTCGCGATCGTGTATCGGGGCGAGCCGGTCAGGGATGTGCATCTGGTGGTGGTGGAAGTGGTGAATTGGGGGAACCAGCCTATCGTGCCCGATGCGTACGAGCGGGCGTTGTGCGTCGAGCTCGGCACCGGGGCTCGGGTGATTTCGGTGGACGAGGTAGGGAGCAAGCCTGAGGGCATCCAAGTCTCGACGTCCGTCCATGAGTCCCGCGACAAGGTGACCATCAATCCCCTCCTCTTGAACGCCGGTGACTCGTTCACCTTGAAGGTCCTGGTGAGCGGATATTCGGGGGCTGTGACCGTGGCAGGACGAGTTGTAGGCGTAAAGGAGATAAGGACGCTCTTAGAGGGACCGGACAGGTGCGGAGTACTTGTGTTGACTGTGGGAACCTTGTTGCCCGCGTCGGTGGCCATGTACGCGGCGAAGCGCGCGGTGGAAGCCCTGATGGACGGGTCCTGGCCTCCCGCGGTGTTATGGGGCGCGGCCACCATGCTGTTGCTTGAAGGATGGGGGCGGTGGGGGGTACCTGTGGTGATCCGCTACTACCGTCGTTTGCGGCCGGTGTCAACTCGCAAGTGAGCAGGAGGCGGTGATCCGTCATAGTGAGGGGGGCGAGCCGGCCAGGTGGTGGGCATGTGACCATGGGGACGAGAGTTATCTGACCAGGGTCGGATGACCTGAGTCCTGGCACCAGCGGGCGGTGAGGATAGAGGGTGGGGGACGATGTCCGCGGCCCTTGCCGTGTGTGCAGCTGGAGGCTGGGCGCAAGCAACTGGCTGCAGTGGCTCGCAAGACAGAGCGTACGCCTGGGGCATGCGTGTATAGACGAGCGCGCCTCGAGGGGCCCGCGTGCAGAGGGCGTGTGCTGGCTGGCAGGGTTGATTGGGTAGGGAGCGTCGGGTTGGGGGCGCGGTGATGTGCCGGGCGCGGACCGCCTGTCGGCTACTCTCGGAGTCCGCGTATGCCCTCCGGGATGATCTGCTTGCTTTCGAGGTCGTAGAGTCCGGTCACGGCAACCCGGCGGCCGTAGTATGACCTGACGACATCGTCTATGCCTTCCTCTACGGCGATGTTGTACGTCCGACCGTCTTCTGTGGTGAGACCGATCACTTGTCCCTTTCTGCTGCTGGCGTAGTCGAGGATGCCCTCTACGGCGATCGGCTCGCGCCTGGGCCCTTCTTCCGGTGCCTCGAGCGCGGGGGCAGGGACAAGCTCTGAGGGTAGGTTTGTGAGACTGGCGGTTCTTGACTCTGCAATGAAGCGAACGGCGCTTATCCTCTCGCCGTCGGGTGCCATGTCTCGTGCGGTCAACACGAAGGCGCGGTAGTAGAGTGGCTCGGGGATCAGCTTGCGGAGTGCTGCTTCGTCGCCCGCGTTGACGAGCTCCGTCCCTTCGACCACCGCGTGGATGACCTCAGCGGCTTGGGGGAACAGCAGAGGCTCCTTATCCTCCGGGCTGGCGAGCTTGATTGACACGCTGAAGCTGGCAGCTTTCGGGGCGGACAGCACAGTGGTGAAGGGCTTGTAGAGGTCCGCTACGCGACCCCGGTCTTGGTAGTCCTTCTTCATCAGTCTTTGAACAGTCCGGTTAAGCTGAGTGTACGTCGCTTGCAGCCGGTCGATGAACTCGGAGTAAAACACGGTTCCGGGACCCACCGCGTCTCCCTCCAAGAGCAGCTCCAGTTCTGCGTCATCAAGGCGGACGCCCCTTTCGTGCAGTAGCAACTGGAAGTCGATGTCTCTGAAGAGAGTCTTCAGCTCCCTCTTGATCTCCGGGGGCGGATGGCCGGAAAGGCCTTTCGCGATCTGGCGCTGGGCTAGTTCGTACTCTCCACACTGGTACGCAAGCGAAGCGGCGCTGCGATGCAGGATGGAGAGTGTAGGCTCAGAAGCCTCCTCTTCTGGAACGAGCACGGCGGCTTCCGCCTCCAGATTGTAGGCACGGCGCGCCAGATCTTGCGCACGTTCGGTGTCCCCCTCGTGGCGGGCCACCATGGCCAATTGGGCAAGTTGCATGGCTTGCGAGTGAAGATCGCGAACGGTCGTCATGATCTGACCATCTTGGACTTGGGAGAGCCGAACTCGACCACAGCGATGAGGGCTGGCATGCTATCGGGCTTGAGCCGCTCGAGTTTCTCTTTCACCCTTTCCTCGACCGTGTTGCTCCCTTGCTCCTTGAGGATCCCGGAGGCTTCGAGTCTCGCGGCGCGATTGAATATCAGGGTCTCATCGGGTGCCTGAGGGGTAAGATAGTAGTCCACTGTCGTTCCGATGGAGGATTGCTCAAAGGCGGTGAACTCGGTGAGTTCACGAACAAGCAGGAGAGCGACGGCGCAGGCGGCGTGCTCTGTAGCTTTCCTGAGATCGGCGTAGGCATTCTTCATTCGGGTGTCGACGGCGCCAGCCCAACGGACCGGGAGGGACGTGCGTCCGTCCTCTCTCTCAAGCGAAAGGTCGACGCCGCTCGAGTGGCCTTGGCTGTCGAAACATACCATACAGTTGTGCCTGTAAAAGCCTGCTGCGCCCGGGGCTATGACAGGGATTCCCTGAGAGAGAGAGTCGAGGTCAATCGCTGGCGTCGCAGTCATGCAAGCCGCGCCGTGGTCCGGCTGTGCACCGAACGTATCCGCATGGACGAAGACCTGCACTTCAGGATTGGGCGCCGGTTGCTGGAGAGACGACCGAGAGTATACCACATGGCATATTCCCTGGCAATAGCCTGGGTCTCGACCGTGCGCCAGGCCTTTCCCTGGGCGGCAGCGAAGCGTGGTTCGTGGTTTGCAGGGGACCTTGGCCGTGAGTGACGGTCCGCGTGAGAAAGCTGGGCTAAGGATACCACAAGAGCGGATCGATGGCAAGGCGGGCGGCCAGGGTGGGGAGGCCACCACTGCCCTATCGTAGCAGTCACGTTTTCTGTGGCCATGGAAGGCGGCGAGTTCCTACCATGTGATTCTGTAGAGTGGGTCGGTGCTGACAATCGCCGGCACTAGGTCAGCTCGTGGCGTCGCCATGTGGAGGGCGCAGGGTGAGCAAGGCGAACGGGCGCCCGGCGGGGGATAGTGCACGCCGGTCTGTTAAACGTGAGAGGCCCCGCCAACCTTGTTCGCCGTGGGAGACACAAACCCGACGCGCCTGGAGGGACTCGAACCCCCGACCCACTGCTTAGAAGGCAGTTGCTCTATTCCACTGAGCTACAGGCGCACGCAGGCTATTCTAGAACAGACCCTCTGGCTTGTCAAACCTCTGCCGCTCGAAGCGTCCTTCGATACGCTGCTTCGCAGCCACTCAGGATGCTTCGAGCCAGCGCGACCTCGCTACACCGGCCATCGACACTGGAGCCTGAGCATCAACTCGAACTGCTCTTCTTTCGTGGCCACAATCGTCACCCTCTCTTGGGCCACCAGGATATGGGGCGGCTCACGGTGCACGAACTCCACGAAGGTGCCGTCGCGCCCCCAGAAGGTCGTATCCTTGAAACGAACGATGAGGTTCTCCCCTATCTCCAGAGGCAGGTGAGCAGAGAAGACGTAGCCATACCATTCCTGGCCCTTCTCGGCGTCCGGACAGAGCAGTCTCTGGCAGAAATCCAGAAGGTCCCTAGGTTCCGCAGCTTCTGGCTCCAACCGGGACTCCAGGGCTATGCGGCCCTGCCCGACCGTGTGCTTGCGCGAGGGGTCAGGAGCGGCGAACGGCATGGAGCGATCGATGTCCTGGAACCAGACCTTGAAAGGCTCCTTCAGCTCCAGCAGGCCCTCCACGTGGCAGAGGCCCTCCTCACCGCCAGGCTTGAACCACACCTCGCCGCTTTCTACCAGCAACTCCCGGAGCCAGGCCATGTCTCCCCTCCTCTGACCTGCTGCTGGCCGGGATGCCTGTCTCTGACGATCTGGAAGGCGGCTTGACCCTGCCCGCCCTCAGTCGTCGCTTCCGCGCTGGGGGCTGCCCCGCCCTAACCTC
>CAZOBP010000212.1:0-2505 GCA_964577995.1 uncultured Anaerolineales bacterium
ATTAGGCATAAAGACCCTTGATGTCGCGCATTCGTCGAATCCAAGCAGGTGGCTGGGAGACGCGCGATGTTCACACGGGAATCTTTGGCGCATTCCGATTGGTGCGGCCGGGCGGTAGAGGCGGGCTGGCTGGTCGCAGCCGTGGGCGTGCCTCTGGCCTTCAACCCGTTGGCAGGCAGTGGCTTCGAGCTTCCGAAGGCTGCGCTGCTGCGGGCGCTGATCCTACTGATGGGCTTTGCGGCCCTGGTGCGGTTCATCGATACGTGGGGCGAACGCGGCGGCTCACCGCTTCGGAGGCCTGACACTCCCCTGGTCTGGCCAGCGCTCGCTTTCGGGCTGGCGCTGGGCCTGGCCACCGCCCTCTCCGTCAACCCGCGCCTTAGCCTGTGGGGCTCCCATGAGCGACAGCAAGGGTTGCTCACTGTCGGCGCGTACCTGGCCCTTTTCCTACTCACCGCCACGGGACTGCGTGCGCGAGCTCGGGCGGAGCGATTGTGGGCCGCCTTGGTCTGGGGCAGCGCGCCGGTAGTCACCTACGGTCTGGTTCAGGCGGTGGGGTTGGACCCCCTGGACTGGCAAACCGACGCCGCCTCCCCCGTTCTCTCCACAGTGGGGCGTGCCAACTTCCTCGGCTCCTATCTCGTGCTGGTACTGCCACTCACACTCGGACGAGCGCTGGTCGCTCGCCGCCGTTGGCCTTATGCACCACTCCTGGCTGGCCAGTTGTTTGCCCTGGCATGCACGCAAGCGCGGGGGGCATGGGTGGGCCTGGGCACAGCGGCGCTGCTTCTTGGGCTGTCGTGGGCTGTTGCGAATCGCGACAGGCGCCTAGCACTAGCTGTCCTGGCAATTGGGGTGCTGGCGGTGGGCCTGGTGGGAGTGCTCAACTGGCCTGATTCCCCCTTGGCCTGCCTGGCTGAGCTCCCCGGCCTGGATCGACTGGGGACCCTGGGTACCACCAATGCAGGCTCTACCGCCGCGCGGTTGACGACCTGGCGGGCCACGCTGCCGCTGATCATGGCTCGTCCCTGGTTGGGGTACGGGCCAGAGATGATGCGGCCGGTCTTCGCCAGCGTATTCCCTCCGCAATTGGTCTACTACCAGGGTAGGCACGTGACTGTGGACCGGGCGCACAACCTGTGGCTCGACCTGGGCATGAGCGCGGGGCTGCTGGGCGCAGCGGCCTACGGTGTGCTGCTCTTGGGCTTCGCGAGGCTGGCTTGGCGCGGGCTGCGAACCAGCGCCGATCACTGGTGGCAAGTAGCCTGGGCGTCGCTGGCGGCGGCGGTGGGGGGGCACGTGGCGGATCTACAGTTCGGTTTCGACCTCACAGCCAGCGCGACCGTCTTCTGGCTGGTGCTGGCATTTGGTGCAGCCTTGGGACGTGGCTTGTCCCCTCTGGCTGCCAGGAAGCCCTCCACTCCCAGGCCGGCCACCTTGCTTCTGTACGCTGCCCCCGCCTTGGCCGTGTTGACCCTCATTGGTCTGATCTGTTTGCGGCCCGTGATGGCCGACGCCGCCTACTGGAAATCCCAGCAAGAAACAAACCCGCTGGAGCAGCGGCTATCAGCAGGCAGACAAGCCGTGGAGCTTTGGCCGCTGGAATCGGAATACCGCCTGGGGCTGGCCTGGGTGCTTGTGCAGAGTGGCCAGTTCTCCCCTGCCGAAGCTCAACTGGCCGTCGCCGACGGCCTCAGTCCCGATGACCCCGAACTATGGGCGGCCAGGGGAGAGCTGTATGCTATCTGGGGAGATGTCGAGCCAGCCCGTTACAGCCAGGGGGAGGCGGCCTACCGGCAGGCCCTGGAACTGGCGCCGAACGTGGCGACCTACCATACTGCGCTGGGACTCGTGTTGGCGCGCCAAGGGCGGTTGGAGGAAGGGGCGGTGGCTCTGGAGCGGGCCGTAGATCTGGACGCCACCGACGGGATAGCCTACGGCCACCTAGCCGATCTCTACCTGGCGTTGGGGCGGGAGACGGAGGCCGTCTGGGCTCAGCGCGAAGCGGAGCGGTGGAGTAAAGTGGGAGATGAAGGATGAGAGATGGTCGCTGAGAAATCGAGTGCAAAGGACGCAGCATCAGGAGAAAGAGGAGGTCGAAGAATGAAGGCAGCAGAATGGCGCAAGGTGTGGCTCTCCATTGGAGCCACGGTGGCGTTGCTGGCTGTGGTGTGGCTGGTGGGTACGGCCCTGGCCGAGGGGCCAGAGGGAGAGGTAACAGCCGAGGGAGACGTGTCTCTCGCGGCAATGGTGGGAGACAAGATCAACTACCAAGGTCGGTTGAACGAGCCTGGCGGGATACAGCAAGACGGCACGTTCCCGATGCGCTTCCAGCTCTACGACAGCAGCTCAGGGCCCACTATGCTATGGGACAGCGGACCCATGAGTGTCGACGTGGATCACGGGTTGTTCAACGTGGAACTGGATGTGAACCCGGCCGACTTCAATGGACAGGCACTGTGGCTGGAGATCTATGTGGACTATGAGTTGCTCTCGCCACGGCAG
>CAZOBP010000212.1:2605-4793 GCA_964577995.1 uncultured Anaerolineales bacterium
GTCTACGCCGACGGCACATACACCTCGCCGGCGGCCGACCTGGCCGAACTGCTGCCCGCCAGCGAGAGCCTGGAGCCGGGCGACGTGCTGGTCGTAGGCCCCGACGGGCAACTAGCCCGCTCGAGCGATGCGTACCAACCCACGGTCGTGGGCGTCTATTCCACCAAGCCCGGGTTTCTGGGGGGCGTCGCGGAGGATGCCGGCGCTCATCAGGCCCAGGTCCAGCTCGGCGCCGAGGCCGCGGCCGGTCAGAAGATCGACGCTATGGCCGAGCTGGCGGCCGACGGCAAGGTGCCTCTGGCCATCGCCGGCATTGTACCGGTGAAGGTGAGCGCCGAGAACGGCCCTATCCAGCCTGGCGACCTGCTGACGACTGCCTCGCTTCCGGGCCACGCGATGAAGGCTAGCCCCATTGACCTGGACGGCGTCGAAATCTACCGCCCGGGCACGATCATCGGCAAGGCCCTGGAACCATGGGGCGAGGGCACAGGAGTGATTTCCGCCCTCATTACGCTGCAATAGCGAGGCAAGGCGATGAAGAAGCGAGTCTTGATCGCCACTGGCCTGCTGCTCGTCAGCCTGATCGTCACCCTGGGCGCGGCGTTGGCCCAGACCTCGGCCAACTACAACCTGGAGTGGCACGTCATCGGCGGGGGCGGGCAGCCAGTGAGTTCAGCCAACTACATCGTCAACAGCACAGCGGGGCAGGGGGTGGCCAGCACACCCTACTCCTCCAGCGCCAGCTACGTCGTCTGTGCAGGATACTGGTGCGCCGGCGGCCTGACGATAGATCTCTTCCTACCACTGGGACTGAAGTCCTATCCGTAGCGTCGGCAAGGTATCCCAGTGCCGCATGAGGGAACGGCTTCTGCGGTCGTGTGGAAGCAGAAGTGGGGCCGGGCTCTTTGCCTGCATCCGGAGCGGTGCCGTGCGCATTCCTCGTTGACAGACGCCTCCCGCTGCCCGAGGGATACGCGGGGAAGTGCCATCTGTGCGTCGACGTGCGCCGCCACTTGCTGAATAGCCGACAGTTCGAGGAACTGCGTCCGACGGGCTTCTACGATAACTTCTGAGCGGGCACAGCAGTGAAGAGGGAGGCCGAGGCCTGAACTGCTTGCTTCAGCCGATTTTCGGCTCCTTGCGACGGACGGGCTCGTAGTGAGGGCTTCAGCCCTTCGAAACGCGCTGAAGCGCGTACTACAAGCTGGCCTTCCCCACCTCTGGCCCTGATCCGAAGAATGCACGCAGTATCCGGAGGGCGACGTAGACCAGCCCGATGAGCACCGGCACCTCGATCAAGGGTCCGATCACCGTGGCCAGCGCCTCCTGGGAAGCGATACCGAAGGTCCCCGCCGCCACGGCGATAGCCAGCTCGAAGTTGTTGCTCTCCCTAGTCGCGTGGGATCGTCCTACTTGACTGACAAGGCATTTGCCAACATAAGAACCGCCGCGATAATGGTGAGTATGCCCGATATGGTTTTCAGGCTTTGTGGTTTTGTCTTGAGTGCGACCTTGCCGCCAAGAATCCCGCCCACCACAGCGGCAACGGCGGCCGGGATAGCCAGGGCGGCACTGAAACCTCCATGCAAAGCATTGCCAGCAAAACCGGCAAAGGCCGTAGCGGCCAGCATGGCGGTTGCGGTGCCCACAGCAACGCGCACGGGGACGCCGCACCCAACGACCATCAAGGGGACCAGGAATGAGCCACCGGAGATGCCCACCATGCCAGAGAAGAAACCGGTGGCCAGGATGAGGGGAACAGCCACCTTCAGATCGATGACATACGTATCTGCGCCTTCCCTCAGATTCCAATAACCCCGACGTGGATCCGCAGTCTTGCGGCCTCCTCTTTCCGGAAGGAGCATCGCGACCCCGGCGATGAACAGAAGAATAGACAAGGCGACTTTCAAGGTGACCCCAGTGAAGAGATGGGCTTCGAACCCGCCGATGAAGGCCATGGAAGCATTCAGACCGCCAAAGAAAAGAGCGAGCCGCCACGACAGCGTCTTGGCTCTTCCGAAAACCAGAGCCCCGGACAGTGCGCTGGCCAGAAGAATGAACTGGCTGGTCGTGGAGGCTGTATGCATGGGAGTGCCCAGCAGGACCAGGGCCGCAACGTAGAAATTGCCCCCGCCGCGCCCACTCATGATCATGACGACACTCAGGGCGAATATGACCAGGACTACCA
>CAZOBP010000213.1:0-4711 GCA_964577995.1 uncultured Anaerolineales bacterium
CGTGGTTTTTGTGGCAGATTCACAGACTGGTCGGCTGAATGAGAACATCGCTTTGCTTGACAGCCTGGCCGTTCATGTGGGTAGGTCAGTACAGGGTTTGTCGGACTACCCTCTGGTTCTGCAATGCAACAAACAGGACCTCCCGGATGTCCTCTCGCCTGAGGAACTCAGGAGGCGCCTCAGACAGGATCACGTTCCGTATGTGGGTTCCGTGGCTACGGTAGGTAAGGGGGTCTTCGAGACCTTGAAGACGGCCATCAAGCTGGTCGTGAGCCGGATATAGTGGCATCGCTTCTGCGGCGAGAGAAGCGAGGATGTTGGATGGCGGCCATCGGCGCAACATGGGTGGCGCCTGCATCATCTCCACGCACTGCGCCAAGATGCGTGGGACCCGGCTGTTGATCCTGCACCAAGGAGAATGGGCCGAGCAAAAGAAGCTGCTGAGGCAAGGTGAAATCCTCCGTCCTGGCCCGGAATTGGGAGGCACGCTGGACCGTCTGAAGCACTGACATACCTCCATTGTGGACTGTGACTCGAAACGAGACTTGCTGGCGCAGAGGCTGGGAATATGAGTACGACCAAAGAGCGTAGGAAGTCGCCCCGCATCCAGGCTGAGCACCTGGTGTCATATGCCCACTTCGACGAACACGAGGAACCGGATGATATGGGCATGGCTCGCACGCTCGATTTGAGCGAGGGAGGCATGGTGCTGGAGATGACCCGTCCTCAGGGCGTGGGCGAGCGTATACGGGTCAAGATGATCACTGGTGACCAGATTCTGGAAGCCGACGCAACTGTGGTCTACAGCAAGCGCCTGCCCGCTGAACGGTGGCGCGTCGGAGTGAGCTTCACCGAGATCCCTAAGGAGGATGAGGTCACCATCGCTCGAGAGGTTGCCAGGTTCCGAGAGAGTGGAGGTCGAGGATAATGTCTGCGTGGGGGATGGCTTTCGACGAGGATCAGCTGACGAGGATACAGCTCTCTCTGGAGGAGCTGTTGACCAAGACCAAGGGTGTGGCTGTGCTCTTGGCAGACGCGACGGGACAGCCTGTCGCCCACGTTGGCGGCTTGAAGGAGAAGGACCGGATGGCGCTTTCCACTCTGGCGGCCGGTAGCTTTGCCGCCACAGTGGCCATGGCTAGGCTGCTCGGCCAGGACGGTGCCTTTGAACAGGTCTTCTTCGAGGGTGACCGGCACAGCGTACACTCATCCGCCGTCGCCGATGACTACCTTCTCACAATAGCCTTCGACAGCCGGGCAAGGGCTGGGCTGGTAAGGTTGTTGGCCCAGAAAGCCGTGAAGGAACTTCGCGACATCCTGAACGAAGCGCGAGAGCATACGCTGGAGGAGTCGGTTCGTGACCTGATAGATGGCGAGTTCGGTGATTCGTTGGCAGGCCGACTGGACGAGCTTCTGTCCTAGAGCAGCGAGGGCGTCACTGACTACCATGCCGGAGGGATTACCGATGGTCGACGACATCGATCAACAACTTACGGAGGCGCTGCGCGGCCTGCGAGGGGCTTCGCCGCACATCGTGGGGACAGCTGTGGTGACAGGGGATGGGTTTGTCGTGGCCTCGCACCTGCCCGATGAGAACTACGAGAAGAAGGTGACCGTCATGGCTATGGCCATGCTTACAATGGGGCAGGAGGCGACAGATGAGCTCGGTTCCAGGGATGTGGAGCGGGTTCTCGTGGAGAGCCGTGATAGTTACATCGTGATAGTCAACGCCGGTCCCAGTGCGGTGCTGGCCGCAGTGGCCAGCAAGGAGATGGTGCTGGGATTGCTCTTCGTGGCAATCAAGGAGACGGCAGCAGAGATCAGCAGCCTTCTCTACTGAAGGTGGGGAGCGGATGAGCGAGCAGGGAGCTGACGCGGCAGGTCTCGATCGTGAAGCCAGATTGCAGAGGATTCTGCGGCGGATGAACGAAGAGGGTCGCTTCAAGGCCTCTGTTCTGGTCAGTGCCGAAGGACTTCCCCTTTCGTCGGTGTCTTCTCCGTTCGATGTGGAGACGATGGCCGCGATGGTAACCTTGGTCAGGAATACCATTGAGCGGGCACGTGAAAACATCGGACTGGATAAGGTTGACGAGGTATCGGTGGTTCAGGCGGACAAGATACGCTTGATCTGCCGGTGTTTCTTGGCCGGGGAGGAAGAACTCGTACTAGCCGTGGTCGCCCCGCCTTACCAGACGTACAGGAGGCTGACCAACCGGGCTCTCAGGGAGATCCAGCGGGTCTGGCGGGGGTTGCCTGCGCGCTAGCCCAACTTTGAGGCCGGTGTGACTGTAGCCTCGGTGGACATCAGGATTGAGGGCAAACGACTTCCGAGAAAGGATAGATGCCTGGCTGGGCAGGACATTGGTGAGATGCTCACGGATGTACTGAGGGGGTTCCAGGCGGTGGCGAACGGCGTGATGGGCTCGGCGGTCGTAGGCGTTGATGGCTTGTCATAGCCGCCGAGTTGCCGTCCAGCGTCGAGGACCGAAGAGTATCTGCCATGTCCGTGGCGATGCTGGCTTTGGGCGAGCAAACAGCCAGCGAGTTTGAGCACGGTGGCCTGGAGGCGGTGTTCGTCGAGGGCAACGATGGCTACACGACCATCGCGTCCGCTGGTCCGGATGCTGTGTTGGCAGCTATCGCCAACCAAGATGCCAAACTTGGGCTGATCTTCCTGCAAATGGGTCGGACAGCTGAAGCCGTGCAAGGGGCGATGACGGGGTAGCGGGAGAAGAACGTAGGCGGGGACGAGGGAGCTCCACTGCCTCTCGCCACTCAGTGAGGCATGCCAACCTGTGCACTGGTGAAGGGCCTAGGTCGACGGCAGCCGGTAGCATGCCCGGTGTCTTTGGTCTTTCGTGACACTGGGCTGGTTTGCGTTGCAGAGTGCTTGTTTCCCGCGTTCTGCAGCACTCTCGAGGTAGATTGCTCTGTGGACGAGGGGGATCTCGCCACGTGAGCCTGTTGGCCACAACAGCGCAGGCTCGAGTGCGGGATCAGCCAAGGAGCGGAACTGGCGACCAGGGGGCAAGCTGCCGGACCGCGGGCCATCACCGGCCCCCATCATCTCTCCGCCGAAGACGCTCCTGGGCGCACCAGGGATTGCAGCCTCCGATAGAAGAACTGAACCGAGGTTGACGGGATCAGTCCTCAATCATCGATCGCCATGCAAGTCTGATCTCTCTGATGGCTTGGTTGGTCAGTCGTCTGTGGTAGCGCTGCTCGCGGGGTATCACCACGGCCAGGATGAACTCCTCGCCGTCCATCTGGAAGCAGCGACAGACCAATCGTATGTGATCACTGGCCCTGACCGAGACCTCGTCCAGTGGGGCCATGCCCACGTGGTCTCGTGTCTGCTGTGCCACGCTTCCGAGCAGGGCCACCATGGCGGCAGTGACATCCGTATCATACCCTGAGGGCACTGTGGCGATAGGCAGACCGTCGCTGCTGGCGAGCACCGACGCCTCGAAACTGCCGGCGCGGTTGATCTTCTCTAGGGTCTGTTCGAAAGATACCTGTGACATATCGTCATATCCTTGACACGACTAGGTTGATGGCTGCCTTGAGGGTTTCCAGCACTCCCACGCCCTCGGTGGCTACCGATTGATACTGGGGGACGCCGTCCCTCGCCAACTGCATCCGCAGGAGTGCCACGGGAGCTATGCTTGCAAGGTCCCTCTTGTTATACTGGAGTACAACGGGGAAGTCGAGTGGATTTATGCCCAGCGTCCGCAAGTTCTCGTCGAGGTTGCGCATGGTCTCCATGTTGGCCTTGAGCCTGCTGAGCTGGGAATCGGCCACATACACGACGCCGTCTGCTCCCTGTAGCACGAGCCTCCGACTGGCAACGTAGCACGGCTGGCCGGGCACGGTATAGAGATTGAACTTGGGCTTGAGTCCCCTGATTTGTCCCAACTCCAATTGCATGAAATCGAAGTACAGGGTGCGATCTCCCCTGGTCTTGAGTGAGATAAGTTCTCCGCGAAGGTTGGGGTTCGTTCTGGAGTGGACGTACTCGAGGTTCGAGGTCTTGCCGCTGAGGGCTGGCCCGTAGTACACGATCTTGAGGTTGATCTCGCGCATCTTCCAGTTGATGAACATCCTGCCCTCTGAAGGAAACGCCGTCGCCCGTGCGGCTCAGATGAAGGCCTCATCCAGTCCCTCAGCCAGCGCGCCGCCGAACTCGCGGTCCACAACCGAACTTGCTCTCTCCAGCCAGGGCTCCATCTCCTCGGCAACTCTGATCAGTTCGTTGACCGCAAGCCTGGCAAAGATGCGCACCAACCCTACTTGCGTCATGTCGTCGAAAACGATCACTAGCAGAAAAGTTTCGCCGACTGCGGAGATGTAGATACTGCGTCTTCGTCCCTCGTGGAAGAGATAGGAGAAGGGCACTGGTTCGCCCAGTTGTCTGGCCATTTCAGCAGTTGCGGCCATGTTGCCAGCCGTCACCGCCGCCAGAGCAGAGCTATCCAGTTCCTCGTCTTTTCCCTTCTCAGTGATCAGTTGTCCGCTGATGTCGGCCAGAAAGACGCAGATCGCTCGACTTCTGTCGAGCAAGCGTTCGAGGCAGTCCTCAATGCGGATGAACAACTCGGTCGGGGGATTCAGGGATTCCATAGGTCTTTTCCTCTCCGCCTGGCCCGCTACTCCTCAGGCAGGTCGTACCAACGCCTCGCTTCCCCGATTGTGGCTCTGGCCTGCCAGCGCA